>NZ_JBDPLY010000016.1:0-189967 GCF_039871695.1 Actinomadura sp. B10D3
CTCAACGTCGAGGTGCTCTCCAGCGACGGCATGTCCATCGAGATGCGCGACACCGACGAGGACGTCTTCCGCGCCGCGGAGGAGCTCGGCATCGACCTGTCCCGCCGTCCTAACGAGGGCGCGATGAGCGTCGACGAGGTCTGAGAACTCAAGGGGAAAACAGTTGCTTGACGTCAACTTCTTCGACGAGCTTCGCATCGGTCTGGCGACCGCCGACGACATCCGCCAGTGGTCGCACGGCGAGGTGAAGAAGCCGGAGACGATCAACTACCGGACCCTCAAGCCGGAGAAGGACGGGCTCTTCTGCGAGAAGATCTTCGGTCCGACCCGGGACTGGGAGTGCTACTGCGGCAAGTACAAGCGCGTCCGCTTCAAGGGCATCATCTGTGAGCGCTGCGGCGTCGAGGTGACCCGTGCCAAGGTGCGCCGCGAGCGGATGGGCCACATCGAGCTGGCCGCGCCGGTCACGCACATCTGGTACTTCAAGGGCGTGCCGTCGCGCCTCGGCTACCTGCTGGACCTGGCCCCGAAGGATCTGGAAAAGATCATCTACTTCGCGGCCTACATGATCACCAGCGTGGACGCGGAGCGGCGCGACCGCGACCTGCCCACGCTGGAGGCGCACATCTCGGTGGAGCGCCAGCAGATCGAGCAGGCCCGCGACGCGCAGGTCGAGGCCCGCCAGCAGAAGCTGGAGGGCGACCTCGCGGAGCTGGAGGAGGCCGGCGCGAAGGCCGACCAGAAGCGCAAGGTGCGCGACGGCGCCGAGCGGGAGATGAAGCAGCTGCGCGACCGCGCGCAGCGCGAGCTCGACCGCCTCGACGAGGTGTGGAGCCGGTTCAAGAACCTCAAGGTCCAGGACCTGGAGGGCGACGAGCTGCTCTACCGCGAGATGCGCGACCGGTTCGGCAAGTACTTCGAGGGCGGCATGGGCGCCGCGGCCATCCAGGCGCGGCTGCAGAACTTCGACCTCGACGCCGAGGCCGAGAAGCTGCGCGACATCATCCGCACCGGCAAGGGCCAGAAGAAGGCCCGCGCCCTGAAGCGGCTGAAGGTCGTCTCGGCGTTCCTCAACACCCGCAACAGCCCGCTCGGCATGGTGCTGGACTGCATCCCGGTCATCCCGCCGGACCTGCGTCCCATGGTCCAGCTGGACGGCGGCCGGTTCGCCACGTCCGACCTGAACGACCTGTACCGCCGGGTCATCAACCGCAACAACCGGCTCAAGCGCTTGCTCGACCTGGGCGCGCCCGAGATCATCGTCAACAACGAGAAGCGGATGCTGCAGGAGGCCGTCGACGCGCTGTTCGACAACGGCCGCCGCGGCCGCCCGGTCACCGGGCCCGGCAACCGTCCGCTGAAGTCGCTGTCCGACATGCTCAAGGGCAAGCAGGGCCGGTTCCGGCAGAACCTGCTGGGCAAGCGCGTCGACTACTCCGGCCGTTCGGTCATCGTCGTCGGCCCGCAGCTCAAGCTGCACCAGTGCGGCCTGCCCAAGCAGATGGCGCTGGAGCTGTTCAAGCCGTTCGTCATGAAGCGGCTGGTCGACCTCAACCACGCGCAGAACATCAAGTCCGCCAAGCGGATGGTCGAGCGGGCCCGCCCGGTCGTGTGGGACGTGCTGGAAGAGGTCATCACCGAGCACCCGGTGCTGCTGAACCGGGCGCCGACCCTGCACCGCCTCGGCATCCAGGCGTTCGAGCCGCAGCTGGTCGAGGGCAAGGCCATCCAGATCCACCCGCTCGTCTGCACCGCGTTCAACGCGGACTTCGACGGCGACCAGATGGCGGTGCACCTGCCGCTGTCCGCCGAGGCGCAGGCCGAGGCGCGGATCCTGATGCTGTCGACCAACAACATCCTGAAGCCGTCGGACGGCAAGCCCGTCACCATGCCCACCCAGGACATGGTCATCGGCCTGTACTGGCTGACGACGCAGAAGGACGGCGCGAAGGGCGAGGGCCGCTCGTTCGGGTCGGTCGCCGAGGCGATCATGGCCTACGACCGGCACGAGCTGGACCTGCAGGCCAAGATCCAGATCCGGCTCAAGGACATCCCGCCGCCCCGCGGCTGGAAGGCGCCCGAGGGCTACGAGCCCGGCCGGCCGTACCGGCTGGAGACCACGCTCGGCCGCGCGATGTTCAACGAGACGCTGCCGGACGACTACCCGTTCGTGGACGACGAGATCGGCAAGAAGCAGCTCTCGGCGATCGTGAACGAGCTGGCGGAGACGTACCCGAAGGTCGCCGTCGCCAACGCCCTGGACGCGCTCAAGAGCACCGGGTTCCACTGGGCGACCAGGTCCGGTGTCACGATCGCGATCGACGACGTCATCACGCCGCCGAACAAGCAGGAGATCCTGGGCGGCTACGAGCAGCGCGCGGAGAAGGTGCAGCGGGAGTTCAACCGCGGCCTGATCACCGACGACGAGCGCAAGCAGGAGCTCATCGAGATCTGGAACAAGGCCACCGCGGACGTCGCGGTGGACATGGAGAAGGCGTTCCCGAAGGCCAACCCGATCTGGATGATGATCCAGTCGGGCGCCCGCGGCAACCCGCTGCAGCTCCGCCAGATCGCCGGTATGCGCGGCCTGGTCTCCAACCCCAAGGGTGAGACCATCCCGCGTCCGATCAAGTCGTCGTTCCGCGAGGGCCTGTCGGTCGTCGAGTACTTCATCTCGACGCACGGCGCCCGCAAGGGCCTGGCCGACACCGCGCTGCGCACCGCCGACTCGGGGTACCTGACCCGGCGCCTGGTGGACGTCGCGCAGGACGTCATCGTCCGTGAGGAGGACTGCGGCACCGACCGCACGATCCCGTTCGAGGTCGCCGACCGGCTGCCCGACGGCACGCTGGTCAAGCTGGCCACCACCGAGACCAGCCTGGTCGGCCGCACGATCGCCGAGGACGTCGTCGTGGACGGGACGGTCATCTTCCCGGCCGACACCGACCTGTCCGACTCGGTCGTGTCCCGCCTGGTCGAGGCGGGCGTGGAGAAGGTCCGCACCCGCAGCGCCCTGGTCTGCGAGGCCAAGATCGGTGTCTGCGCCGCCTGCTACGGCCGCTCGCTGGCCACCGGCAAGCGGGTGGACGTCGGCGAGGCCGTCGGCATCATCGCCGCGCAGTCCATCGGCGAGCCCGGCACGCAGCTGACGATGCGCACCTTCCACACCGGCGGTGTGGCCGGCGGCGACATCACGCACGGTCTGCCGCGTGTGCAGGAGCTGTTCGAGGCCCGCATCCCGAAGGGTGTGGCCCCGATCAGCGAGGTCGCCGGCCGCGTCAAGATCGACGAGACGGAGAAGGCCCGCAAGGTCGTCATCGTCCCGGACGACGGCTCCGACGAGATCGCCTACCCGGTGCCGATGCGGTCCCGCCTCCTGGTCAAGGAGGGCGAGTCCGTGGGCGTCGGCCAGCAGCTCATCGCGGGTGCGATCAACCCGCACGAGGTGCTGCGCATCCTCGGGCCCCGCGCCGTGCAGCTCCACCTGGTCCAGGAGGTCCAGGAGGTCTACCGGTCGCAGGGCGTGTCGATCCACGACAAGCACATCGAGATCATCGTCCGCCAGATGCTGAAGCGGGTGAACATCCTCGAGTCGGGCGACACCGACCTGCTGCCGGGCGACCTGGTCGAGCGTCCGATCTTCGAGGAGACGAACCGGAACGTCGTGGCCGAGGGCGGGGTCCCCGCCGCCGGCCGCCCCGTCCTGATGGGCATCACCAAGGCCTCGCTCGCGACCGAGTCGTGGCTGTCGGCGGCGTCCTTCCAGGAGACGACCCGGGTGCTCACCGAGGCCGCGATGCACGCCAAGAGCGACCCGCTGCTCGGCCTCAAGGAGAACGTCATCATCGGTAAGCTCATCCCGGCCGGTACCGGCATGCCGCAGTACCGCAACGTCCGGGTCGAGCCGACCGAGGAGGCGAAGGCGGCGGTCTACTCCGTCGGTTCCTACGACGACGGCGCCGAGTACGCCTTCGGGCAGGGCTCCGGCGAGGCCGTCCCGCTGGAGGAGTACGACTTCGGCCAGTACAACCGGTAAGCCGCCGAGGTTTCACGCAAAGGCCGCCGTCCGCATCATGCGGGCGGCGGCCTTCCGCTTGCCGGGGGCGTGAAGACGTTCGCGGGATGCGGCCAATCATGAGCGTCCCTGCTTCTACGAAAGGACGCACATGTACGCCCCTCACCTGCTCCTTCGTGGTCATTCCTGAGATGGCCGAGGAACCGAGCGACGCCGAACTGATCGAACGATCCCGGGATGACCCCGAGTCGTTCGCGCCGATCTTCGATCGCTACTTCCGGCACATCCACCGGTACGTCGCCTCCCGTGTCGGACCCGCCGCCGACGACATCGCGTCCGACACGTTCCTGGTCGCCTTCAGGCGGCGAGACCGCTACGACACCTCCCTGCCCCTGGCCCGTGCCTGGCTGTTCGGGATCGCCACCAACCTGATCCGGCAGCACCGGCGGGACGAGGCCCGCTACTACCGGGCGCGGAAGCAGTCCACGGACGCCGGCGCCGACGGCGGCCACGCCGACCGGGTCGTCGATCGCGTCAGCGCCGAGCGCATGCAGCCGCAGCTCGCCGCCGGGCTGGCCGGGCTGTCCGAGGGCGACCGGGACGTGCTGCTGCTGGTCGCCTACGCGCAACTGCCCTACAACGAGGTCGCGATCGCGCTGGACATTCCGATGGGGACGGTGGGCTCGCGTCTGAACCGCGCCCGCACCCACCTTCGCCGAGTACTCGAACAGGAGATGGCGACGCATGAATGAGATGGACCTCCTGCGAGCCCACCATGACGCGCAGCCCTCGCCGGAGCCCCAGGTCGTCTCGGACGCCCGCAGGCGGCTGATGGAAGAGGCCCGGCCCCGCCGCCGGATGTTCCTGCGGCTGTCCCGGCCGGCGCTGGCCGGGATGGGGCTGACGGCCGTCACCGCCGCGGCGGCGGCCGTCGCCGTCGCGGGGATCGGTATCGGCTCGTCACCGTCCTCCGGCCCACCCGCCGACTCCGGGCGGCAGATCCTGCTCAGCGCCGCCCACCAGGCCGAACTCGCTCCCACGGCGGGCACCTACTGGCACGTCAAGCAGGACACCACCTTGACGGTCGGAAACACGACCAGGCGACGGATCATGGAGAACTGGTCGACCCGGAAGGGGCAGAGCTTCGTCGGGTACCGCGCTCTGGCAGGCCCGGACGCCGGCGAGTCCGACCTGCTCAAGGCGCGGGGGCCGTTCACGTTCACCATCTGCGACAAGGCGATGTCCTTCGCGCAGGTACAGGCGCTTCCCGGTGACCCGGCGACGCTGAAGGCCGCGATCGTGAAGGCCATGCGGAGCAACGACGACGGCCCGGTGCCCCCGGGCGCCGAGCAGGGCTTCACCGCCCGGTGCCTGTCCTCGCTGCTGATCGACGTTCCCGCGACCCCCAGGACCCGCGCGGCGGCCTACCGGGCTCTGGCGGGCATGCCGAACGTCAAGGTCACGGGGAAGGCGACCGATCCGCACGGCCGGGCCGGGGTCGGGGTCACGATCGCGGCCAAAAGGGACGCACCGCCGCGCACTCGCCTGGTCATCGATCCGCGCACCTCCCTCGTCCTGTCGACGCGGACGGCCGACCGGTCCGGCGCGACCGGCCGGCCGGACACGCCATCGCCCGGCAAGGCGCAGGTCAAGTCGGCGACCACGGTGTACCTGGAAGTCGGCTGGACCGACCGGAAGCCGCACGTTCCCGCTTCCTGAGCCCCAAGGCGTGGTGACGGCCTCCAGGTCCGCGAGAACTTCGGAGGCCGTCACCTCGTCCACCTCGGCGAACCGGTGCTGGGTCTCAAGGAGAACGCCATCATCGGTAGGCTCATCCCGGCCGGCACCGGCATGCCGCAGTACCGCAACGTCCGGGTCGAGCCGGCCGAGGTGGAGTGGACGATGCGCGAAGCCGAGAAGGACCGTGCGGGACGCGTGCGAGAACTGGTGGCCGCGCACCTGCCGGGTCACGGCGTCGAGACCGTGGTGCTGCTCGGCGAGGGCGAGGACAACATCGCCTTCGAGGTCGACGGCGAGCTGATCGTCCGATTCGGGACGGAGCCCGATCCCGCGAGCCGGGCCGCGCGGGTGGGCCGCGAGGCCCGCCTTCTCTCCGCCGTCGCGGAGCTGTCACCCCTGCCGGTGCCCGAGCCGAGGTTCACGGTTCCGGAGGAGGGCTGCCTCGCCTACCGCGAGCTGCCGGGCGTCCCGCTGATCGACGTCGCCCCGGCGGAGCGGTCGACTCGCGGAGGTCCGGTCGCCGCCGCGCTCGGGGAGTTCCTCAGCGTGCTGAACGCCGTCCCGATCGCCCGCCTGGACGGCCTGGTCGAGACCGACGACGAACCGCCGGCGGCATGGCTGGAGGAGGCCGCGGAGACCTACCCGGCCGTCCGTGAAGCCGTCCCCATGGCGCACCGCCGCGCCGTGGAGGCGTTCCTGGACGCGCCGCCACCGTCCGGCCCGCGTGCTCTGGCGTTCTCTCACAGTGACCTGGGCATCGAACACGTCCTCGTCGATCCGGCCGCCTGGACGGTGACCGGGGTCATCGACTGGAGCGATGCCGCGATCACCGACCCGGCCCGCGACTTCGGCCTGCTCTACCGCGATCTCGGCCCCGCCGCCCTCGACCTGGCTCTGCGTGCCTACGGAACGGGCCACGACGCCAAAAAGATCGGGGCGCGCGCCGGCTTCCACGCCAGATGCGGCGTGCTGGAGGACATGGCCTACGGGCTCCAGCCGGGCCACGGCAAGTACCTCGACAAGTCCCTGCCCGCACTGGAATGGCTCTTCCCCGTCCCCGCACGCTGACCTCCCTCCCGGAACCGCCCGGCCACCGGCCGTGAGCGACGCCGCACTAGGCGAAGTCGGCGGCGGTGAGCCCGTAGGGGTGGCCGGGAGGCCACTGGACCAGCTCGATCCTGTAGCCGGTGCCGACGTTCACCGGGCCGTCGGACGGGCGGTGGACGAGCTCCAGCGTCACCACCTCGTCGTCGGGGAACTTGAGCATGGCCAGGTGGGTGCCTCCGCCGACGTCGACGCGGCCGACGAGCTGGTAGCCGAGCGCGGTGTAGAAGTCGAGAGAGGCCGGAAGGTCCGCTACGCGGTACGCCGGGTGGAGAGTCCGCATGCAGGGACCGTATCCGGTGGCCGGGTCAGTACAGGGTGCAGGTGGCGGCAGCGCAGGCCGTCCAGGCCGTAGACCCCGATGCGATGGGTGCTCCGCCCGCTGGCCAGGGTGCCGGGCTGCTACCCGGGCGGGCCGACCGCGCCGCCGGCGATGACGAGCCGCCGCGATGCGCCCGACGGCCGCGACCGAAGGAAACCGATCTCGGCGAAGGGACGGTCGCCGAGGACGCGGTCGACGATCAGCGGATCCGGCACGGGCGCCCTCCGGCATGAACGTAGCGGCGGGATCGGTCGGGCCTTCGTCACCCGGCTGACGGAGGCCTGTTCCTGACCGGTCGGGTGACCTTCTTGGCGACGCAGGAGGGGATGCCCACCGTCGCGTCCGCCGCCTTGTCGCGGTAGATGCTCGGGGGCATGCCGACCAGTTCGGTGAAGCGGGTGCTGAAGGTGCCGAGGGACGAGCAGCCGACGGTGAAGCAGACCTCGGTGACGCTGAGGTCGCCGCGGCGCAGCAGCGCCATCGCGCGCTCGATGCGGCGGGTCATCAGGTACGAGTAGGGCGACTCGCCGTACGCCTGGCGAAACCGGCGGCTGAGGTGCCCGGCCGACATGTGCACGCCGCGGGCGAGGGCCTCGACGTCCAGCGGCTGGGCGTACTCGCGGTCGATGCGGTCCCGGACGCGCCGGAGCAGCGCCAGGTCGCGCAGGCGCTCGGGAGACACGGCCGGTTCGGAAGGCACGCCCGCATTGTCGCTGGTCGGCGTCCGGCTCGTCCACTCCCGGGCGGGTGGACGAGCCGGGCGCGCCGGGTCAGGCGCCGACGTAGGCGGCGAGGTGCTCGCCGGTGAGGGTGGAGCGGGCGGCGACGAGGTCGGCCGGGGTGCCCTCGAAGACGATCCGGCCGCCGTCGTGCCCGGCGCCGGGGCCGAGGTCGATGATCCAGTCGGCGTGCGCCATGACCGCCTGGTGGTGCTCGATGACGATCACCGACTTGCCGGAGTCGACGAGCCGGTCGAGCAGGCCGAGCAGCTGCTCGACATCGGCGAGGTGGAGGCCGGTCGTCGGCTCGTCGAGGATGTAGACGCCGCCCTTCTCCGCCATCCGGGTGGCGAGCTTGAGCCGCTGCCGCTCGCCGCCCGACAGCGTCGTGAGCGGCTGGCCGAGGTGCAGGTAGCCGAGCCCGACGTCGGCGAGCCGGTCGAGGATCTTGTGGGCGGCCGGCGTGCGCCCCTCGCCCTCCTGGAAGAAGCGCTCGGCCTCGGCCACCGACATCGCGAGCACGTCGGCGATGTTCCGGTCGCCCAGCGTGTACTCCAGCACCGACGCCTGGAACCGCCGGCCCTCGCACTCCTCGCAGGTGGACTCGACGGTGGCCATGACGCCGAGGTCGGTGTAGATGACCCCCGCGCCGTTGCAGGCGGGGCAGGCGCCCTCGGAGTTGGCGCTGAACAGCGCCGGCTTCACGCCGTTGGCCTTCGCGAACGCCTTGCGGATCGGGTCGAGCAGGCCGGTGTAGGTCGCCGGGTTGCTGCGCCGCGACCCGCGGATCGCGCTCTGGTCGACCACCACCACGCCGTCCCGCCCGGCGACCGAGCCGTGGATCAGCGAGCTCTTGCCGGAGCCGGCCACGCCGGTGACCACGCAGAGCACCCCGAGCGGGATGTCGACGTCCACGTCCTTGAGGTTGTGCGTCGAGGCGCCCCGGATCTCCAGCGCGCCCGTGGAGGAGCGCACCGTTTCCTTGAGGGCGGCCCGGTCGTCGAGGTGCCGGCCGGTGATGGTGCCGCTGGCGCGCAGCCCGTCCACGGTGCCCTCGAAGCAGACGGTGCCGCCCTCCGAGCCGGCGCCGGGGCCGAGGTCGACGACGTGGTCGGCGATCGCGATGGTCTCGGGCTTGTGCTCCACGACCAGCACGGTGTTGCCCTTGTCCCGCAGCCGCAGCAGCAGGTTGTTCATCCGCTGGATGTCGTGCGGGTGCAGGCCGATCGTGGGCTCGTCGAAGACGTAGGTGACGTCGGTCAGCGACGACCCGAGGTGGCGGATCATCTTGGTGCGCTGCGCCTCGCCGCCGGACAGGGTGCCCGCCGGCCGGTCGAGGGAGAGGTAGCCCAGCCCGATCTCGTCGAAGGAGTCGAGGAGGTGCTGCAACCCGGCGAGCAGCGGGGCCACCGACGGCTCGTCCAGTTCGCGGATCCAGCCGGCCAGGTCGCTGATCTGCATCGCGCAGACGTCGGCGATGTTCCTGCCCCTGATCTTGGAGGACCGGGCCTCCGGCCCGAGCCGGGTGCCGTCGCAGTCGGGGCAGGTCGTGAAGGTGACCGCCCGCTCCACGAACGCCCGGATGTGCGGCTGGAGCGCGTCGACGTCCTTGGACAGCATCGACTTCTGGATCTTGGGGATCAGCCCCTCGTAGGTCAGGTTGATGCCCTCGATCTTGATCTTGGTCGGCTCCTTGTGGAGCAGGTCGTGCAGCTCCCTCTTGGTGTACTTGCTGATCGGCTTGTCCGGGTCGAAGAAGCCGCAGCCGCGGTAGATGCGGCCGTACCAGCCGTCCATGGTGTAGCCCGGGATCGTCAGCGCGCCCTCGTTGAGCGACTTGGACTCGTCGTACAGCGCGGACAGGTCGAAGTCGGTGACCGAGCCCATGCCCTCGCAGCGCGGGCACATGCCGCCCAGGCGGTTGAAGGTCGCCTTCTCGGCCTTGGTCTTGCCGCCCCGCTCGACCGTGATCGCTCCGCTGGCCTTCACCGACGGGACGTTGAACGAGAACGCGTTGGGCGAGCCGATGTGCGGCTCCCCGAGCCGGCTGAACAGGATGCGCAGCATCGCGTTGGCGTCGGTCGCGGTGCCGACGGTGGAGCGGGGGTTGGCGCCCATCCGCTCCTGGTCGACGATGATCGCGGTGGTCAGCCCGTCCAGGAAGTCGACCTCGGGCCGCGACAGCGTGGGCATGAACCCCTGCAGGAACGCGCTGTAGGTCTCGTTGATCATCCGCTGCGACTCGGCGGCGATCGTGGCGAACACCAGGGAGCTCTTGCCCGAGCCGGAGACGCCGGTGAACACCGTCAGCCGCCGCTTGGGCAGCTCGACGTCGACGTTCTTGAGGTTGTTCTCGCGCGCCCCGTGCACGCGGATCAGATCGTGGGTGTCGGCGGCGTGCCGCGCGGCCGGCTCCGTGTCCGTCCTCGTGCCCATGCTCATCCTGTCTCCATCCGTTCGGCGGGGCCGCCTGCGCGGCCTCCCCCAGCGTCGCCCGGTCCGATCGGGCCGGGTCCGAGAGTACGTGCGGTCAGTCCAGCCGGCGGCCGTCGCGCATCAGCTCGCGGCCCGGCAGCTCGTCCGCCTCGCGCCACGCCTGGACGCGGCGCGGGGTGACGCGGAACCACCGGTACGGCGTGGCCTCGTCGCGCGGGTCGAATCCGGTGCGCGCCGCGAAGCGGCCGGCCCGCCCGCGGGGCAGCGCGCCGATCTCCAGCACCTCGACCTCGCCCTCGATCATGGTCACGTCGCGGGTGTGGCCCAGCCCCAGCCGAACGATCCGGCGGGCCGCGAGGTTCCGGCCGGTCGGGGACTGCGCGGGCGTGGCGAGCAGCAGCGTCTCACCGTCCCACTCGAAGGACAGCGGCACCAGGTACGGGACGCCGTCCGCCGAGGCGGTGGCCACCCAGAGGTCGGCGTCGTGGGCGAGCCGGTGCTCGGTGTCGCGGCGGCGCTGCCCGCGGGTCCGGGGAGCCACCGTCGCGGGCTGCGGGACGGTCTCGGTCCCCTGGCCGGGGGAAGTGGTCATGGTGGCTCCCGATGCGTCGTGCGCGGACGGTCCTGTCCTGATGGCGTCCAAACTAGACGCGGCCCGCCGGCCTGCGCTTCTCGATTCCTGATCGGTGCGTCCGCGCAGGTCCGGGGGACAATGAGGGTGTGGCTCGGTGGGTCCTGCACGCTGACCTGGACCAGTTCGTCGCCGCCGTCGAGGTGCTGCGCCGTCCGGAACTGCGCGGGCGGCCGGTCGTCGTCGGCGGGGACGGCGATCCGTCGAAGCGCGGCGTGGTCAGCACGGCCTCCTACGAGGCCCGCGCCTACGGCGTGCACTCGGGACTGCCGCTGCGCACGGCGGCGCGGCGCTGCCCGGATGCCGTCTTCCTGCCGGTGGACCGGCACGCCTACGAGGCCGTCTCGGACCGGGTCATGGCGGCGCTGCGGAGCCTCGGCGTCGTGGTCGAGGTGCTCGGCTGGGACGAGGCGTTCCTCGCCGTCGACGGTGAGGATCCGGAAGCGGTGGCCCGGGAGCTCCAGGCGCGGGTCCGTGCGGAGACGGGCCTCGACTGCACGGTCGGCATCGGGCGGAACAAGCTCCAGGCGAAGCTGGCGACCGGCTTCGGCAAACCCGCCGGGATCTTCCGGCTCACCGACGAGACGTGGTTCGACGTGCTCGGCGACCGGCCGACGGACGCGCTGTGGGGCGTCGGCGCCAAGACCGCCAAGCGGCTGAAGGGCCTCGGCATCGCCACGGTGGGTCAGCTCGCGGCGGCCGACCCGCGCGTCCTCGCCGCGGAGATGGGTCCCACGATCGGCCCGTGGCTGGTGCTCCTCGCGCAGGGGCGGGACAACTCGCCGGTGAGCGACGCGCCGTACGTCCCGCGCTCCGCCGGCCGGGAGACCACCTTCCAGCAGGATCTGGACGGCTGGGACGACGTGCGCCGCGAGATCGTCCGCCTGGCGCGGTGGGTCGCCGGCGACGTGGCCCGCGACGGGAGGGACGTCGCCCGCGTCATCGTCAAGGTCCGGTACGCGCCGTTCATCACCGCCACCCACGGCCGGACGCTGGAGGCGCCCACGAGCGACCCGGACGCGATCGAGCGGGCCGCCCTCGCCGCGCTCGACCTGTTCACCGGACGGCGGCGGGTGCGGCTGCTGGGCGTCCGCGCCGAGTTCGCACGCTGACGTAGCGAGCGCTTGACCCTGAACGGCGTCTGTTTCTTGACCTTTTGTCCGGTTTTGCCGCGTGGTGGCCCGGGGAGGAAGCCCGTCGTTGCCTGATGTACGCGCTGATGCACGCGACGGGGGAGAGTAGATGAAGAAGGTCATGACCGGGGCACTGATCGCCGCTGCCGTCGGGATCGGGGGCGTGGGGACCGCGTCCGCCGCCCAGCCGTCCCAGGCGCCGGACACGCGGCAGGACTGCCGCACCTACTCCAGCGTCAGCCAGTGCGGCGAGCCCCAGCTGACCGAGAAGCAGCGCGCGTGCGTCACCGCCGCCGTCCAGCAGGGCATGACCGAGCGCCGTGCCACCGTGGAGTGCCGCGCCTTCGCGTGAGACCCGCGCACTGAACGAGGGGCCCGTTCCACCCGGAACGGGCCCCTCGCCTGCGGACGGAGGTCAGCGCGGGGGCGCGTCCGTCCACTCCGTGACCTCGAACGCCTGGTAGGCGGCCAGCTCGCCGGGACGGTGGAACCGGTCGGGCATGTCCTTCGCCTTCCCCGAGGCGCCGCTTGGCGTAGGCGTGCAGCCGGGGCGCGTGGCGGCGGAACAGCTCGCCGAAGGCTTCGGGGTCGTCCAGCGACGCCGCGACGATCCTCGAATCGTCCAGGTCGTCGCCGGCGCGGCTCACCGCGCCCATGGAGGTCTCATCATCGAGTGCGGTCTCCGTGCTAGAGGGTGCTGACACCTTCCTCTGGCCCGAAGGCCTCGAACCGGTTGCGCCCGCGGATCAGACCAGGGGGAGAGGGCGGGGCGGGACGGGGGCCGACTGGAGGATCGAGGTCGTCGTCCGGGCGAACGGGGTGAAGCGGTCCAGGATCGGCTCCAGCTCGTCGACCGCGCGCAGGTGGGCGATGAAGAAGAAGCAGTCGTCGCCGGTGATCCGGTGGCACTCGGTGATCTGCGGGATCTCCTCGGCGATCTTCGGGACGCGGCTCAGCTCGCGGGGGCTCGGACTGACCCGCACGAGGATCGTGATCGGGAAGCCCAGCGCGACCGGGTCGACGGTCGCGTGGTAGCCGGTGATGACGCCGGTCTCTTCGAGCCGCTGCACGCGCTCGGCGACGGCGGGCGCGGACAGCGCGACGCGGCGCCCCAGCTCGGCGAGGGACACGCGCCCGTCGCGCTGCAGCTCGGTGAGGATCCGCAGGTCGGTCGCGTCGAGCGGCTTCGGTTCGTAGGCGCGGCCCGGTCGGCTCCTTCGGTTCGCCATTCCTCCAACCTACGGATCGCCGGACGATACGGCATGTCGATTCCTCCCCGCCGCGGTCCGCCGCCCGCGCCCCCTGCGGCCTGGACGAGCAGGGAGGATGAGTGATCGGCGGTGCCGCGTTGCATCGTGGTGAGTGTTGAGAGGAGAGGGTCATGGAGCAGGTACGGCTCGGGAGGACGGGCACGAGGGTCTCGCGGATCTGCCTCGGGATGATGAGCTACGGCGACCCCGCGCTCCGGCCGTGGGCGCTGGAGGAGGACGCGGCGGAGCCGATCGTCCGGCGGGCCGTCGAAGGCGGAGTGACGTTCTTCGACACCGCCGACGTCTACTCGCAGGGCGCCAGCGAGGAGATCACCGGACGGCTGCTCGCGAGGCTGTTCCCGCAGCGGGAGGACTACGTCCTTGCCACCAAGGTGTGTCTCCCCATGGGAGAAGGCCCGAACGACAAGGGCCTGTCGCGCAAGCACATCATGGCGGGCATCGACGCATCTCTCAGGCGGCTCGGCACCGACTACGTGGACCTCTTCCAGATCCACAGGTGGGACTACGGGACGCCTATAGAAGAGACCATGGAGGCCCTGCACGACGTCGTGAAGTCGGGCAAGGCCCGCTACATCGGCGCGTCGAGCATGTACGCGTGGCAGTTCGCCAAGGCGCAGCACGTCGCCGAGACGCACGGGTGGACGAAGTTCGTCACCATGCAGAACCACTACAACCTGGTCTACAGGGAAGAGGAGCGGGAGATGAACCCGCTCTGCGAGGACCAGGGCGTGGGCCTGATCCCCTGGAGCCCGCTCGCCCGGGGGCTGCTCGCCGGTAACAGGGAGAGGGGCGGGGAGCGCAAGACCGTCCGGTCCCGGAACGACGCCTACGGCGACGGCCTGTACGTCGACTCCGACTTCGACGTCGTGGACGCCGTCCGCGAGGTGGCCGCCGAACGGGGCGTCCCGGCGGCTCAGGTCGCGCTCGCGTGGCTGCTGACGAAGCCGGTGGTGACCGCGCCGATCGTGGGAGCGACGAAACTCTCGCACATCGACGACGCGATCGCCGCGGCGGACCTCCGGCTGGACGAGAAGGAGGTCGCCCGGATGGAGGCCCCGTACCGGCCGCACGGCGTCATCGGGCATTCCTGACGTCTCGCCATCTCGCACGCCTCCGGGCCGGAACGGTCCGGAGGCGTGCGGCGTCTATCAGGGGTGGTGATTTGCGATACCACCGGCGATCGGGGCAGGCTGGGGACGAGAACGCCCACGCATGGCGGCACGCCACGTGGGGACATGGGTGACAAGGTTCGGAGGCCGCGTTATGCGCCGCGCGCCACCGGACTTCCGGGAGCTGAGGAGCCCCGGGACCACGGCGCTGAAGGAGCCCGACGATGACCGAGAACGACGGCACGCAGGGACCGCAGCGGCCGTTGCCGGAGGACGAGGGGCAGGCCACGCCCGAGGGGCAGGAGCCCCCCGCCCGTCCGCTGGGAGACCGCACGGTGGTGTTCGGGGCTCCGCAGCTGGGCGGCCAGGCTCCGCCGCCGGAGCAGTCCCGCCCGGAGGAGCGGCCCGCGCCGCCTCCGCCGCCCCCCACGATGGTCGAGCAGCCGATGCAGCAGTTCGGCGAGCAGCCTCCGCCTCCGCCCCAGCAGCCCTACGGCGGCCCGCAGGAGCAGCCGCAGTACGGGCAGCCGCCCGCCGGCCAGCAGCCCTACGGCGCTCCTCCCGGTCCGGGCGGGTTCCCGCCGCCGCAGCAGCCGCAGCAGCCGCAGCAGTACGCCCCGCCGGGTGAGCCGCAGCCGCAGTACGAACCGCCGCAGTTCGGCCAGCCCCAGTACGAGCAGCCCCAGTACGGGCAGCCCGAGCCGCCGCCGTTCGGCCAGCAGCAGCCACCGCAGCAGCCCGGGGGATACCCGCAGCAGCCGGTGCACGGCGCGCCCCAGGAGCAGCAGCCTCAGTACGGGCAGCCGCCGTTCGGCGAGCAGGCGCCGCCGCAGCAGCCTGAGCAGCCGCAGGAGTCCGGGGCGGACCGGACGATGATCGTCCCCGGGCCGGCCGCCGGCGCGCCCGAGCCCGAGCAGCCGCAGCGCCCCGTGGTGGACGACCAGGCGACGCTGCACTGGTCGCCCGGCACCGACATCCCGGTCGCCACGGGGCCCGAGCGCAAGCACGAGGCCCCCTCCGAGCCCTGGCAGGCGCCGACCCCGCCGTCCACGCCCGAGCCGTGGTCGCCGGAGTCGTCCCAGCCCGGCGGCGCCCAGCAGGGCGCGCCCGGGCAGCCCGGCCAGGGGCAGGCCGACACGGAGCGGACGATGATGGTGCCGCCGCCCGAGTCGGGGTACGGCGCGGGCTCCCAGCCGCCCGCCCCCTCGGTGGAGGACCTGTACCGCCCGCCCGGTGAGAGCAACGTCGAGGACGCGCGCCCGACCGAGGCGTTCGACCCGTCCTCCGCCTCGCAGGGACAGCAGTTCGGGCAGCAGCAGGGCGAGCAGGGCGGGATGGCCGAGCACACCAGGCTCGACATCGGCCAGCAGCAGTGGGGCCAGCAGCAGCCGCAACAGCAGCCGCAGCAGCAGTTCGGGCAGCAGCAGGGCTTCGGCCAGCCCGAGCAGCAGCAGGGGTACGGCCAGCAGTTCGGCGGCCAGCAGGGCGAGCAGCAGCAACAGCAGTTCGGGCAGCAGCCGTACGGTCAGCAGCAGGACTACGGCCAGCCGGGGCAACAGGGCCAGCAAGGCCAGCAGGGCTTCGGCCAGCAGCAGTTCGGCCAGCAGCAGGGCTTCGGTCAGCCGGGTCAGCCCGGTCAGTACGGGCAGCAGGGCCAGTACGGTCAGCCGTCCACGTACGGGGGCGGAGAGAGCAAGGGCAGCAACAAGAACATGCTCTGGCTCATCGTCGGAGGCGCCGCCGCTCTGGTGATCATCGTGGTGCTGGTGGTCGCGTACGTCCTCTAGGGCCACGAGACGGGGAATGACGTAAAAGGCGCGCCACATCTTCCCTAACAGCGGGGATGTGGGACACAATGCCGACGGGTCGACCCCTCGGAGCGGAGCCTCCGGGTGGGAACATCCGTCGGCATTTCGCCGTTCACCATCAAGGGGAGACGGCTCCCCACCGTCCCGAGGGCTTGCGCCGGTGGGGTCGCACGCGGTAGTGCGCGTGCCGCTTTGCACTTTGGCCCGGGGGTCGGTAACCTCTTCACTTGTGCCCGCTGTATGCGGGCCGCTATGCGTGCGCCCCGGTGAGGCCGGTCGGCCAGCTCCAGCGCCGCATCTACTCCCCGGCTTGATTCGGCCCTTTCATGGGCCGGGCGGTCTGTGTCGGTTTTTCGCGGTTGTACTTCCGTGAGGCGGCGACACGCCCGACCGCGTGGGTCGGAGAGGTCGGGAAACCGGCAGGTCACAGCCTCGCCTGAGGTGGTGATTGCAGCAATAAGACTTACCGGCTCGGTACGAGGAAGACGGAGACGCGGTGCCCACGATCCAGCAGCTGGTCCGAAAGGGCCGCCAGGACAAGGTGACCAAGAACAAGACGCCCGCGCTCAAGGGCAGCCCCCAGCGCCGGGGCGTCTGCACGCGCGTCTACACGACGACGCCCAAGAAGCCGAACTCCGCGCTTCGCAAGGTCGCCCGGGTCCGGCTGACCAGCGGGATCGAGGTCACGGCCTACATCCCCGGCGTCGGGCACAACCTGCAGGAGCACTCGATCGTGCTCGTGCGCGGCGGGCGTGTGAAGGACCTCCCCGGCGTTCGGTACAAGATCATCCGCGGGTCGCTCGACACCCAGGGTGTCCGGAACCGCAAGCAAGGGCGCAGCCACTACGGCGCGAAGAAGGAGAAGAGCTGAGATGCCGCGCAAGGGCCCCGCTGGCAAGCGCCAGCTGATCGCTGACCCGGTGTACAACTCGCCGCTGGTCACCGCGCTCATCAACAAGGTTCTCCTGGACGGCAAGCGCTCGATCGCCCAGAGCATCGTGTACGACGCCCTCGAGGGCGCCCGCGAGAAGACCGGCAACGACCCGGTCGTCACGCTGAAGCGCGCGCTCGACAACGTCAAGCCCACCCTGGAGGTGCGCAGCCGCCGCGTCGGCGGCGCGACCTACCAGGTCCCGGTGGAGGTGCGGCCGGCCCG
The DNA here is from genome assembly GCF_039871695.1 of Actinomadura sp. B10D3. Lineage (NCBI taxonomy): Bacteria > Bacillati > Actinomycetota > Actinomycetes > Streptosporangiales > Thermomonosporaceae > Actinomadura > Actinomadura sp. B10D3. Next base: position 17,445 of record NZ_JBDPLY010000016.1, read on the forward strand.
CAGCACCACCCTCGCCCTGCGCTGGCTGGTGCTCTACGCCCGGCAACGCCGCGAGAAGACCATGACCGAGCGGCTCATGAACGAGCTGCTCGACGCCAGCAACGGCCTCGGCGCGTCTGTCAAGAAGCGCGAGGACACGCACAAGATGGCGGAGTCCAACAAGGCCTTCGCCCACTACCGCTGGTAACCCCGGCGGAACCGCAACGACGAGACACGCGAGGACGGCAGTGGCTACCAAAACCGGTGTAGACCTGGCCAAGGTCCGCAACATCGGGATCATGGCCCATATCGACGCGGGCAAGACCACGACGACCGAGCGCATCCTGTACTACACGGGGATGAGCTACAAGATCGGCGAAGTCCATGACGGTGCCGCCACCATGGACTGGATGGAGCAGGAGCAGGAGCGGGGGATCACCATCACCTCCGCGGCCACCACCTGCGAATGGCCCGTCGACGAGGTCAAGCACACCATCAACATCATCGACACCCCGGGGCACGTCGACTTCACCATCGAGGTGGAGCGCAACCTGCGGGTGCTCGACGGCGCGGTCGCGGTGTTCGACGGTGTCGCCGGCGTGGAGCCCCAGTCCGAGACCGTGTGGCGCCAGGCCGACCGGTACGGCGTGCCGCGCATGTGCTTCGTCAACAAGCTCGACCGGGTCGGCGCGGAGTTCCACCGCTGCGTCGACATGATCGAGAACCGCCTCAACGCCACGCCGCTCGTGCTCCAGCTGCCGATCGGCGCCGAGGCCGACTTCAAGGGCGTCATCGACCTCGTGCGCATGAAGGCCCTCCTGTGGAACGAGGAGGCCAAGCTCGGCGAGATGTACGACACGGTCGACATCCCCGACACGCACCTGGAGACCGCGCGGGAGTGGCACGACCGGCTGGTCGAGACCCTCGCGGAGAACGACGACGAGATCATGGAGCTGTACCTGGAGGGCGACGAGCCCACCATCCAGCAGCTCCACGACGGCATCCGCCGCGCGACGATCGCCGCGAAGCTCACCCCGGTGACCTGCGGCACCGCCTTCAAGAACAAGGGCGTGCAGCCGCTGCTGGACGCGATCGTCCGCTACCTGCCCTCCCCGCTGGACGTCGAGGCCATCGAGGGCCACGCCGTCCGGGACGAGGAGAAGGTGCTCACCCGCCGGCCGAGCGAGGACGAGCCGTTCTCCGCGCTGGCGTTCAAGATCGCGAGCGACCCGCACCTGGGCAAGCTCACGTTCGTGCGCGTCTACTCCGGCGTGATGGAGTCCGGCTCGAACGTCATGAACTCCGTCAAGGAGCGCAAGGAGCGCATCGGCAAGATCTACCGGATGCACGCCAACAAGCGCACCGAGATCGAGCGCGCCGGCGCCGGCGACATCGTGGCGGTGATGGGCCTCAAGCAGACCACCACCGGCGAGACGCTGTGCGACGACAAGGACCCGATCGTCCTGGAGTCGATGAACTTCCCGGCGCCGGTCATCCACGTCGCGATCGAGCCGAAGACCAAGGCCGACCAGCAGAAGCTGGGCACCGCGATCCAGCGGCTGGCCGAGGAGGACCCGTCCTTCCAGGTCCGCACGGACGAGGACACCGGCCAGACCGTCATCTCGGGCATGGGCGAGCTCCACCTGGAGATCCTCGTCGACCGGATGAAGCGGGAGTTCAAGGTCGACGCCAACGTCGGCAAGCCGCAGGTCGCCTACCGCGAGACGATCAGCCGCAAGGTCGAGAAGGTCGAGTACACCCACAAGAAGCAGACGGGTGGCTCCGGCCAGTTCGGCCGCGTGATCATCGACCTGGAGCCGCTGGGCGGCGGGTCCGACGGCTACGAGTTCGAGAACAAGGTCACCGGTGGCCGCATCCCCCGGGAGTACATCCCGTCGGTGGACGCGGGCTGCCAGGAGGCCGCCGAGTTCGGTGTCCTCGCCGGCTACCCGATGGTGGGCGTCAAGGTCACCCTGCAGGACGGCGCCTACCACGAGGTCGACTCCTCGGAGATGGCGTTCAAGGTCGCCGGTTCCATGGCGTTCAAGGAGGCCGCCCGAAAGGCGTCCCCCACGCTGCTGGAGCCGATGATGTCCGTCGAGGTCACGACGCCCGAGGACAACATGGGCGACGTGATCGGCGACCTCAACTCCCGCCGCGGTCAGGTCCAGTCCATGGACGAGCGGCACGGCATGCGCGTCATCAAGGCGCTCGTGCCCCTGTCCGAGATGTTCGGCTACGTGGGTGATCTGCGCAGCAAGACCCAGGGCCGGGCTGTCTTCACCATGCAGTTCGACTCCTACGCCGAGGTTCCGTCGAACGTCGCGCAGGAGATCATCGCCAAGGCGCGGGGCGAGTAGAGCACCGGGCCTGCCCACAGATCACCAGGACGTACATCGAAGCGGTCGTCTAGACGGCCGAGGATCGCAACAAGGAGCAACCAGTGGCGAAGGCCAAGTTCGAGCGGACGAAGCCGCACGTGAACATCGGCACCATTGGACACATCGACCACGGTAAGACGACGCTTACCGCGGCGATCACCAAGGTGCTCCACGACAAGTACCCGGACCTCAACCCCTTCACGCCGTTCGAGGACATCGACAAGGCGCCGGAGGAGCGCGAGCGCGGCATCACCATCTCCATCGCGCACGTCGAGTACCAGACCGAGGCCCGGCACTACGCGCACGTGGACTGCCCCGGTCACGCGGACTACATCAAGAACATGATCACCGGTGCGGCGCAGATGGACGGCGCCATCCTGGTGGTCGCCGCGACCGACGGCCCGATGCCGCAGACCAAGGAGCACGTGCTCCTGGCCCGCCAGGTCGGCGTCCCCTACATCGTCGTCGCGCTGAACAAGTGCGACATGGTGGACGACGAGGAGATCCTGGAGCTCGTCGAGCTCGAGGTCCGCGAGCTGCTCACCGAGTACGAGTTCCCGGGCGACGACGTCCCCGTCATCCGCGTCTCCGCCTTCCAGGCGCTGCAGGGCGACGAGAAGTGGGCCGAGTCGATCGGCGAGCTTATGAACGCCGTCGACGAGAACGTGCCGGAGCCGGTCCGCGACATCGACAAGCCGTTCCTGATGCCGATCGAGGACGTCTTCTCGATCACCGGCCGCGGCACCGTCGTGACCGGCCGCGTCGAGCGCGGTGTCGTCAACGTCAACGAGACCGTCGACATCATCGGCATCAAGAACGAGAAGACCACCACCACGGTCACCGGTGTCGAGATGTTCCGCAAGCTCCTCGACCAGGGCCAGGCGGGCGACAACGTCGGCCTGCTCCTGCGCGGCGTCAAGCGCGAGGAGGTGGAGCGCGGCCAGTGCGTCATCAAGCCGGGCACCACGACCCCGCACACCGAGTTCGAGGCGCAGGTCTACATCCTGTCCAAGGACGAGGGCGGACGGCACACGCCGTTCTTCAACAACTACCGCCCGCAGTTCTACTTCCGGACCACGGACGTGACCGGCGTGGTGCACCTGCCCGAGGGCACCGAGATGGTCATGCCGAGCGACAACACCGAGATGCGCGTCGAGCTGATCCAGCCCGTCGCCATGGAGGAGGGCCTGAAGTTCGCCATCCGCGAGGGTGGCCGGACGGTCGGCTCCGGTCGCGTCACCAAGGTCATCAAGTAACACCCCTCGTAGTGCGGCGGCCCAGCCGCACCCGGCTCTTGCCGGGGGCCTGGGGTCGTCCCCCAGACCGATACGGCGACTGGGCCGCCGCACCACGACCACTGAAGTAAACAGCGGCACTACAGCAAAGGACACCGAGGCCACCATGGCGGGACAGAAGATCCGCATCCGGCTCAAGGCCTACGACCACGAGGTCATCGACACCTCCGCGAAGAAGATCGTTGAGACGGTGACGCGGACGGGCGCCAAGGTCGCGGGCCCGGTGCCGCTGCCGACCGAGAAGAACGTGTACTGCGTCATCCGCTCGCCGCACAAGTACAAGGACAGCCGCGAGCACTTCGAGATGCGCACGCACAAGCGGTTGATCGACATCATCGACCCGACGCCCAAGACGGTCGACTCGCTGATGCGGCTCGACCTTCCGGCCGGCGTTGACATCGAGATCAAGCTCTAAGGGACGCACCGAGAGATGAGTACGCAGAGGAAGGGCGTCCTGGGCGAGAAGCTCGGCATGACCCAGGTCTTCGACGATGAGGGCCGGATCGTTCCGGTGACCGTCGTCCAGGCCGGGCCGTGTGTCGTGACCCAGCTCCGCACCCAGGAGAAGGACGGCTACACCGCCGTCCAGATCGGGTTCGGGCAGATCGACCCGCGCAAGGTGAACAAGCCGCGCACGGGTCACTTCGAGAAGGCCGGCGTGACGCCGCGCCGCTACCTCGTCGAACTGCGGGCCGACGACACCACCGAGTACGAGCTCGGCCAGGAGATCACCGCCGACGTCTTCGAGGCCGGCCAGAAGATCGACGTTACCGGTACGAGCAAGGGCAAGGGCACCGCCGGTGTCATGAAGCGCCACGGCTTCAAGGGCCTCGGCGCTTCGCACGGCACCCAGCGCAAGCACCGCTCGCCCGGGTCGATCGGCGGCTGCGCGACCCCCGGTCGCGTCTTCAAGGGCCTCCGCATGGCGGGACGGCACGGCAACGCCCGCACCACCGTGCAGAACCTGACCGTCCACGCCATCGACGCGGAGAAGAACCTGCTGCTCATCAAGGGCGCGGTTCCCGGTCCCAACGGCGGCGTGGTGCTGGTCCGCGACGCAGTGAAGGGGACGGGCAAGTGACGACCAAGCTCGACATCGACCTGCCCGCCGAGGTCTTCGACGCGAAGACCAGCGTGCCGCTGATCCACCAGGTCGTGGTGGCGCAGCTGGCCGCGGCGCGCCAGGGCACGCACGCCACCAAGACCCGCGGCGACGTCCGCGGCGGCGGCAAGAAGCCGTACCGGCAGAAGGGCACCGGCCGCGCCCGCCAGGGCTCGACCCGCGCGCCCCAGTTCGCCGGCGGCGGCATCGTGCACGGCCCGCAGCCGCGGGACTACTCGCAGAAGACGCCCAAGAAGATGAAGGCCGCCGCGCTGCGCGGCGCCCTGTCCGACCGCGCCCGGTTCGGCCGGGTGCACGTGGTCGACCACCTCATCGAGGGCGACACCCCGAAGACGAAGACGGCGCTCGCCGCGCTGCGCGAGGTCACCGAGGCCAAGCGCGTCCTGCTGGTCCTGGACCGCGAGGACGAGCTGACCTGGAAGAGCCTGCGCAACGAGCCGAGCGTGCACGTGATCGTCTCCGACCAGCTCAACACCTACGACGTGCTGGTGAACGACGACGTCGTCTTCACGAAGACGGCGTACGACGAGTTCATCTCGCGCGCGGCGAAGAAGTAAGGAGGGTCGCACATGAACAAGATCGCCGACCCCCGCGACGTCATCATCGCGCCGGTCGTCTCGGAGAAGAGCTACGGGCTGCTGGACGAGAACAAGTACACCTTCATCGTCCGCCCGGACGCCAACAAGACGCAGATCAAGCAGGCCGTCGAGTCGGTGTTCGGCGTCAAGGTGACGAACGTGAACACGCTCAACCGGCCGGGCAAGCGCAAGCGGACCCGGTTCGGCTACGGCAAGCGCAAGGACACCAAGCGCGCCATCGTCAGCCTGGCCGAGGGCGAGCGGATCGACATCTTCGGCGGCCCGGCCTAGGCCGGCGCCGGAGCAGATTAAGGGATGAACGAAAAAGATGGGCATCCGTAACTACAAGCCGACGACTCCGGGTCGTCGCGGCTCCAGCGTGGCCGACTTCGTCGAGGTCACCCGCCGCGAGCCGGAGAAGTCGCTGCTGCGTCCGCTCCCCAAGAAGGGCGGCCGCAACAACCACGGCCGCATCACGACCCGGCACCAGGGCGGCGGGCACAAGCGCGCCTACCGCGTGATCGACTTCCGCCGGCACGACAAGGACGGCGTGCCGGCCAAGGTCGCGCACATCGAGTACGACCCGAACCGCACCGCGCGGATCGCGCTGCTGCACTACGTGGACGGCGAGAAGCGCTACATCCTCGCCCCGCGCGGTCTCCGGCAGGGCGACCGGGTGGAGAACGGGCCGGGCGCGGACATCAAGCCGGGCAACTGCCTGCCGCTGCGCAACATCCCGACCGGTACGGTCATCCACGCCATCGAGCTCCGCCCCGGCGGCGGCGCCAAGATCGCCCGCAGCGCGGGCGCCGGCGTCCAGCTGCTGGCCAAGGAGGGCAAGTACGCCACGCTGCGCATGCCCTCCGGCGAGATGCGGATGGTGGACGTGCGGTGCCGCGCGACGGTCGGCGAGGTCGGCAACGCCGAGCAGTCGAACATCAACTGGGGCAAGGCCGGCCGGATGCGGTGGAAGGGCAAGCGCCCGACCGTCCGCGGCGTGGCCATGAACCCGATCGACCACCCGCACGGTGGTGGTGAGGGCAAGACCTCCGGTGGCCGGCACCCGGTGAACCCGGCCGGTAAGAAGGAAGGCCGCACTCGCCAGGCGAACAAGTCGAGCGACCGGCTGATCGTCCGTCGTCGCAGCAAGAAGAAGCGGTAGGAGTCGCTCGTCATGCCACGTAGCCTCAAGAAGGGCCCGTTCGTGGACGACCACCTGATGAAGAAGGTGGACGCGCAGAACGAGAAGGGCACCAAGAACGTCATCAAGACGTGGTCGCGGCGCTCCATGATCGTGCCGGACATGATCGGTCACACGATCGCCGTGCACGACGGCCGCAAGCACGTGCCGGTGTTCATCACCGACGCGATGGTGGGACACAAGCTCGGCGAGTTCGCGCCGACGCGGACGTTCCGCAGCCACGTCAAGGAAGACCGCCGCAGCCGTCGCGGCTAGCAGGCAGAGCAGTTCGCACGTAGGAGAGAGGGATCAGCGATGGAAGCCAGGGCCCAGGCGCGGTTCATCCGCGTCACGCCCAGGAAGGCCCGCCGCGTGGTGGACCTCATCCGCGGCCTGCCTGCCGCGGAGGCTCAGGCGGTGCTGCGGTTCGCCCCCCAGGCTGCGAGTGAGCCGGTGGGCAAGGTGCTGGCGAGTGCCATCGCCAACGCCGAGCACAACTTCAAGCTCGACTCGGACACGCTCGTCGTGAGCCGTGCGTGGGTGGACGAGGGGCCGACGCTCAAGCGTTTCCGTCCCCGCGCCCAGGGCCGGGCTTACCGCATCAACAAGCGCACGAGCCACATCACGGTGGTCGTGGAGTCACGCGACGAGGCGTCGGCCGCGTCCGGTGGCGGTAAGAAGACGAGGAGGGCCCGGTAGTGGGTCAGAAGATCAACCCGCACGGGTTCCGGCTCGGCATCACCACCGACCACAAGTCCGTGTGGTTCGCCGACAAGCTCTACAAGGACTACGTCAAGGAAGACGTCCAGATCCGGCGCATGCTGCAGAAGGGCATGGACCGGGCCGGCATCTCCAAGGTGGAGATCGAGCGGACCCGTGACCGCGTCGAGGTCAACATCCACACCGCCCGGCCGGGCATCGTCATCGGCCGCCGCGGCGCGGAGGCCGAGCGGCTGCGCGGCGACCTGGAGAAGCTGACCGGCAAGCAGGTCCGGCTGAACATCCTCGAGGTGAAGAACCCCGAGATCGACGCGCAGCTCGTCGCGCAGGGCGTGGCCGAGCAGCTGTCCAGCCGCGTCGCGTTCCGCCGCGCCATGCGCAAGGCGATCCAGTCCGCGATGAAGTCGGGCGCCAAGGGCATCAAGGTGCAGTGCGGCGGCCGCCTCGGCGGCGCCGAGATGTCGCGGTCGGAGTTCTACCGCGAGGGCCAGGTCCCGCTGCACACGCTGCGCGCCGACATCGACTACGGGTTCTACGAGGCCCGGACGACGTTCGGCCGCATCGGCGTCAAGGTGTGGATCTACAAGGGCGAGGCCGCGCAGACGCGCGCCGAGCGCGAGCAGCAGGCCGCGCAGCAGCGCGCCGCCGGTGGCGGCGGCCGCGAGCGGCGCGGTGACCGTCGCGGCGGCGGCCGCGGTGGCCGTGGCGGACGCGGCGGCGCCGGTGGCGGCGAGCGCGGCGGCCGCGGCGGCGAGCAGAAGCAGCAGCAGGGTTCCGAGCAGCCGGCGCCGACCGCCGAGGCTGCTCCGCAGGGTGAGGGGAGCTGAGTAACCGATGCTGATCCCTCGCAAGGTCAAGCACCGCAAGCAGCACCACCCGAAGCGCCGCGGCATGGCCAAGGGCGGCACGAGGGTGACGTTCGGCGAGTACGGCATCCAGGCCGTCGAGGCCGCGTACGTGACCAACCGGCAGATCGAGGCCGCGCGTATCGCGATGACCCGCCACATCAAGCGCGGCGGCAAGGTCTGGATCAACATCTTCCCGGACCGTCCGCTGACCAAGAAGCCCGCCGAGACCCGCATGGGTTCAGGTAAGGGCTCGGTCGAGTGGTGGGTGGCCAACGTCAAGCCGGGCCGCGTGCTGTTCGAGATCTCCTACCCGAACGAGCAGATCGCTCGGGAGGCCCTCACGCGCGCGATCCACAAGCTCCCCATGAAGTGCAAGATCGTCAAGCGAGAGGTGGGTGAGTCCTGATGGCCAAGGGTCTTACCGCCGACGACCTGCGGACCGAGCCCGAGGACGTCCTGGTCACCAAGCTCAAGGAGGCCAAGGAGGAGCTGTTCAACCTCCGCTTCCAGGCCGCGACCGGCCAGCTTGAGAGCCACGGGCGGCTGCGCACCGTGAAGCGCGAGATCGCCCGCATCTACACCGTGATGCGGGAGCGCGAGCTCGGCATCGTCACGGTCGAGGACGCCGCGGAGGACAACGAATGACCGAGCAGCAGACCGAGCAGCGGAGCAGCCGCAAGATCCTTGAGGGTCTCGTGGTCAGCGACAAGATGGACAAGACTGTGGTCGTGTCCGTCGAGGACCGCGTCAAGCACGCGAAGTACCACAAGGTGATCCGCCGCACGAAGAACTACAAGGCGCACGACGAGGCCAACGAGTGTGGCGTCGGCGACCGCGTCCGTCTCATGGAGACCCGCCCGCTGTCGGCCACCAAGCGGTGGCGCGTGGTGGAGATCCTCGAGAAGGCCAAGTAATTACTGGTTCCACCAGGCTGACCACCGCGTTTGGTCAGAACCGGTGTGACGAACAGGAGTCAACGTGATCCAGCAGGAGTCGCGACTCAAGGTCGCCGACAACACGGGTGCGAAGGAGATCCTTTGCATCCGGGTTCTCGGCGGCTCGGGTCGGCGCTACGCGGGAGTCGGCGACATCATCGTCGCGACGGTGAAGGACGCCCTTCCCGGCGCCGGCGTGAAGAAGGGTGACGTCGTCAAGGCGGTCGTCGTGCGCACCCGCAAGGAGCGCCGGCGCCCGGACGGCTCCTACATCCGCTTCGACGAGAACGCCGCGGTCCTCATCAAGGACGGCGGGGACCCCCGCGGCACCCGCATCTTCGGGCCGGTGGGCCGCGAACTGCGCGAGAAGAAGTTCATGCGCATCATCTCGCTCGCGCCGGAGGTGCTCTGATGAAGATCCGCAAGGGCGACGAGGTCATCGTCCTCGCCGGCAAGGACAAGGGCGCGACGGGCAAGGTCCTGCGCGTCATCCCCCGCGAGGAGCGGGTCGTCGTCGAGGGCGTCAACCTCATCACCAAGAACATCAAGGCCGACCAGCAGCGTGCCGGCAAGGAGAGCGGTCGCGTCACGGTCGAGGCGCCGCTGCACGTCAGCAACGTCGCGATCGTCGAGGACGGCAAGCCGGTACGGGTCGGTTACCGCATCAACGAGGACGGCACGAAGGTTCGGATCTCGCGCCGTAGCGGTAAGGAGATCTGAGACCGATGACCGAGACCGTTACCGAGCGTCCCGTCCCCCAGCCGAGGCTCAAGCTGCGCTACCGCGAGGAGATCGCGGGCAAGATGCGCGAGCAGTTCGGCTACGCCAACGTCATGCAGATCCCCACGCTGACCAAGATCGTGGTCAACATGGGCGTCGGCGACGCGGCCAAGGACGCCAAGCTGATCGAGGGCGCGATCCGCGACCTGTCGGTCATCACCGGCCAGAAGCCGGCGGTGAACCGGGCCCGCAAGTCCATCGCGCAGTTCAAGCTGCGCGAGGGGATGCCGATCGGCGCGCACGCCACGCTGCGCGGCGACCGCATGTGGGAGTTCCTGGACCGGCTGCTGGCGACCGCGCTGCCCCGCATCCGCGACTTCCGCGGCCTGTCGCCGCGCCAGTTCGACGGGAACGGCAACTACACCTTCGGGCTGACCGAGCAGGTCATGTTCCACGAGGTCGACCCGGACAAGGTCGACCGGACGCGGGGCATGGACATCACGGTCGTGACGTCCGCGAAGACCGACGACGAGGGCCGGGCGCTGCTCAAGCTCCTGGGCTTCCCCTTCAAGGAGAGCTGAGCATGGCGAAGAAGTCGCTGATCGCCAAGTCGGCGCGGAAGCCGAAGTTCGGCGTGCGCGCGTACACTCGGTGCTCGCGCTGCGGGCGTCCGCGCTCCGTCTACCGGAAGTTCGGCCTGTGCCGCGTGTGCTTCCGGGAGATGGCCCACCGCGGTGAGCTGCCCGGCATCACGAAGTCCAGCTGGTGACCGCGGCCCCCGGGGGACGGCCCCGGGGGCGGCGGACGCCGGCCTGTAATGAATGACCAACCGGGCGCCCGAGAGGGCGTCCACGACCGCGCCAAAGGTCCACGGGCTCCATCACCCGAGGAAACCGTGGCGAGGGAGGGCCAGTAGGCCATGACGATGACCGACCCGATCGCAGACATGCTGACGCGTCTGCGGAACGCGAATTCGGCATACCACGACTCCGTGTCGATGCCGTACTCGAAGATCAAGGCGCACATCGCCGAGATCCTCCAGCAGGAGGGCTACATCTCGGGCTGGACCGTGGAGGACGCCGAGGTCGGCAAGAAGCTCGTGATCGAGCTGAAGTTCGGCCCGACCCGCGAGCGGTCGATCGCCGGCATCAAGCGCGTCTCGAAGCCGGGTCTGCGCGTGTACGCGAAGAAGGACAACCTGCCAAAGGTTCTGGGCGGGCTGGGCGTCGCGATCATCTCGACGTCCTCCGGCCTGATGACCGACCGGCAGGCGGGCAAGCGCGGCGTGGGCGGGGAAGTCCTCGCCTACGTCTGGTGAGGGGAGGGCTCTAACAATGTCTCGCATCGGACGACTCCCCATCACCGTGCCGAGCGGTGTCGAGGTCAAGCTCGACGGCCGCGAGGTCACCGTCAAGGGGCCGAAGGGCACGCTCTCGCACACCGTCGCGGAGCCCATCGAGGTCAGCCAGGAGGACGGCACGATCGTCGTCACCCGGCCGAACGACATCAACCGGGTGCGCGGCCTGCACGGGCTCACCCGGACGCTGATCAACAACATGGTCGTCGGGGTCACCGACGGCTACAAGAAGACCCTGGTCATCCAGGGCGTCGGCTACCGGGTGGTCGCCAAGGGCAAGAACGTCGAGTTCTCGCTCGGCTACAGCCACCCGATCCCGTTCGAGGCCCCGGAGGGCATCACCCTCACGGTGGAGAGGCCGACGCAGCTCACCGTCGAGGGCATCGACAAGCAGCTCGTCGGTGAGATCGCCGCCCGCATCCGCAAGCTGCGCAAGCCCGACCCGTACAAGGGCAAGGGCGTGCGCTACGAGGGCGAGCAGATCCGCCGCAAGGTCGGAAAGGCTGGTAAGTAGTCATGGCAGGCACCAAGACCCTGGCCGGCAAGGCCACGTCGGCGCGGGCCAAGTCCCGCAAGCGCCGGCACCTGCGGGTCCGCAAGAAGGTCGTGGGCACCGCCACGCGGCCTCGCCTGGTCGTGACCCGCTCCAGCAGGCACGTGTTCGTCCAGGTCATCGACGATGGGAAGGGCCACACGCTGGCCAGCGCGTCGACGATGGAGGCGGACCTGCGCGCCGACTCCGGCGACAAGACCGCCAAGTCCCGCAGGGTCGGCGAGCTCGTCGCCGCGCGGGCCAAGCAGGCGGGCGTCTCCGCGGTCGTGTTCGACCGCGGTGGCAACAAGTACCACGGCCGCATCGCCGCCGTCGCGGAGGGTGCGCGCGAAGGGGGCCTGGAACTGTGACGGCCCTGCACACGGTCAACGGAAGGAACCACTGATGGCAGCGCAGAGGCGTGGCGGCGGTCAGGGTGGCGACCGTCGCGATCGCCGCGACGACCGCCGCGGTGGCGCCGACAAGGGCCAGTCGTACATCGAGAAGGTCGTGGCGATCAACCGTGTCGCCAAGGTCGTCAAGGGCGGGCGTCGCTTCAGCTTCACCGCCCTGGTGATCGTCGGTGACGGCAACGGCACCGTCGGCGTCGGCTACGGCAAGGCCAAGGAGGTGCCCGCGGCGATCGCCAAGGGCGTCGAGGAGGCCAAGAAGCACTTCTTCAAGGTGCCGCGGATCCAGGGCACCATCCCGCACCTGGTGCAGGCGCGGGACGCCGCGGGCGAGGTCCTGCTGCGTCCGGCCAGCCCCGGTACCGGCGTCATCGCCGGCGGCCCGGTGCGCGCGGTGCTGGAGTGCGCCGGCATCCACGACGTGCTCAGCAAGTCGCTCGGCAGCGACAACGCGATCAACATCGTGCACGCGACGATCGCGGGTCTGAAGGCGCTCAAGCGTCCCGAGGAGATCGCGGCCAAGCGCGGCCTGCCGATCGAGGACGTCGCCCCGGCCGCCATGCTGCGCGCGCGTGCCGCGGGCAGCGAGCCCAGGGCGGAGGCCGCGGCGTCATGAGCAACCTGAAGATCACGCAGACCAAGTCCGTGATCAGCGAGAAGCAGAACCAGCGTGACACGCTGCGCACCCTCGGCCTGAAGAAGATCGGGCAGAGCGTGGTCCGGGAGGACCGCCCCGAGGTGCTCGGCATGATCCGGACGGTGGCGCACCTGGTCACCGTCGAGGAGGTCGACTGACATGGCGGCTGATCTCGGCAAGGACACCGAGGGCACCCCGCTCAAGGTCCACGACCTGCGTCCGGCCCCCGGCGCCAACAAGGCCAAGACCCGCAAGGGCCGCGGCGAGGCGTCCAAGGGCAAGACCGCGGGCCGCGGCACCAAGGGCACGAAGGCCCGCAGCACCGTCCCCGTCGGTTTCGAGGGCGGGCAGATGCCGCTGATCCGCCGGGTTCCGAAGCTCAAGGGCTTCAAGAACCCGAACCGGGTCGAGTTCCAGGTCGTGAACCTGGACAAGCTCGCCGCGCTCTACCCGGAGGGCGGCGAGGTCACGGCGGAGGACCTGGCGGCCAAGGGCGCGGTGCGCCGCGGCCGTCCGGTCAAGGTCCTCGGCACCGGCGACATCTCCGTCGCGGTCCAGGTGAAGGCGCACGCCTTCTCCGGCTCCGCCAAGGAGAAGATCGCCGCCGCCGGCGGTACCGCCGACGAGCTGTAAGAAGGAACACCGTTGATGCCGGGGCCGTTCTCGTCCAATGCCCGGGGCCGCGAGGCCGCCGGGATGGGCGAGACGGCCCCGGTGTCATCTGCTGTTAGAGTCACACGGGCGAAGGTGACCGCGTGAGATTCCACACTCGGGTTTCTCAGCGGGTATCCTCCGCCCGACCTCATGGACCTGTAACCGGCCCCTCGGCGGCCATGAATTCGCCAGTCGCGCAGGAGGAATGGTGCTGACCGCGTTCGCTCGGGCTTTCCGTACGCCTGACCTGCGTAAAAAGTTGTTCTTCACGTTGATGATGATCGTGGTGTTCCGGATCGGCTCGATCCTGCCCACGCCGAACGTCAACGTGAAGGTGCTGAAGGAGACCGCCGACGCGGCCAAGGAGAGCAACCAGCTCTACGGACTCGTCGACCTGTTCAGCGGCGGCGCGCTGCTGAAACTGTCGGTGTTCGCGCTGGGAATCATGCCGTACATCACGGCGAGCATCATCCTGCAGCTGCTGACGGTGGTGATCCCGCGCCTGGAGGCCCTGAAGAAGGAGGGCCAGGCCGGCACCACGAAGATCACGCAGTACACGCGCTACCTGACGGTCGGGCTGGCGATCCTGCAGGCCACCGGCATCGTGGCGATGGCGAGCACCGGGCAGCTCTTCCAGGGTGTGTCGGGCAGCGACGACATCCTGTACGAGACGGGCATCTTCCCGATCCTCACCATGGTGATCTGCATGGTGGCGGGCACGACCGTCATCATGTGGCTGGGCGAGCTGGTCACCGACCGCGGCGTCGGCAACGGCATGTCGATCCTGATCTTCACGCAGGTCGTGGCGGTCTTCCCGGCCCAGTTCTGGAGCATCTACAAGGCCAAGAACGGTTTCGTCTTCGCGGTCGTGATCCTCGTCGGCCTGGCGATCATGGCGGGCGTCGTGTTCGTCGAGCAGGCGCAGCGGCGCATCCCCGTCCAGTACGCCAAGCGGATGGTGGGCCGGCGCATGTACGGCGGGACGTCCACCTACATCCCGCTGAAGGTGAACCAGGCCGGCATCATCCCGATCATCTTCGCGTCGTCGCTGCTCTACCTGCCGGTGCTGGCGACGCAGCTGTGGCCCGACACCAAGTGGCTGCAGAAGGTCCAGCCGTACCTGCAGCAGGACAACGCCTGGCACATGGCGATCTTCTTCGTCTTCATCATCTTCTTCACGTACTTCTACGTGGCGATCACCTTCAACCCCACTGAAGTCGCCGACAACATGAAGAAGTATGGTGGATTCATCCCAGGTATCCGTCCTGGTCGGCCGACCGCCGAATACCTCGACTTCGTGCTGACCAGGATCACCACACCCGGTGCTCTGTACCTGGGGCTCGTGTCCCTGATCCCGATGGTCGCGTTCGCACTCCTGAACGCCACCAACGACTTCCCGTTCGGCGGCGCGAGCATCCTCATCGTCGTCGGCGTCGGACTGGATACAGTGAAGCAGATCGAGAGTCAGCTGCAGCAGCGCAACTACGAGGGCTTCCTCCGGTAGTGCGTATCGTGCTGGTGGGCCCCCCGGGAGCGGGCAAGGGGACGCAGGCCCAGTTCATCGCATCTCATCTGTCGGTCCCGAAGATATCGACAGGTGACATCTTCCGCGCGAACGTCAGCGGCGGCACCGAGCTCGGCCGGCAGGCCAAGCAGTACATGGACCGCGGCGACCTCGTCCCGGACGAGGTGACGATCGCGATGGTCCGCGACCGGCTCGCCGAGGACGACGCCCGCGACGGGTTCCTGCTGGACGGGTTCCCGCGCAACGTCCCGCAGGCCGAGACGCTGAAGAAGATCCTCGCCGAGTGGGACGCCCGCCTCGACATCGTGCTGGAGCTCGTCGTCGATGAGGACGAGGTCGTCCGCCGGCTGTCGGGGCGGCGCACCTGCGACCGGTGCGGCCGGATCTGGCACGTCGACTTCGACGACAAGCAGGACGACATCTGCGACGACTGCGGCGGCCACCTGTTCCAGCGCGACGACGACAAGGAAGAGGTCGTCATGCACCGCCTGGAGGTCTACCGGCACGACACGGCCCCGCTGGTGCAGTTCTACGCCGACGAGAACATCCTCGTCGGCATCGACGCGACCGGGCCCGTGGAAGAGGTCACCAAGCGCGCCCTGACCGCGCTGCGCCCGCTGGAGAGGTGACGGCGGCGAGCGATGTTCAGACGGCGTAGGCCCGCGATCCAGATGAAGACCGCGGAGCAGATCGAGCTGATGCGCGCGGCGGGCCTGCTCGTCGGCCGGACGCTGGAGCTGCTGCGCGAGGCGGTCAAGCCGGGGATCACCACCCTCGACCTGGACGCCCTCGCCGAGCGGCACATCCGCGACAACGGCGGCGTCCCGTCGTTCAAGGGCTACCACGGCTTCACCGGCACGATCTGCGCCTCGATCAACGAGGAGATCGTGCACGGCATCCCGCGGGCGGACAAGGTGCTGCGGGACGGCGACATCATCTCGATCGACTGCGGCGCGATCGTCGAGGGCTGGCACGGCGACGCGGCGATCACGGTCCCGGTCGGCGAGATCACCGAGGCGGAGCGGCGGCTGCTGGAGGTCACCGAGACGTCCCTGTGGCGCGGTCTCGCGGCCGGGACGGCCGGGGCGCGGCTCACGGACATGTCGCACGCGATCGAGGCTTACATCCGCTCTCAGGGCCGCTACGGGATCGTGGAGGGGTACGGGGGCCACGGCATCGGTACCGAGATGCACATGGACCCGCTGATCCCGAACCACGGCGCGCCGGGGCACGGGCCCGTCCTGGAGCCGGGGATGTGCTTCGCGGTGGAGCCGATGGTGAACCTCGGCACGAAGGAGACCGCCGAGCTGGACGACGGCTGGACGGTCGTGACGACCGACGGGCGGTCCTCGGCGCACTTCGAGCACACCTTCGCGGTCACCGAGGACGGTCCCCGCGTCCTGACCGCTCTCGACGAGGGGCGCGAACGGTTCGCCAAGCTCGCGTCGCCGCAGCAGAATGGAACGGACGGCTCGTCCTGAAGGTGCGGGAGGAATGATGGCGCCGAACCCTGACATCCGGGCCTCGGACGCCGACCGCGACCGGGTCGCGGCGAGCCTGCGCGAGCACTGCGCGCTCGGCCGGATCACGATGGACGAGCTGCAGGAGCGGCTGGAGTCGGTGTACGCGGCGAAGACCCTCGGTCAGCTCCAGGAGGTCACGGCCGACCTGCCGGAGGAGGACCTCTACCAGCTTCCCGTCCCGGCGTCGCAGCCGAAGAGCACCACCTCCCCGGCGCGGGCCCCGTCCCGCGACCTCGACCTGACCGGCGCCCGCGCTTGGGGCGCCTGGGCGGTGGTCAGCGGGATCAACTTCACGATCTGGCTGGCCGTCATGCTGGCGACGGGGGACGCGGTCTACCCGTGGTGGATCTGGGTGGCGGGCCCGTGGGGCGCGGCCCTGCTGCTGCGCACGATCCTCGGCGGCCGGTCGGGGAGCGGCTGACGGCTCACTCCACGTCCATCAGCGGCCGGTAGTTCCCGGTCGGGGCGAAGTGCGTGGTGGCGGTGCCGTCCTCGCCGATGAGGTGGACGGCGAACCCGGCGGGCTCGCCCGTGACGGCGGCGCGGCCCTGCTTGGTGAGGTCGAGGAACAGCTGCCGGTAGGTGCTCGGGCAGGTCGTGCTGACCGTCCCGGCGAGCGATCCGACGGACGCGCGGTGGACGTGCCCGGAGATGATCCGCACGACCTGCGGGTGCCGGGAGATGACGGAGGCGAACCCGGCCGGGTCGACGAACCGCAGGTCGTCGATGAACCGCATCCCGATGGGGTAGGGCGGGTGGTGGGTGGCGATGACCGTGGGGGTGTCGGGGGCCGCAGAGAGGGTCGCGTCCAGCCAGGCGAGGCGCTCCTCGCTCATGTGCCCGTGGGGGTGGCCGTCGACGGTGGTGTCGCAGCAGACG
The DNA here is from genome assembly GCF_039871695.1 of Actinomadura sp. B10D3. NCBI lineage: Bacteria > Bacillati > Actinomycetota > Actinomycetes > Streptosporangiales > Thermomonosporaceae > Actinomadura > Actinomadura sp. B10D3. The sequence goes on from NZ_JBDPLY010000016.1 coordinate 34,721, forward strand.
AGCCGGGCGCCCGCGACGTCGGCGGCGTACTGGAGGGGAGCCCCGGGCCCGGTCGCGGTGCCGGACACGGCCGGGTGGTCGCCGAACGCCTTGCGCATCGCGTCGCGGTCGTCGTGGTTGCCGCACATGGGGTAGACGGCCATCGGCAGCGGCGACAGCAGCGCGTGCAGCCGGGCGTACTCGGCGGGCCGCCCGGCGTCGGCCAGGTCACCGGTGAGGACGACGGCGTCGGGCCGCGCGGGCAGCGACAGCAGGCTCGACACGGCGGCCCGCAGGGCGCGCACCGGACCGGAGGCGTCGTCCACCTCGCCGTCCCGTCCGGCCGCCAGGTGGATGTCGCTCAGCTGCGCGATGATCGCCATCGATCCCCTCTTCCCCCTTGCCCCAACACATCACGGACCCACACCCCGGGCACCCCCGGCCCCACCCCGAGACGATCTTCGCGCTCAGCCGCCCGGACTGTCGACTCGCCCATGTAAAAACGACATTACGGGCATCTCTCGCGCCCCGGGAGTGAGCCTTTCAGGACGTCTCAAGGGTCTGGCGAGTTCATTGTGGGGGGACGCCCCCCACGTCCCCCGACTACGCCACGTGGGGGATCACCAAGGACAGGGCCGAGGTCACCTCTTCGGGGGCCGGGGCCACGTCGGGGACGACGTCGCGCAGCGCGAGCCAGCCGTTGATGGCCTGGACGGTCGGCCTGGCCTCCACCAGCTGCGGGTCGTCGAGGTCGTACCAGGCGGCGACCTTGGACCAGCGCCACAGCCGGTGGCCGGCGGTCGACATCTCCGAGGACGGGAAGCCGGTGGCGCCGCGGGCCCCGGTGATCGCGTGCCGGACCGAGTCCAGGGACCGACCGACCCGCTCGGCGATGTCGCGGATCGTCAGCAGCGGGTCGGCCTCCACCTGCAGGACGTGCAGGCCGGGCGCGCTCTCCTCCACATGCCCCACCACCTCCATGATCGCCGCGGCGAGGGTGGAGCCGGACCAGGAGCAGGAGGCGTTGCCCAGACGTTCCGCCGAGCGGGGCTCGTCGATCGGATGGTGGCGGGTGGGGGCTGAAGGACGGTCTGCGTGGTGGGGCTCGCTGATGATCGACACCGTGACCGCGCCGTGCGTGCGGTCGAACAGCGGGTCCAGCTCCTCCTCGTAGAGGGGACGACTGAGGATCAGCGCGAAGTCATAGCTCGGCATGCTGATCCTCCTCGGACGTCTCTCTCCTGGAAAGGTACAACGCGTACGCGATGTATGCTTGGGTCGGGAGGAGTCTCCGGACCCGTATCATGCGTTGATTTCGCATTGGGCGGCCGGTTGACGTAGACTCCTTTGTCGGTCCGTTGCCGGCCGCCTGATTCCCCTTCCCTGACGCTTCCGCGTCGCGGTGCGGGTTGCGGCCGATTCTCCCCTGGAGAGCCGGGCCGCGTCCAATGAGCCGATCAGCGAAGCGCGGAGGACATGCCCAAGAAAGAAGGGGCCATCGAGATCGAGGGCACCGTGATCGAGTCCCTCCCGAACGCCATGTTCCGGGTGGAGCTCGACAACGGGCACAAGGTGCTCGCCCACATCAGCGGCAAGATGCGGATGCACTACATCCGGATCCTGCCGGACGACCGCGTCGTTGTGGAGTTGAGCCCCTACGACCTCACGCGCGGTCGGATCGTCTACCGCTACAAGTAAATCCCACTGGGGTTGCCTTCCCCGTGCGTGGCGGCGCGGGGGTGACCCTGATTCCTAGGAGACCCAGTGAAGGTCAAGCCGAGCGTCAAGAAGATCTGCAACAAGTGCCGCGTCATCCGCCGGCACGGCCGGGTCATGGTGATCTGCTCCGACCCGCGCCACAAGCAGCGTCAGGGCTGACGCTCAACCACAGCAAGCGCATCGCAGCCTTCGCACCGGGCCGTACGAACCCCTTCCGGGGTCGTACGGCACCGTCGTGTGGAGGAGTACCCCCGGATCTCCGGAGGCCGGGGCCGCCACCCGGGCAGGGTGTGTGCGGAGGCGACGCGTCCATACCTCCGGGAGAATGAAGGGACTGCCCACATGGCACGCCTCCTCGGCGTCGACCTCCCGCGCGACAAGCGCCTCGAGGTCGCTCTCACCTACATCTTCGGCATCGGCCGGACGCGGGCGCTGGAGACCCTCGCGGGCACCGGCATCAGCGGCGACCTGCGCGTGCACCAGCTCGGCGACGACGAGCTGGTCACGCTCCGCGACTGGATCGAGGCGAACTACAAGATCGAGGGTGATCTTCGCCGCGAGGTCCAGGCGGACATCCGCCGCAAGATCGAGATCGGGTGCTACCAGGGCATCCGGCACCGCCGCGGGCTTCCGGTGCACGGTCAGCGCACGCAGACCAACGCGCGTACCCGCAAGGGCAAGAAGAAGACCGTGGCCGGCAAGAAGAAGGCCGGCAAGAAGTAGTCCGGAGTCGGTCCTCCGGATCGATGACCTCAGAGTAGAGAGAGCAGAATGCCTCCTAAAAGCCGTGTCGGCGCCAAGAAGGTGCGCCGCAAGGAGAAGAAGAACGTCGCTCACGGGCACGCCCACATCAAGAGCACGTTCAACAACACGATCGTCTCGATCACCGACCCCAACGGCAACGTGATCTCCTGGGCCTCCTCGGGCCACGTCGGGTTCAAGGGCTCGCGCAAGTCCACCCCGTTCGCCGCGCAGCAGGCCGCCGAGGCCGCCGCCCGGCGCGCGATGGAGCACGGCATGCGCAAGGTCGACGTCTTCGTGAAGGGCCCGGGCTCGGGCCGCGAGACCGCCATCCGGTCGCTGCAGGCGACCGGCCTCGAGGTGGGCTCGATCCAGGACGTCACGCCCGTTCCGCACAACGGCTGCCGCCCGCCGAAGCGCCGGAGGGTCTGACCCGTGAAGAGCAATCTGGAAGCTGCGCAGGCGGCACCGCCCGCCACTGTGCTGGCCGGCCGGGTCTGAGGCAGGGGGAGATCTAGAACAATGGCTCGTTACACCGGTGCGGACTGCAAGCTCTGCCGCCGCGAGAAGATGAAGCTGTTCCTCAAGGGCAGCAAGTGCGAGGGCCCGAAGTGCCCGATCGAGATCCGTCCCTACCCGCCGGGTGAGCACGGACGCGGCCGGCCCAAGGAGACCGAGTACCTGCTGCAGCTCCGCGAGAAGCAGAAGGCTCGCCGCATCTACGGCGTGCTGGAGAAGCAGTTCCACAACTACTACGTCGAGGCGAACCGCCAGCAGGGCAAGACGGGCGACAACCTGCTCACGCTGCTGGAGCGGCGGCTCGACAACGTCGTCTACCGGGGCGGCTTCGCCAAGTCCCGCGACATGGCCCGCCAGCTCATCCGGCACGGCCACATCCGGGTCAACGGCAAGAAGGTCAACATCCCGTCGGCCCTCGTGAGCGAGGCCGACATCATCGACGTCAAGCCCAAGTCGGCCGAGATGACGCCGTTCCAGGTCGCCAAGGCCGAGGTCGGCGAGCGGCAGGTCCCGGCGTGGCTCGGGGTGGACGGCGAGAAGATGCGGATCCTCGTGCACTCGCTGCCCGTCCGGCAGCAGATCGACGCTCCCGTCCAGGAGCAGCTGATCGTCGAGCTCTACTCCAAGTAGGGCTCACGCCGTTCCGCCGGGATCCCCGGGTGGGATCCCGGCGGAACGGGGAACACTCTCGAACGCGGTAGTCAAATAGCGGGCACCGCGGAAAGAAGGCATCACCATGCTCATCGCTCAGCGTCCCACTCTCACCGAAGAGCAGGTCGACGAGTACCGGTCGCGGTTCACCATCGAGCCGCTGGAGCCGGGCTTCGGCTACACGATCGGCAACTCGCTGCGCCGTACCCTGCTCTCCTCGATTCCCGGTGCGGCCGTCACCAGCATCCGGATCGAGGGCGTCCTGCACGAGTTCTCCACCGTGCCGGGCGTCAAGGAGGACGTCACCGACATCATCCTGAACCTCAAGGAGCTCGTCGTCTCGTCCGAGCACGACGAGCCCGTGGTCATGTACCTGCGCAAGCAGGGGCCGGGCGAGGTCACCGCGGCCGACATCGCGCCGCCCGCGGGCGTCGAGGTCCACAACCCCGACCTGCACATCGCCACGCTGAACAACAAGGCCAAGCTGGAGATGGAGCTGACGGTCGAGCGCGGCCGCGGCTACGTCTCCGCCGCGCAGAACAAGCAGCCGGGCCAGGAGATCGGCCGGATCCCGATCGACTCCATCTACTCGCCCGTGCTCAAGGTCACCTACAAGGTCGAGGCCACCCGAGTCGAGCAGCGCACCGACTTCGACCGCCTCATCCTGGACGTGGAGACCAAGCAGGCGATGCTGCCGCGCGACGCGGTCGCCTCCGCCGGCAAGACCCTCGTCGAGCTGTTCGGGCTGGCCCGGGAGCTCAACGTCGAGGCCGAGGGCATCGACATGGGCCCGTCCCCGACGGACGCCGCGCTCGCCGCGGACCTGGCCCTGCCGATCGAGGAGCTGAACCTGACGGTCCGCTCCTACAACTGCCTGAAGCGCGAGGGCATCCACTCGGTGGGCGAGCTCGTGGCCCGCTCCGAGCAGGACCTGCTCGACATCAGGAACTTCGGCGCCAAGTCGATCGAAGAGGTCAAGCAGAAGCTCAACGACATGGGCCTGTCGCTGAAGGACTCCCCGCCCGGGTTCGACCCGAGCGCGGCGGCGGACTCCTACACCGACGACGACCAGAGCTACGCCGAGACCGAGCAGTACTGACACCCGATTCCGGCGGCCGGGGGCGCGCTCCCCGGCCGGCCCGGAACCAGCTGACGCCGGTACCTGATACGGCCGGCGCAGGAAGGAAGCACCATGCCCCAGCCCACCAAGGGCGCCCGCCTCGGCGGTAGCGCGGCTCACCAGAAGCTGATTCTGGCGAACCTGGCCACGGCGCTGTTCGAGCACGGCCGCATCACCACCACCGAGGCCAAGGCCCGCCGTGTCCGCCCGCTGGCGGAGAAGCTGATCACCAAGGCCAAGAAGGGCGACCTGCACAACCGCCGCCTCGTGGCCCGGACGATCCGCGACAAGGGTGTGCTCCACGAGCTCTTCACCGAGATCGCGCCGCGCTTCGAGAACCGTCCCGGCGGCTACACCCGCATCACCAAGATCGGCCCGCGGAAGGGCGACAACGCCCCGATGGCCGTGATCGAGCTGGTGCAGGAGCAGCTGGCCGCGTCCACCGGCAAGGCCGACACGCCCAAGGTCGCCGAGGAGGACCTGCCCGCCGAGGGCGAGGTCACCCTCAGCAAGGCCGGCGCCGACGAGCCCGAGGCCGCGGACGCGAAGGCCGAGGCGGAAGCCGAGGACGCCAAGGACGACGCCAAGGCCGAGGGCAAGGAGTAGTTCTCCGCGCGACCTAGGCGAGCGTTTGCTCGACATTCGTGAGGGCCCGCCGTTTCCTTCGGGACGGCGGGCCTGAACTTTGCCAGACTTGATCTCATGGTCATGGCAGGCGGGCGGCGGTTAAGCGGGGGGCGTGTCAGGGAAGTGCCCGGTGGACGCGGATCATCGGGGGGAACGGACGCACGGTGCAGAGGGACGATACGGCTGACATGACCGCTCTGGTACGACTCCGGCTCGACATCGGCTACGACGGGTCGGACTTCGCGGGCTGGGCGAGGCAGCCGAACCAGCGGACCGTCCAGGGCGTCATCGAGGACGCGCTGGCGCGGATGCTGCGCCTGGACCCGCCTCCCATGCTCACCGTCGCGGGACGCACCGACGCCGGCGTCCACGCCCGCGGCCAGGTCGCCCACCTGGTCGTCCCGGTGGCCGCCTACTCGGCGATCAACGGGACGATGCCGCGCCGGCTCGCCGGGCTGCTGCCGCCGGACGTGCGGGTGTGGCGCGTGTCGGTCGCGCCCGAGGGGTTCGACGCGCGCTTCTCCGCGCTGTCCCGCCGCTACGTGTACCGGGTGTGCGACAACCCGGTCGGGGTGGATCCGCTGCGCCGCCACGACGTGCTGTGGCACCCGCGCCCGCTGAACCTCGCCCGGATGAACGAGGCCGCGCGCCTGCTGGTGGGGGAGAACGACTTCGCCGCGTACTGCCGGAAACGGGAGGGCGCGACGACGATCCGCGAGCTGCTGCGGTACGAGTGGGCCCGCGACGACCGCGACCCGCACCTGGTGCTCGCGACCGTGGAGGCCGACGCGTTCTGCCACTCGATGGTCCGCGCGCTCGTCGGCGCCCTGCTCATGGTCGGGGACGGGCGGCGCGAGGCCGAGTGGCCCGCGCAGGTGCTCGCCGCCCGCGTCCGCGACTCGGGGGTGAACGTCGCGCCGGCGCACGGCCTGTGCCTGGAGGAGATCCGCTACCCGGACGACGACAGCCTGGCCCGCCGCGCCCAGGAGACCCGCCGGGTCCGGACGCTGAACGCCACCGCCGCCGCGGCGGCCGCGGAGCAGCCCGCCCCGTCCGGCGGGGCCGCGCCCCGGCAGGGCGGCTGACCCGCGGGCGTCCGCGGGTCAGCCCCCGGCACGTTCCATGATCGGCCGCAGGTCGTGGTCGAGGAACTGCTGCGCGATCTTCTTGATCGTCGGATCGCCGGGCTCGGCCGTCCTGCCGTTCGCCCACTGCACGTAGGCGTAGGCGACGTACCGGCCGCGGACGGTCGCCGCCGCGTACCCGCCGGCCCGGTCGATGTCCGGGGAGCGCTTGCCCGCCATGCCGCGGAACCACTCGTACTTGGCGGGGTCGCCCGCCTTGCTCACGGTGAGCGCCGCCGCCTTCGTCGGCATCACCGCGATGCCGGAGGTGACGGCGAGCTTGCTGCGCGGGTCGATGTACGTCGCGCGGACGATCTTGCGGCACTTCTCCCGCTTGAGGGTGGCGAGCATCGAGCCGCGGGCCGCGTACGCGACGTCCCGGTTGAGGGACCAGCGGTCGCGGGTGAAGGTCCGGCCGCCGAGCCGCAGGGTCGCGGCCGGGAAGATGTCATGGAACGCGAGGTCGCCGGGGTCGGTCCTCTCGTTGTCGATGCGGGACGCCGGCGTGGCGCCGCCGCCACCGCCGGGGGACGGCGTGGCGGGCGGGGTGGACTGCGACACCGGCGGCGGCTCGGCGGTCTGCTTCTTTCCGCCGCCTTCGCTCGCACCCTTCCCGCCGACGAGGAACAGGGCGGCCGCCGCGGCGAGGATGGCCGCCGCGCCGCCGCCGATCAGCAGGGTCCGGCGCTTGTTCGCGCCGTGGCCCGCGGGGTCCCGCGGGGGGCGTCCGGGCGGTGGCGGGGTGTCGTTCGGGACGCCGCCCTCGGCGTGGTAGACCGGCGTGATCACCGCGGGCTGCTCGGCGGTCGGCGCGGTGCCCTCGCCGGGCTCGGTGTTGGGGAACGGGCCGCTGCCGGTGGGCGGGACGAAGCCGGGCGGAAGGATCGCGTCCGGGACGAGCACCGGGGACAGGGGTGCCGCGTCCTCGGCCTTCTTGGCCTTCTCGAACGCCGAGACGGGCGCGGAGGGCTCCTCCGCGACCTCGTCCACGACGGGGGCGTCCACGACGGTGACGTCCGCGGCTCGTTCCAGGGCTTCTTCCGTGATGGTCTCGGCCCGCGGTGTCTCGCTCTCCGCGGTGGCGTCGTCCTGGCCGCCCTCGTCGGCGGCGTCCTCGGACACCTCGTCCTGGGGGTCTTCGGACGGGTTCTCGTCGTCCGGCTGGATGGGAGCGAAGCCGTCCGGGTCGGTGTCGTCCGGGGAGACCGGGGGCTTGACGATCGGCTCGGCGGGGACGGCCCGGCGCGAGTCGACGCTCGGGACGCCCTCGCCGGCGACCAGCGTCCCGAGCGCGACCGCGGCGGCCGGGGCCGGCTCGGTCTCGGGCTGCGGGGACTCGGGCTGCGGGACATCGGGCTCGTCCTCGGCCACCGGTTCCGGCCGCGCCTCCGCGTCCTGCGGGTCGTCGTCCTCCGGCGGGGAGGTGTCCGCGGACTCGGCGGCCCACCAGGGGGCCTCCAGGCCGAAGGCGGGGAGCTTGAGGGAGGCGGTCTCCGCCGGCGGCGCCTCCTCGGCGACCGCGTCGGCGGGGGGAGCCGCACCGCCGAAACTGGGCGGGGCCGCGTCGGCGGGGACGGCGGCCGTGCCCGCGTCCTCGGCGGTCTCCCGGGTGTCTCTAGGTCCAGACATAAGCAGAGAGGGTATTCAACCAGGTCACTTTTGGAGGGGCTTGCCTTCGGTTTCCCTGTAGTGCAGGGCCAGGGCCAGGTTGCTGCCCTTGACCATCTGCGTGCCGAAGACCCGGACGGCGGCATGGTACTTGGTCGCAATCTTCTTGCCGTCCGGCCGCTGTACCCACGTCATGATGAGGTAGTGGCCGCGCGCCTGCGAGGTGCCGAGCGCCTCGCCCTTGCCGTTGGTCTTCGAGACGCCCTTGCCGGGCAGCGCCTGGAGGAAGGCGTCCTTGCCGCCCGCGGCCTTGACGGCCAGTCTGGCCGCGTTCTCGTTCTCCAGGTTGAAGACGCCCACCGTCCCGATGAGGGCTCCGGTGCTGAGCGCGTAGGTGGCGCGGAGCGCCTGCGTGCAGCGCCCCTTCTTGAGGGTCTTCTCCAGGGTCGTGCCGCCGACGACGCCGGTGCAGTTCTTCTGCGAGTTGGCGGCCGTGCGGACGTACTTGTGGCCGCCCGCGGTGAACTTGCTCTTGCCGAAGACCTCCTTGAGGGTCAGCGGCGAAGGGTCGGTGGTGCGGCTCTGCAGTTTCACCGGCGCGAGGACGGGCTTGGTGGGGCTCGGCGTCGCCTGGGGCTGCTTGGAGGCGGCGCCGGCCGGCTTCTTGTCCGACTTGTCGTCGCCCTTGAGCACCGACGACAGCCCGACGCCGCCGCCGATCAGGAGGATCCCGGCGACCGCCGCGCCGCCGATGATCAGCGGGAGGTTGCGGCGGCGCTCGGGCGGGACGGGCCCGCCACCGGGGCCGCCGGACGGGCCCGGTGGCGGCGGGCCCTCGTAGGCGCCGGAGGGGTCCTGGCCGGCCGCGTTGCCCGCGACGGGCTCGTCGCCCCACGCGGGCGGCTGGTCGGACCACGCGGCGGTGTCGCCGGCGGGCGACCCGCCGAACGGCTCGTTGCCGGACGGCTGCCCGAAGGGCTCCTGCCCGGACGGCTCTTGCCCGAACGCGTCCTGGCCGAACGGCTCCTGCCCGAACGGCCTCGCGCCCGGTGCCTCGTCGCGCGGGGCGTCGGGGCGCGGTGCGAAGGGGGATTCGTCGTTGTCGTGGCCGTACGGCGGCGCTTCGGCTCCGGGTCCGTACGGCGCGTGCGGCGACTGCCGCGGAGGCCAGTCGCCGGGTTTGCCTTGATCGCCCGGATAACCCATGGTGTGGACCTTACCGTTCCTCGTTCAGGGCTCTGGACCTTCGAGACACCCACCATGACATGGGGGCGAACCGGACGCCGGTGATTTCCCGAAGGTCATGACCGCGAGGAACGCGGCGGGTCACTTCCAGCCGAAGTCCTGCGTCCACAGCGGCCCGCCGGGGCCCGAGGCCTTCCCGACCCCGATGGCGCGCAGGCCGCAGTTGAGGATGTTGGCCCGGTGCCCGGGGCTGTTCATCCAGCCTTTCACGACGGCCGCGGCGGTCGGGTAGCCCTTGGCGATGTTCTCCGCGCCGGGGCTGGGGTAGCCGGCGTCCTCCATCCGCTTCCACGGGCTGTCGCCGTTGCGGGACGTGTGGTCGAAGTAGTTTTTGGCCGCCATGTCCGCGGAGTGCTTGCGGGCCGCGACGACGAGCCGCTGGTCGATGCGCAGCGCCTTGCAGCCGGCCTTCGCGCGCTCGGCGTTGGTCAGCGTCACCACGGCGGTCTCGGTGCTCGACGAGCCGCCGGTGCCGCCCGCGGAGCCGCCGCCGGACGACGGCGAGCCCGACCCCGACGGCGCGTCGGACCTGGACGGCTTCGCCTTGGCGGTCGTCCGCGGGTGGATCGGCTTCAGCGGCGGCGTCGGCTCCGCCGTGGTCGGCGACGGCGCCGCGCTCGGCGAGCCCTCGCCGCCGCCGGCGCCCGTGCCGGACCCGTTCCCGGTTCCGGCCGGCGGGTCGCTCTGCGGTCCCGGCAGGGACACGGTCGAGGGGTCCTTCTTGGGCCCGGACGCGGCGGTCTTCTCCGAGCGGAGCTCGGGCAGGACGAGCCGGTCGATCGCGACGCCGATGCCGATCGCGAGGGCGGACGCGGTGACGGCCACCACGATCCCGCTCGCGCTCTTGCCGCGGCGCTTGCGTCCCGGGGGTCGGCCCGAGCCGTCGCCGGACGGGCGTCGCCCGCCGGGCGGCGGGCCGGAGCGGGAACGGCGCGGGGCGCCGGCGACGAGCTCGTCGCGGGGGGCGGAAGCGCCGCGCGCGGCGGCGCCGTGCGGTGCGGGACGCTCGCGCCCGTGGCCGGGACTGCGGCGTCCGGAGTGTTCGCCTGGTCTGCGGGGAGTGGACAGCGGGGGCTCCCGGGTGCGGGCCGGCTCGCGCCGGCGTGGACCGGTCGCCCGGCACCATATCCCGATATCAACCCCCAGTTACGAAGATCCCCCCAGAAAGATCAAAATCACTACATTCCGTGATCAGTGGGGCGCTGACGGTTCCGATTCGAGAGAAATGTCGGAGTGCGCGACAATGGTGGACGCGGCCGATGCCGTCAGGGCGCCTTGTTTTGACCCGCACGCGCGCGGCCGAGTATCCTGCGTGTTTGTTGTATGCGTTGACGCCTGCCCGTACGGGCGAGGGGAGACGCGACGACGTGCCGGTGTTCCCGATCATGCGCCTCTCGCGGCGCCGTGCGGGGCCCGGCCTCCCGGAGCGCCAGGTCGGAATGATCCTCTGATCGGCGCGAGCAGGATTCCGCTGTGGCGCTCGCCCGTGAGGGCGGGCGGAGGATCGAAACCGCTCAGAAGTCGACGAGAAACGAAGGCTTACGACCGTGCGCACGTACACCCCTAAGCCCGCTGACGTCCAGCGTCAGTGGTACGTCATCGACGCGACCGATGTCGTGCTGGGCCGTCTCGCCAGTCATGTCGCGCAGCTGCTTCGGGGTAAGCACAAGCCGATCTACGCGCCTCACCTCGACACCGGTGACTTCGTCGTCATCGTGAACGCCGAGAAGGTGGCGCTGTCCGGCAACAAGCTGGAGCAGAAGAAGGCGTACCGGCACTCCGGATACCCGGGCGGCCTCCGCTCGCAGAACTACGCCGACCTGCTCGCCAAGCACCCCGAGCGGGCCGTCGAGAAGGCGATCAAGGGCATGCTGCCCAAGAACTCCCTCGGCCGGAAGATGTTCGGCAAGGTGAAGGTCTACGCCGGCCCGGACCACCCGCACCAGGCGCAGAAGCCGGTCCCGTTCGAGATCACCCAGATCAGCCAGATCAAGAAGTGACACCCGCGCGCGAGCCGATCGCGCGCACCGCGACATGAGGCCGCCGGGGCACCCGCGACGACGGGCCAGCCGCCCTGGCTAGAACACCCCAAGGAGAACCGTGGACGACATCACCGGCGCCGACCAGGCCGCCGAGACCGAGTCGTACGAGGACGCGCCGTCCGAGTACAGCACCGAGACCCCCGAGGCCGCCGGCGAGAGCTACCTCGGCCAGCCGGTCGCGACCGGCCCCGCCGCCGGTACCGGGCGCCGCAAGCAGGCCATCGCGCGGGTCCGGATCGTCCCCGGCAGCGGCCAGTGGAAGATCAACGGCCGCACCCTGGACCAGTACTTCCCGAACAAGGTGCACCAGCAGATCGTGAACGAGCCGTTCGTGCTGCTGGGCCTGGAGGGCCAGTTCGACGTGCTCGCCCGCGTCAACGGCGGCGGCACCACCGGCCAGGCCGGTGCGCTGCGCCTCGGCATCTCCCGCGCGCTGCAGTTCGCGAACATCGAGCACCGCCCGGCGCTGAAGAAGGCCGGTTTCCTCACCCGCGACGCGCGGGTTCCGGAGCGCAAGAAGGCCGGCCTCAAGAAGGCCCGCAAGGCTCCGCAGTACAGCAAGCGTTGATCGACGGCACGAGCCGTCGCACCCCGTGGCTTCTCCGCGGCCGGCCCCGCGTGGCCGGCGCACCGGGTGCGGCGGCTCGTCCGCTTTTCCGGGGTGCCCCTCTCTGATCGGGAGTTGAACAGTGGCTCGTCTCTTCGGAACCGACGGCGTGCGCGGGCTCGCCAACCGCGACCTCACCGCCCCCCTGGTCATGGACCTGTCCGTCGCGGCGGCGCGGGTGCTGGGCGAGCAGGGCGCGTTCAAGGGGCACCGGCCGGTCGCGGTGGTCGGCCGCGACCCGCGCGCCTCCGGCGAGTTCCTGGAGGCGGCCGTCGTGGCGGGCCTCGCCAGCTCCGGGGTGGACGTCCTGCGGCTCGGCGTCCTGCCGACGCCCGCGGTCGCGCACCTGACGCACGAGCTGGACGCCGACATCGGCGTGATGCTGTCGGCGTCGCACAACCCGGCCCCCGACAACGGCATCAAGTTCTTCGACCGCAGCGGCCACAAGCTCCCCGACGAGATCGAGGACCGGATCGAGGCGCGCCTCGGCGAGGCGTGGGAGCCGCCGACCGGCGCGGGCGTCGGCCGCGTCCGCGAGGCGCACGGCGCGGTCGAGCAGTACGTGGCGCACCTGCTCTCGACGGTCCCGGTGTCGCTGGACGGCCTGCGCGTCGTGGTCGACTGCGCGAACGGCGCGTCCAGCGACGTGGCCCCCGAGGCGCTGCGCCGCGCCGGTGCCGAGGTGATCACGATCGGCACGGCCCCGGACGGGCTGAACATCAACTCCGGCTGCGGCTCCACCCACCTGGAGGCGCTGCAGAAGGCCGTCCGGGAGCACGGCGCGGACGCCGGCATCGCCAACGACGGCGACGCGGACCGCTGCCTGGCCGTGACCGCGTCCGGCGAGATCGTGGACGGCGACCAGATCATGGCGATCCTGGCCCTCGACCTGCGCGAGGCGGGCGCCCTCGCCGCCGACACCGTCGTCGCGACCGTCATGTCGAACCTCGGGTTCAAGCTCGCGATGCAGCAGGCGGGCATCACCGTCGTGCAGACCGCGGTCGGCGACCGGTACGTCCTGGAGGCGATGAAGGAGGGCGGCTTCGGCTTCGGCGGCGAGCAGTCCGGCCACGTCATCATGCTGGACCACGCCACCACCGGCGACGGCGTCCTCACCGGCCTGCACCTGCTCGCCGCGATGGTCCGCCGCGGGCAGCCGCTGGACGAGCTGACCAAGGTGATGACGCGGCTGCCGCAGGTCCTCATCAACGTCAAGGACGTCGACAAGACCCGCGCGAAGTCGTCCCCGGAACTGGCCGAGGCGGTCGCCGTCGCCGAGGCCGGCCTCGGCGAGACCGGCCGCGTCCTCATCCGGCCGAGCGGCACCGAGCCGATGGTCCGGGTGATGGTCGAGGCCGCCTCCGAGGCCCAGGCCCGGTCGGTGGCCGAGCACCTCGCGGGTGTGGTGAAGGCGGCCCTCGGTTAGCGTTCGTCGATCTCCAGGCGCCCGACCTTCAGGTGCCTGATCTCGACGGTCCCCGCCTCCAGATGGGCGATCACCGCCCGCTTCACGACGAGCTTGCCGATCGCGACCGCCCCGACGGCGACCGCGCCGACCGCCATCGCCCCGAGCGCCAGCGACCCGAGCCCGTTGCCCGCGCGCAACGCCACCCCGGTGGCGGAGGCCCCGGTCACCTCGGCCCCCGTGGCCCGTGCGCCGACCCCCCGCTCGGTCCGCACCCGCGGCCGCCCGTCCTTGGCGTCCTTACCGCCGTCTCCACCCTCGCCGTCGAGCCGCTCCGGTTCACTAGTCATGCCCCGAGCATATTTCCCGGCCCGTCCAGGGGTGCCCCCAACCATCATTACGCGCATGCCCGTCGTGACCGGGGTTCCAGGGGCTCACCCCCTGGGCTAACAGCGTCCGAGGAAGTCTTGGAGGGCGTTGTGGTCGGGGCGGGTTATGGGGAGGGTGTATTTGCGGGCGATCGCTATGTACTTGATCGCGTAGGTGCACTGGAAGGCCTTCTGGGGCTTCCACTCGCCGGGGCCTGAGTCGCCTTTCTGGCGGTTCGGTACGCCCCAGACGGCGAGGAGGTTGGCGTGGTCGTTGGCGAACTGCTCGCGGCGGTCCTCGCTCCAGCGGGACGCGCCCATGCGCCACGCGAGGGCGAGCGGGTAGACGTGGTCGATCTGGACTTCGGCGGCGTCCTTCTTCTCGAAGGTGATCGTCTTGCCGCTGTAGGGGTCCTCCAGGCGGCCGGCGAGGACGACGCAATCGCCCTTCTTCTCGACCTTCGCCAGGTCGCGGGCGAGGACGTCGTTGCGCTGGTCGCAGCCGTTGCGGTCGGTGTCCTTCCAGCGCGTGCCGAACTTGTCGCGCTCGTAGCCGCCGCCGTCGCGCTCGGACGCGACGCGCAGACCGGCGAGGTCCTTGCGGGCGCGGGCCGCGTCGCCGGACTTCGGGGCGCCGCCGGACGGCGGGGCGCCGGTCTCGGAGAGCCCGACGCTGCCTTCGCAGCCCGCCGTGGCGAGGGGCACCGCGAGCGCGAGGGCCGCCGCGGCCGTTCGTAGAGCGTGCACCAGCGCAGGGCCACCGGCCATGCCGTCACCGTCCTGGGGGGTTTCTGTTGTTTTTAGCCAGATCACCGGCAAATATCCGATCAAACCGTATGGCCTGGCTTGACGGCCACAATGCCCGGGCCGCGCGGCCACGGATGGTGGGGCCGCCGTGGACGAAAGTCGTTCGTGCGGGGAACTTGGGTCGGCGCGACATCGGCCTAAAGGCTGGCCGGCATCGCACTTGAGGGTGACGTCGCGCACGCCGCCAGCCACTAGGTTCGGTGATATGCCGATCATCGCCACCCAGGGCCTGACGATGAGGTTCCCCCGGGTGACCGCCCTGGACGATCTGTCCATGGCCGTCGAGCCGGGCGTCGTCGGACTCGTCGGCGCCAACGGCGCCGGCAAGTCGACGCTCATCAAGATCCTCCTCGGGCTGCAGCCGCCGACCTCCGGCACCGCGACCGTCCTCGGCCTCGACATCGCCCGCGAGGGCCTGCGGATCCGGGAGAGCGTCGGGTTCATGCCCGAATACGAATGCCTGCCGCCGGACGTGTCCGCGACGGAGTTCGTCGTGCACATGGCCCGGATGTGCGGGCTGCCGCCGACCGCGGCCCGCGAACGCGCCGCCGACACGCTCCGGCACGTCGGCCTGTACGAGGAGCGCTACCGCCCCATCGGCGGGTACTCCACCGGGATGCGCCAGCGGGTGAAGCTCGCGCAGGCGCTCGTCCACGACCCGAAGCTCGTCTTCCTGGACGAGCCCACCAACGGCCTCGACCCGGCCGGGCGCGACGAGATGCTCGACCTGATCCGCCGCATCGGCGCCGACTTCGGGATCAGCGTGCTCGTCACGTCCCACCTGCTCGGCGAGCTGGAGCGGGTCTGCGACCACGTCGTCATCATCGACGGCGGGAAGCTGCTGCGCTCGCAGGCCGTCGAGGCCTACACCAAGGAGAGCGGCGTCCTCACCGTCGAGGTGGACGAAGGCCGCGACACGCTCGGGCAGCACCTCTACGACCAGGGCGTGTCCGTCCATCCGGAGGGCCGGTTCCTCGTCGTCGACATCGCCGGCGAGCAGACCTACGACCTGATCCGCGACGGCGTCGCCGACCTCGGGCTGCGGCTGATCCGGATGGAGCAGCGCCGCCACCACATCGAGGAGGTCTTCCAGACGCCGGCCGCGCCGCAGCCGCCCGCCGGGACCGTCCAGGAGGGGGCGCCGCGATGAGCACCAGCACGATCCACGACATCGGCTACCGCCACTACGAGGGGCGCCGCAACGGCCGCGCCTACGTGCTGCGGTCGCTGTACGTCCACAACCTGCGCGCCGCCTTCGGCCTCGGCCGTCCCGCGCGGGCGAAGGTGATGCCGTTCCTGCTGGCGGCGATCATGATGCTGCCGGCCGCCGGGTCGGTCGCGGCGTTCTCCTTCACCAAGGAGCCGGACGCGCTGATCCGCTACTCCGGCTACGCCGTCATCATGCAGGTCATCGTGGCGATCTTCCTGGCCACGCAGGCGCCGGTGCTGGCCTCGCGGGAGGTCCGGTTCCACGTCATCCCGCTGTACTTCTCGCGCCCGGTCGGCCACCTCGACTTCGTGCTGGCCAAGGGCGCCGCGATGGCGTCCGCGCTGTTCGCGCTGATGGCCGCGCCCGTCACCGTCCTGTACGTCGGCGGGCTGGTCGCCAAGATGCCGGACTCGGGCGAGCAGGTGCTCAAGTACCTCGGCGCCCTGGTCGGCATCGTGCTGTTCGCGCTCGTGCTGGCGTCGATCGGGATGGTGGTCGCGGCGTTCACCCCGCGGCGCGGCTTCGGGGTCGCCGCGGTCATCGCCGTCTACATGATCAGCACGGCTTTCGTCGGCGTCGTCCAGGGGATCGCCGAGGAGCAGACGAACTTCACCGTCCAGGGCTGGGCGGGGCTGTTCGCGCCGTTCAACCTGGTGGACATCGTCCAGGTCAGGCTGCTGGGCGCGCAGTCGTCGTCGGGAGGGGTGCCGTCCGGCATCGAGGGCGGCGTGGCCGCTCTGGCGCTGTGCACCGTCATCGTCCTCGGTTCGATCGCGGTCCTTTACCGTAGGTTCCGTAAGGCGGGGCTCTCATGAGTGAGCGAAGCGAGGCGGGGGGTGTGGGGGGTCGTCCCCCCACAGGAAGCATGAGCGAGTTGATTCTGGAGAACGTGTCCCGCTGGTACGGGAACGTCGTGGCCGTCAACGGCGTGTCGATGAAGGTCGGGCCGGGGGTCACCGGACTCCTCGGTCCGAACGGCGCCGGCAAGTCGACGCTGATCCACATGATGGGCGGGTTCCTCGCGCCGTCGTCGGGGACGGTCACGCTGGACGGGGCGCCGATCTGGCGGAACCCGGGCATCTACCGCAGCCTCGGCCTGGTCCCGGAGCGGGAGTCGGCGTACGACTTCCTCACCGGTGAGCAGTTCATCCTCGCGATGGCGAAGCTGCACAAGCTGCCCGAACCGGGTGCCGCGGCCCGCCGCGCCATCGATCTGGTGGAGATGGGCTACGCGGCCGACCGCCAGATCGGCAACTACTCCAAGGGCATGAAGCAGCGCATCAAGATGGCGTCGGCGCTGGTGCACGACCCGCCGGTGCTGCTGCTGGACGAGCCGTTCAACGGCATGGACCCGCGGCAGCGGCTCCAGTTGATGGACCTCATCCAGCGGATGGCCGCCGAGGGGCGCACGATCCTGTTCTCCTCGCACATCCTGGAGGAGGTGGAGCGGCTCGCCAGCCACATCGAGGTGATCGTGGCGGGGCGGCACGCCGCGTCCGGCGACTTCCGCAAGATCCGGCGGCTGATGACCGACCGGCCGCACATCTTCCTCGTCCGGTCGGCCGACGACCGCAGGCTGGCCGCCGCGATCATCGCGGACGGCTCGGCGCGCAGCGTGCAGCTCACCGACAAGGGGCTGCAGGTCGAGGCGATCGACTTCCAGCGCTTCACCTGGCTGCTGCCGCAGATCTCGCGGGACGCCGGGGTGCGCCTGTGGGAGGTCTCCCCGGCCGACGAGTCCCTCGAAAGCGTGTTCTCCTACCTGGTGGCCCGGTGATCCCATGAATGCAACCATCGCGATGATCACGTTCCGGGGGATGCTCGGCCGCAAGCGCGCCCTGCTCCTGCTGGGGCTGCCGCTGCTCCTGCTCCTCCTCGCGGTCGCCCTGCGCGTGACCGGCAACAACGACCTCGACATCTCGGCGAACGTGCTGCAGACGTTCGGCCTCGCGACGCTGCTGCCGCTGCTCGCGCTGATCGCCGGCAGCGGCGTGATCGGGCCGGAGATCGACGACGGCCAGATCATGTACGTGCTGACCAAGCCGATCCCGCGCGAGGTCGTCGTGCTGACGAAGCTGGTCGTGGCGATCGTCCTGGTGACGGCCTTCGCGGTCGTCCCGACGGTCCTCGCGGCGCTCCTGCTGACCGGGACGACGGCCGGGCTGACCCCCGCGTTCGCGGTCGGGACGCTGGTCGGCGGCCTCACCTACAGCGCGGTGTTCGTGGCCCTCGCGGTCGCGAGCCGCAACGCCGTCACGATCGGCCTGCTGTACGCGCTGGTGTGGGAGACCCTGCTCGGGACGTTCGCGCCGGGCGCGCAGCAGGCGTCCATCCAGCAGTGGGCGCTGTCGGTGATCGACGCGCTCACCGCGGCGTCGCCGGTCAAGTCGGTGGTGGACCTGCCGGTGGCGATCACGCTGCTGGTGCTGGTGACGGCCGCCGCGACGTTCCTCGCCGCCTTCCGGCTCCGCACCCTGGCGGTCGCGAGCGCCGACTAGCGCGGGAGCAGGCCGCGGTCCATGGCGACGACGACGGCGCGGGTGCGGTCGCTGACGTCCAGCTTCGCGAACACGCGCAGGAGGTGGGTCTTGACGGTCGCCTCGGCGATGACGAGCCGCCGCCCGATCTCGGCGTTGGACAGGCCGTCGGCGACCGCCCGGAGCACGTCGATCTCCCGGGCGGTCAGCGCGGCCGGTTCGGGGCGGCGCATCCGGGCGACGAGCTTCTCCGCGACGCGGGGCGCGAGGACGGTCTCGCCGCGGGCCGCCGCGTGGATGGCGTCCACGAGTTGCTCGCGGGTGGTGTCCTTCAGCAGGTAGCCGATGGCGCCGGCCTCGATCGCGCGCTCGATCTCGGTGTCGGTGTCGTAGGTGGTGAGGACGAGGACGCGGGTCCCGGCCGCGCCGATCTCGGCGGTGGCGGCGACGCCGTCCAGCACGGGCATCCGCAGGTCGAGCAGCGCGACGTCGGGGCGGAGCCGGCGGGCGAGCGCCACCGCCTCGCGGCCGTCGCCGGCCTCGCCGACGATCTCGATGGTGGGCTCGGCGGCCAGCAGCGCGACGAGGCCCGCGCGCATGACCGTGTGGTCGTCCACCACGATGATCCTGAGCCTGCCGGTCATGTCACGCCCTCGCGGGGGATCATGGCGAGGATCCGGGTGCCCTCGCCGGGGGAGCTGGTGACGGTGAGCTCGCCGCCGAGCTCGGCGAGGCGGCGGCGCATCCCGTCCAGGCCGAAGCCGCGGGACCCGGCCACCGTGAAGCCGCGCCCGTCGTCGGTGATCTCCAGCTCGACGCCGTGCGGGCGGCGTTCGAGGACGACCCCGACCGTGGAGGCGGCGGCGTGCTTGCGGATGTTGGCGAGCGACTCCTGGGTGCAGCGCAGCAGCGCGATCCGGGTCGTCTGGTCGCAGTCGACGTCCGGGAGGTCGGCGGTGACGGTGAGCCCGGTGTCCTCGGCGAACCGGTCGAGGGTGCGGCGCAGCGTCCGGGCGACGGACGCCGGGGCGACGCTGCCCGCCGACGCCGACCCGACGAGGACGCGCGCCTCGGCGAGGTTCTCCCGGGCGGTCTGCTCGATCGACGCGAGCTGCTGGTCGCTGCGGTCCGGGTCGGCGCGAAGGCCGGTCCGGGCCGCCTCCGCAAGGACGACGATGGACGCGAACCCCTGCGCGAGCGTGTCGTGGATCTCGCGGGCGAGCCGTTCGCGCTCGTCGGCGGCGCCCTGCCGGCGCTGCGCCTCGGCGAGCCGCCGCTCGGCGTCCTCCAGGTCGGCGGCGAGGAGCCGGGCGCGCGCGTCGTGCTGCCCCACGACCCGGTGCATCCACAGCCCGAACAGCACCCCGGCCGCGTAGCCGATGAGCGCGGCGACGGAGTTGCCGCTGAGCTCCGCACCGTCCGGCGCCGACCGGACCGCGTCGCCGGCGACCGCGGCCGCCGCCGCGGCGCCGCTGAGGACGACCGCGCGCCGCGGGCTTCCGGCGAGGATCCAGAAGTGCGGGAGCGAGACGATGAGCAGGGACGCGGCGCCGTCCATGAGGTAGGCGACGGCGCCGATCCCCGCGACGAGCACGCCAAGGAACGTGAACCGGCGGAGCGCCGGATTCCCCGGGAACGTCTCGGTGATCGGGTAGCAGAGCCCGATCACCGACAGCAGCGACAGCGTGGCGGACCTGGTGGAATCCGGCTGGTCCCACACCGCCAGCGCGGGCGGGACGAGCCCGAACACCACCCAGGCGGCGGCGTACCACCTGCGCAGCGCCCGCACCTGGGGACGTTCACCGGGCCGCGCCATGCCGGTCAGCCTACGTTCTGCCGTGCGGGCTCGGCCGCCCCCACCACCGCCGGGCGCGCGGCCCGCGACGGCCACCAGCACCGGTCGCCGAGCAGCAGCATCAGCGCCGGGAGGATCATGATGCGGATGACGGCGGCGTCCAGCAGCACGGCGACCGCGAGCGCGAAGCCCATCTGCTTCAGCTCCATGATGTGGACGAAGACGAAGCTCGCGAACACCGTCACCATCACGAACGCGGCGCTGGTCACCACGCTCGCCGAGCCGCCGACCCCGTCCAGCACGGCCTGCCGCGTCGGGACGCCGTGCCGCGCCCCCTCGCGGATCCGGCTGATCACGAACACCTGGTAGTCCATCGACAGCCCGAACAGGATCACGAAAAGGAACAGCGGGACGCGGGAGCCGACGGATCCGGTGGAGGTGAAGCCGAGGAGCCCTTCCGCCCACGTCCCCTGGAACACCACGACGAGCACGCCGAGCGAGGCCCCGGCCGACAGCAGGTTGAGCAGGACGCCGACCAGGCCGAGGACGACCGAGCGGAACGCCCACACGGTCATCGCGAACGTGACGAGCAGCAGCGCCCCGATGACGAACGGCAGCTTGCTCTTCTGGTGCTCGGGGTAGTCGGCGTAGCGGGCCACGTCCCCGGTCACCGCGGCCTCCATGCCGGGCTTCCCGACGGTCGCGGGCACGTACCCGCCGCGGACCCGGTCCAGGGACCGCTGTGCCTCCTCGGTGCTGACGTGGTGCGGCACCGCGAGTTCGAGGACGTGGATCCGTCCGTCAGGCGAGGCGTGCATCTCGGACGTGCCGGCGAGCAGCGGGTCGGTCTTCGCGCGCCCGGCCAGGTCGCGCAGGGCGGCGGTCACCTCGGGCGCGCGCCCGGCGTCGGCCTTGACGACGATCCGGTGCGTGGCCTTCAGCTCGGGGAACGCCGCGTTCAGCCGGTCGTAGACCTGCATGGCGGGGATCTGGCGCGGGTGGCTGTCCCGTCCCATGTCGGTCAGGTCGAGGTTGAGCAGCGGTGCGGCCAGCGCCAGCATGGCCAGGACGGACACCGCCAGGGTCGCGACGGGGTGCCTGCCCGTGGGACGGAGCATCGCCCTGGTGATCCGGCCGCCTCCGGTCCGCGGCGCCTTCGGCGCCTTCCCGCGCCGCGCGGCCCGCCGCTCCGCCCATCCGCCGAGCTTCGCCAGCACCGCGGGCAGGACGGTCAGCGAGCTGACGACGGCGACCAGCGTGACGACGATCGCGGCGGTCGCGATCGAAGAGAAGATCACGTCGTCCGCGAGGTACAGGGTCGCGCTGGAGACCGCGACCGCCAGCCCGGACACCACCACAGCGCGCCCGGACGTCGCCGCCGCGATCTCCACGGTGGCCCGCGCGCTCAGCCGGCCGGCCGAGCCCGCCCGCTCCTCCCGTTCCCTCTTGAGGTAGAAGAGCGTGTAGTCGACGCCGACCGCCATGCCGATCAGCAGGATCACGCTGGCGCCGACCCCGGCGTCCGGGAACACGTGCGAGGCGAGCATCGACAGGCCGATCGCCGCCGCGATCGAGGTCAGCGCGAGCACCACCGGCACGACCGCGACCGCGAACGAGCCGAACACCACCAGCAGCGTGACCAGCGTGATCGGCAGCGCGATCACCTCGGTGCGGGCGAGGTCGTCGTCGCGCAGCTCGCCGACCCCCTTGCTGATGGACGGGCCGCCCGTCTCCTCGACCCGCACGCCCGGATGCGCGGCCCGGACGGCGGCCGTCTGGGCGTGCAAGGGTTCGATGTGGTCCTTGCCCTGGAGTTCGGGGCCCTTCATCGTCACGTCGACGCGGAGCGCGGAGCCGTCCCTCGACCGGACGGGCGCCGACACCGACGCGACCTCGGGGAGCCGCTCCATCCGCGCGGCGGCGTCCCGCGCCGCGGCGCCGGCCGCCGCGCCGGTGCCGGTGATCAGTACGTGCTCGACGGGCTGCTGCGACAGCCCGCCCTCGGCGGCCATCGCCTCCGCCCGCCCGGCCTCGCCGATCCGGTAGTCCTCGGTCGTGGCGGCGTGCCCGCCGGCCGCGATCCCGATCCCGAGGCACAGGGCGACGAACAGGAACCAGGCGGCGATCCCGCGCCAGGGGTGCCCGGCGCTCCACCGGGCCATGCGTACGGTGAGATTCGTCATGCGGAAAATGCTCGCCGCGAGCACCCGTCCCGCATGAGGTTCGACCGGTTGAACCTGCCGTCCACCGATCGGTGGACGGCAGGCCCGCCTCAGCCGGTGACGCGGGTGAGCTCGGCGATGATTTCGGACGCGGTGACGGGGTCGAGCGCACCGAACGGGTGCCCCGTGCCGGAGTAGCGGCCGGTCATGAGCATTACGCGTTGGATGGTCTGTTCGGCGTACTCCTCTGGGGATAGGACGCGGATGCCGGGATCGATGGCCACCATGACGTGCCGGCCGTCTGGTGTCATCAGGTTGACCTGGCGGCGGAATCCGCCGGTCTCTTTGTCGCCGAGTTCCCAGCCGCGGGAGGTCATGCCGAGGAATCGGCCGAAGTGGGCGGTGCGGCCCTCGAAGCGTGTCAGGCGGGTGCCGTCGCGTTCGCCGTC
The DNA here is from genome assembly GCF_039871695.1 of Actinomadura sp. B10D3. Classification (NCBI taxonomy): domain Bacteria; kingdom Bacillati; phylum Actinomycetota; class Actinomycetes; order Streptosporangiales; family Thermomonosporaceae; genus Actinomadura; species Actinomadura sp. B10D3. The sequence continues at coordinate 57,376 of NZ_JBDPLY010000016.1, forward strand.
CTCCAGCAGGTGGACGGGGCGCCTGAGCTGCTCGAACGGCTGGAGGATCTCGTAGTCGGCGAAGACCGAAGCCCAGGCCGCGACGGTCTTCTCGTCGAGCAGGACCGGGTGGGGGAGGGTGACGGCGGCGTCCGGCGGCAGGGTGTACTCGTCGTCGTGGACGTCGGCGAGCGTGCCGTCCTCAGCTACGCGGAACGCCGTGTCCCCGGCAGCCCACACCAGACGGCGGGTGATGTGGCCCATCAGCGGATGCTCGACGAGGAGGGCGCCGAACTCTTCCGGTGTCCAGGAGCGGCGGGTCACCATCGCGCGTTCCAGGCGCTTGATCTGGTCGGCGGCGACCGTGCGGGCTTCCTTTTTGAGGTCGGCGAAGCGCTTGTAGGCGGCCGGTGCCAGGGTCTGGTCGTCCTTGACACCGGGCTTGGGCAGCGTCTTTCGGGGCTTGCCGTCCTGGTCGGTCACGAACGGCTTGAGCTGCTCGTCGAACCCGACCACGAACCGGCGCGGCCCGTAGTCCAGGGTCATCGTGCCGCCGGCGTCCAGGCCGAGATCGGGAACGAGCCGGTCCGCGAGCTGCTCGGAGGTGAGCCCGCGCTCCTCGGCGATGCGGTCGAGGCCGCTCTGCGCGAACCGCTGGATCCGCGCGGGGTCCTTCGCCTTGCGCGCCAGCCGGTGAAGATGCCGCAGCGCGGTGTCGGTGCCGAGCCGGGTGAACAGGCTGAGCGCGCTCGATCCTCCAGCGTCCCACACGTAGGCCTTGGACCACCGGGCGACGATCGGGGCGAGCCGCTCGGCGGTGGTGTCGTCACCCAGGTTGATCAGGGCGTACTGGACGCCCGGGGACGCCCATCGCTTCGGGTCCCGGTCGGCCAGGTAGAGCGCCCAGACGAACTCGGCCAGCGAGGCGGGGTCGAGATGCTCGACGACCTGCGGAACGCCCGGATAGGGCTTCCACACATCGGAGATGGACAGCATCGTGATGAGATGCCGGGTCGCGGATGCGGGGAGCGCGCGCCGCCGGTCGCGCAGCAGGATCCGCGGCAACCGCTCGGGATCGAACCCTTCCGGAACGTCCGGCAGCGGGTCCGGGTACATGTCGAGCGGATCGGTGCGCAGCGCGGAGATCGCCTCGACGGCCTCGTCCCCGTAGAACCGCGCCGCCTCGCGGACGGCGTCGTCACCGTGGTGGCGGGCGACGAGGCGCAGGGCGGCCTCGGCGCGCTGACGCTTGGGGCCCGGCTTGCGCAGCGCGTCCGGGACGGCTAGCCGCGCCGCGGCCTCCCCATGGATCTCGAACCACGCCGCCGCCTGATCCCGGTTGGGGAAGACATCGAAATGCTTGATCATGATCTGGGCGACGTCGGCGTCCAGGAACGGGTCGAGCCCGTAGAAGACCGGCTTGTTCTTCGCGATGTGCATGAGCAGGGGATAGGCCGCCATCCCGTGCCGCGCGGCGGCCCCGCGCACGGAGTGGTAGAGGCCAGGCTGGAAGAACAGGGGCCAGTACCGCTCATCCGCGAGCAGCCTCTCACCGAGTTCCAGGGGACCCTGCATGATCAGGCCCATGGCCAGGGCCGTCACCCGGCGCTTCTCGTGCTCCTCCACCCGGCCGGTGGCGAAGTCCTCGGCCACCTGGTCCCAGTCGGTGCCGTCCGGGAGCCGCTCGACGCGCCGCTGGTCATAGGGGGCGTCCAGCCACTTCTCGCGCAGGCCGTCCGGCCAGCGCATCGTGGTCGGTTCCTTGGGCGCCTTGAGCTTAAGGACGGCCGGCTCCGCGCTCCTCGGCGCGCGGACCCAGGGCGGTTCCACGAGCAGGTCCGGCAGCGCGCTTTCGGGGGCGTCTTCGATGCGGGGGTTCTCGGTCATCGCTCCGGTTTTCAGGGCAGGGGTTTCTTGATCGTCCGACGCCGCCGCGGACCTCGAAGTTCCGGCCGCCCACACCGCTTCTTGACGACCACCTGCACGGACTGTGCATGTGTGCCATACCCGGTTCGGTGAGACCCGTGTTACAACGGCCTGGGAGGTCTTTGATCGTTCCAGACCCAGGGAGTGTGCCCATGTCAGTCTCGCGCCGCCAGCTCCTGGCGGGCACCGGTGCCGTCGGGGCGGGGATCGCCTTCGCCGGCGCCGTCGAGCACCTGTTCGCCGGGGACGCGTCCGCCGCGCCGACCGGCGTCCGCGACGGGTACGGGCCGCTCGTGCCCGATCCGAAAGGCGTGCTCGACCTGCCGCGCGGGTTCCGCTACACCGTCCTGTCCCGGGAGGGTGAGCCGCTGCGCTCCGGAGAGGGGCCCGTGCCGAGTCACTGCGACGGCATGGCCGCCTTCCCCGGACGCGGGGGCCGCACGTGGCTCGTCCGCAACCACGAGAACCGTCCCGACGCCGAGAACCGCGTGCCGCCGGTCAAGGGCGTCACCTATGACCCCGCCGGGCTCGGCGGCTGCACCGCACTGGAGGTCGACCACGCCGGGCGCGTGCACACCGAGCGCGTCGCGATCGCCGGGACGGCCGTCAACTGCGCGGGCGGCCCCACCCCGTGGCACACCTGGCTGACCTGCGAGGAGACCGAGGACAAGGCCGGAACCGGCGACTACACCAAGGACCACGGCTTCATCTTCGAGGTCGACCCCTACCGGCAGGAGCGGACCGTCCCCGAGCCGCTGACCGCGATGGGACGGTTCCAGCACGAGGCGATCGCCGTCGACCCGCGCGACGGCACCGTCTACGAGACCGAGGACGCGTTCGAGAAGCCGTTCGGGCTGTTCTACCGGTTCCTGCCGAAGAAGCCGCGCGGAGGGTTCGGCAGCCTGCGCGCCGGCGGCCGGCTGGAGGCGCTGTGCGTCCCCGACGTCCCCGACCTGTCGGTCGTCCAGGAACCCGGCACGGTGTTCCGGAACGTCGAGTGGAAAAAGGTCCCCGACCCGCTGGCCAAGGAGACGGCGATCCGCTTCCAGGACTTCGGGAAGGGCGGCGTCACGCACGCCCAGAAGCTGGAGGGCTGCTACTGGGGCGGCGACCGCGTCTACTTCGTGTCGAGCTTCGCGAAGACGGCCGAGGGGTCGCGCGCCGACCACTTCGGGCAGGTGTGGTCGTACGAGCCGCGGCACCGCCGCCTCACCCTGGTGATCGTGTTCGGCCCGGACAGCGACGTGCAGAAGCCCGGCGAGTCGCCCGACAACATCTGCCTGGCGCCGCAGGGCGGCCTGATGGTCTGCGAGGACGGCGGCGGCGCCCAGCACGTCTACGGCGTGTCGCGCAAGCGCACGGTCTACCCGATGGCCCGGAACCGGCAGAACGTCGGCACCGAGAGCGAGCCCGAGTGGGGCGAGTTCGCCGGCGTCACGTTCGCGCCCGACAACCGGACGATGTTCGTCAACGTCTACGACCCGGGCACCACCTTCGCCATCACCGGCCCCTGGAGCCGGTAGCCGGGTCGTCGAGAAATCAGATCCTGCGCAGCCGGACGCGCTGGACGGCGTGGTCGCGGTCCTTGTGCAGGACGAGGGTCGCGCGGGCGCGTGTCGGCAGGATGTTGGAGACGAGGTTGATCTCGTTGACGTCCCGCCACACGCGCTGCGCGAACGCGGCGGTCTCGTCCTCGTCCAGGTCGTGCGCGTACTTGTGGAAGTAGGAGCGCGGGTCGGTGAACGCGGTGCGGCGCAGCGCGAAGAGCCGGTCGATGTACCACTGCCGGATGTCCTCGACCCGCGCATCCACATAGATGGAGAAGTCGAAGAAGTCCGACACGCCTAGGGCGCCGGCGGGCGGTGCCTGCAGCACGTTCAGGCCCTCGACGATGAGGATGTCGGGCCGCCGGACGGTCTGCTTCGCGTCCGGGACGATGTCGTACTCCAGGTGCGAGTACACCGGGATCGACGCCTCCTCGGCGCCCGCCTTGACCTCGGACACGAACCGGACGAGGGCGCGCCGGTCGTAGGACTCCGGGAAGCCCTTGCGGTCCATGATCCCGCGCTCGGACAGCACGGCGTTCGGGTACAGGAAGCTGTCGGTGGTGACCAGCTCCACGCTCGGATGGTCCGGCCAGCGCGCGAGGAGCGTCCGCAGCAGGCGGGACGTCGTCGACTTGCCGACCGCGACGCTGCCCGCCACGCCGATGATGAACGGGGTGGGCCGCACCTCGCCGCCGAGGAACTCGCTGACGGTGTCGCGGAGCCGCCCGTCCGACTGGAAGAACAGGTTCAGCAGCCGGGACAGCGGCAGGTACACCTCCTCGACCTCGGTGATGTCGATCGGGTCGCGCAGGCCGCGCAGGGCGTCCAGCTCACCGGGCGTGAGCGGCAGGGGCGTGTTCTCTCGCAGGCCGCGCCAGTCGTCCCGGGAGAGTTCCACGTAGGGGCTCGGCACGCTGTCCCATCCGCTCGTCATGCCTGAACAGTAACCGGGCTGGTCAGCCGGTCACCGAGTTTTCACCGGGCGTACACGTTAGTGGCAGGCGTCTACGCCCCTTGCAGGTGGGTCCCCGCGCGGGACACCGAATAGAGTTGCCGCCATGTGCGGAATCGTGGGGTACGTAGGCGGCCGGTCGGCGCTCGACGTCGTCGTCGAGGGGCTGGCGCGGCTGGAGTACCGCGGCTACGACTCGGCCGGGGTGGCCGTGCTGGCCGACGGGAAGCTGGCGACGGCCAAGCGCGCGGGCAAGCTCGTGAACCTGCGCGGCGCCCTCGAAGAGGAGCCGCCGCCCGCGGGCACGCTCGGCATGGGGCACACCCGGTGGGCGACGCACGGCCCGCCGAACGACCGCAACGCGCACCCGCACGTCGACTGCACCGGCTCCGTCGCGGTGATCCACAACGGCATCATCGAGAACTTCGCCGAGCTGCGCGCCGAGCTGGAGGAGGGCGGGCACGGCCTGGTGTCCGACACCGACACCGAGGCCGTCGCGCACCTGCTGGAGGACGAGCTGAAGGCGGGCGGCGACCTCGCCGCGGCGATGCGCCGCGTCTGCGGCCGGCTGGAGGGCGCGTTCACGCTGGTCGCCGTGCACACCGGCGACCCCGACCTGGTCGTGGGGGCGCGCCGCAACTCGCCGCTCGTCGTCGGGGTCGGGGACGGGGAGAACTTCCTCGCCAGCGACGTCGCCGCGTTCATCGCGCACACCCGCAGCGCGATCGAGCTCGGCCAGGACCAGGTCGTCGAGCTGCGCGCCGGCGGGGTGCGCGTCACCGACTTCGAGGGGCGCCCCGCCGAGGTGAAGGAGTACCACGTCGACTGGGACGTGTCGGCCGCGGAGAAGGGCGGCTTCGACTACTTCATGCTCAAGGAGATCGCCGAGCAGCCGCGCGCCGTCGCCGACACGCTGCTCGGCCGGATCGGCACCGACGGGCGCCTGCGCCTGGACGAGATGCGCATCCCCGACCGGGAGCTGCGCGAGGTCGACAAGATCATCATCGTGGCCTGCGGGACGTCCTACCACGCGGGGCTGATCGCCAAGTACGCGATCGAGCACTGGGCCGGGCTGCCCTGCGAGGTGGAGCTGGCCAGCGAGTTCCGCTACCGCGACCCGATCCTGTCCCCGGCGACGCTGGTCATCGCGATCTCCCAGTCGGGCGAGACGATGGACGCGCTGATGGCCGTCCGGCACGCCCGCGAGCAGAAGGCCAAGCTGCTCGGCATCTGCAACGTCAACGGCTCCACGCTGCCCCGCGAGTGCGACGGCGTCCTCTACACGCACGCCGGCCCGGAGATCGCGGTCGCGTCCACCAAGGCGTTCCTCACCCAGCTCGTCGCCGTCTACCTCATCGCCCTCTACCTCGCGCAGGTGCGCGGCACCAAGTGGGGGGACGAGGTGTTCGCGATGATCCAGCTCCTGGAGCGGATGCCGGAGAAGGTGGAGAAGGTCCTGGAGACCATGGAGCCGGTGCGCGAGCTGGCCCGGTCGCTCGCGGGGGAGCGGTGCGTGCTGTTCCTCGGTCGCCACGTCGGCTTCCCGGTCGCCCTGGAGGGCGCGCTGAAGCTCAAGGAGCTGGCGTACATGCACGCCGAGGGCTTCGCCGCCGGGGAGCTGAAGCACGGCCCGATCGCGCTCATCGAGAAGGACCTGCCCGTCGTGGTCGTCGTGCCGCCGCGTGCGCGGGACGTCCTGCACGACAAGATCGTGTCCAACATCCAGGAGATCCGGGCCCGCGGCGCCCGGACCATCGTGATCGCCGAGGAGGGCGACGCGTCGGTCGAGCCGTACGCCGACACGCTGATCGCCGTCCCGGCCGTCCCGACGCTGCTGCAGCCGCTGGTCACGACCGTGCCGCTCCAGGTGTTCGCGTGCGAGCTGGCCACCGCGAAGGGGCATGACGTCGACCAGCCGCGCAACCTCGCCAAGTCCGTCACCGTCGAGTAGCCGGGCGTTCCCCGGAACCCGCGGGCGCCACGCCGCGTCTCACCGGGCATCGGGACCGGCCCGGTCCCCGCGGGGACGATCCCCGCATGCCCCGAAGGGCCGGCGCGGCGTCCGGAGGTGACGGGTGGCAGGAGACGGCGATCTGGGGATCGTGGCGCGCGGCGTGGCGCGCCGCTTCGGCCCGGTCGAGGCGCTGCGCGGGCTGGACATCGCCGTCCCGTACGGCCAGGTCACGGCGCTCGTCGGGGCCAACGGCGCGGGGAAGACGACGCTGCTGCTGATCCTCGCGACCCTGCTCGCGCCCGACGCGGGCACGGTGCGGATCGCCGGGCATGACGCGCTCACCCACCCCGCCGCGGCCCGCGACGCGCTCGGCTGGATGCCGGACACCTTCGGCGTGTACGACCAGCTCACGGTGGACGAGTACCTCGCGTTCTTCGCCGAGGCCTACGGGCTGCCGAAGCAGGAGCGCCCGCGCCGGATCAGGGCGCTGCTCAACCTCGTCCACCTGGAAGACCACCTCGGGCAGCCCGTCCACGCCCTGTCGCGCGGGCAGAAGCAGCGGCTCGGGATGGCGCGGGCGCTCGTGAACCGGCCCCGCGTCCTGCTGCTGGACGAGCCCGCGTCCGGCCTCGACCCGCGCTCGCGCGTCGAGCTGCGCGACCTGCTGCGCTCCCTGGCCGCCGACGGGGTGGCGGTGCTGGTGTCCAGCCACATCCTCAGCGAGCTGGAGGAGATCGCCGACCGCGTCGTCCTCGTCGACCACGGCCGGACGGTCGGCGACCACGCGATGGCGGAGCTCGCCGCCGCGTCCACCCGCGTCCGGTGGCGGATCCGCGCGCTCGACCCCGAGCCGCTGGAGACGGCGCTGGCCGGCGGGGTCGACGGGCTGCCGCCGCTGGAGAGCACCGGGCTGCCGGGCGGCGCCGAGGTCGGCCCGCTCACCGAGGCCGAGGCCGCGGTCCTGCTGGCCGAGCTCGTCCGGGCCGGGGTGCCCGTCAGCGGGCTCGCCCCGGCCGGCAGCGCGCTCGAATCGGCCTACCTGGCGATGACCGAGAACCGGAGGTGACCGGCATGACCGCACGCGGAATCGGCCTGGTGGCACGGCAGGAGCTCAGGACGCGGCTGCGCACCGGCCGCTGGAAGGTCCTCCTCGCCGCCTGGTTCCTGACCGTCAACGGGTTCGGCCTGCTGTTCCGGCTCGCGCTGGAGGTGGACTCCTCCGCCGACGACGACGCGGGGATCCCGATGTTCGGCGGCGTCCTGCTCGGGGTGCTGGTGCTGATGCTGCTCGTCACCCCGGCGCTCAGCGGCCAGTCGATCAACGGCGACCGGGAGCGGGGGACGCTCGCCACGCTCCAGGTCACCCGGCTCACGCCCGGCGACATCGCGCTCGGCAAGCTCGCCGCCGCGTGGGGGACCGGCCTGGTCACCCTGCTCCTGACGCTGCCGATCCTGCTGCTCCCGGTGATCGAGGGTTCGATCGGGGCGATACGGCTCGTGGTCGTCCTCACCGTCACCGGCCTGCTCATCGGCGTGGTGTGCGCCGTCTCGCAGGCGTGGTCGGCGCTGCTCGCCCGCAGCATCACCTCGGTGCTGATGTCCTACCTCACGGTGTTCGCCCTGCTCGCCGGGACGCCGCTGGTGTACACGATCGCCCTCCAGTTGACGGCGGAGCACCGGCCCGGCCCCTACGGCGGCTACAGCGTCGAGCACAGCGACCGCGTCTGGTGGCTGCTGTCGCCGAACCCGGTCGTCGTGCTCGCCGACGCCGCGCCGCGGCTGCCGGAGAAGAGGTACGTCGTCGGCGACCAGGTGATGACGCGGTCGGCGTCGGACGACCCCCTGGGCGGGCTCAGCCGCAGCGTCCGCGACGTCCGCGAGGGGCGGGACTACGACGAGAGCGGCTCGGAAGAAGCGGGCGCCGTGTGGCCCTGGGGCCTCGCCTTCGACCTGGCCCTCGCCGCGGGCGCCGTGTCGATCACCGCGTCCCGGCTGCGCACCCCCGTCCACCGCATTCCCCGCGGCGTCCGCGTGGCGTGAATAACACCCCTATGATCACCTCATCAAAATACGCAAGTGCCGGGCACGTCCGGCGCGAAAACATTCAGCGTGCACCGGAACATCACACGTTCCTTGCCGCCGGATGCAATTCTCGTATTCGCTGAAATTCTCAGTCGCCGTGTAAGTTGCAGAGATTCTTTCAGGGGCGGTCGAAACGGCCGCGCTTGACCTCGTCGGTGAATCTGCGCCATTCCGCGGTGCCGAACGCGAGGATCGTCGCCGCGTCCTCGGTGTCACGCACGGATATGGCGTCGGCGTCGAGCCGTGCGACCTCGACGCAGCCGTTGCTGGCGCCGCATCGGGTGCTCTTTCTCCATCGGGCGGGCGGTGTCCCACGGAAACTCATGACGGCTCCCTGCGTCGAACGGTGCCTTGGATTCGCGGCGGCGCTGCCGTGTTCAAGCACACGGTAACAAGATCGCAAAAAACGCCTGATCACCTCCGGGTAGCGCGGTACCCGTGGGACAGGCGTGCCGAGGTGGTTCCAGAGTTGCCGGTGGGAGGCTCGTCGAGCCGGGTCGGTCGTGGACCCGGCCCGTACGGCGTGGCCCCCGGGGCGCCCTCGTGAGGCGCCGGCCAAGGGCTCAGAAGCGCATCAGCGCCCTCTCATCGGCCCAAATCGAATTCGCCCTTCTTGGTTCGCTGGAGGAAGTCCCGCCACTCTCCCTGGGAGAACGACAGGACCGGGCTCTGCGTGCCGTGCTTGGCGTCCCGCGCCCCAATGGAATGGGACGAATCAGCCAATGTGGCGACTTCTACGCACGTGTTGCTCGCCCCGCAGTGGGCGCTTCTCCTCCATTGTGGAGCAGGAGTGGCGAAAGGGGACACTCGGTGCCTTTCACAAGGTTTGAGCCACTCAGCGGACCCGTCACCATGCGTCCTTGGCCTCGGCGATCCGCCGCCGTGATTCCTCGGTGTCCAGTGCCTGGCCTGCCAGGCTTGAATAGGCGAGCCGGTACATATAGGTAACAGCCTCATCCGCGAGGTGGCTGATTGTCAGGGATTCGGTGTGCACGATATCAGGAAATACGATGTCATGCACCGGTGAGAATTCCAGAAGGATAAACGATTCGGCCAACACCGAGTGTGCGATCCCCAACGGCAGGATCTGTACCGTCACGTTCGGCCGCTCGGTCATCCGGCACAGATGTTCGAGCTGCTCGCGCATCACCTTGTGGTCACCGATCCGGCGCAGCAGAACCGCCTCGTCGAGAACCGCCGACAGTTCCAGCGGGGACGGTCCGTCCAGCAGTTCGCGGCGCCGCATTCGGACGTCCACGCGGCGTTCCAGTTCCTGCGGCGGCAGGGTGGCGAGGTCGCTCCAGCCGCCGATCACATGGCGCGCGTAGTTCTCCGTCTGCAGCAGCCCCGGAAAGACGGTGCTGCCCCATTCCCTGAGTGCGGTGGCCTCGGCCTCAAGGGCGATGAAGTCGGCGAGGGGGCTCGGCAGGTCGCGGTAGTCCTCCCACCAGCCCCGCTGCGCGGCGTCGTGCGCCAGCGAGATCAGGTCGTCGCGCCGCGCGCCGTCCACCTCGTAGAGGTCGAGCAGGCGCCGCACGTCGCCGATCTTCGCGCCGGTCCGCGCGTTCTCGATCCGGCTGACCTTGGCGGTGGACCAGGCGAGCCGTTCGGCGACCTCGTCTCCGGTGAGGCCCCTGCGTTCGCGCAGCCTCCGGAGCTCGGCGGCCAGCCGCCGCTGCCGGACGGAGGGACCGCGGGAAGTGCTCATGGCTCGGGCCTCTCCAGTCCCGGCGGACTGATCTTGGCGCATTCTGCCGCACCGGGGGGTCGCGGCGCGAACACATCGGACCGGATGCAGAAGATTCTACGGCCGATGATTCGTATGCGCACATGACACCGAAAGTTGCACCGTAAGGTGCAATTGAGAACGGGGCAGGGTTGGAAACCCGCCGCTCGTGGCACGCTGAGTGTGTGATCGACTTGGGGAGCCGCGGATGAGGTACGCGCACGAGGTCGGCAAGGTCCGGGCGGCGGAGCGCGCCCTCATGGCCCGTCTTCCGGAGGGCACGCTGATGCAGCGCGCCGCCGCGGGCCTGGCATCGGTCTGCGCGCGCGTGCTGCCCGCCGTGTACGGGTCCCGCGTCGTCCTCCTCATCGGCGGCGGCGACAACGGCGGCGACGCCCTCTACGCCGGGGCCCGCCTCGCGCGGCGCGGCGCCCGCGTGCACGCCGTCCAGGCCGGCTCCACGATCCACGAGGCCGGGCTGGCCGCCCTGCGCGCCGCCGGCGGCCGCCTGCTCGACGGCGGCCAGGAGGCCGCGATCGCCGGCGCCGACCTGATCATCGACGGGCTGACCGGCATCGGCGGGAGCGGCGGCCTGCGCGAACCCCACGCCACCTACGCCGCGCTCGCCTCCGAGTCCGCGGGGATCGTCGTCGCGTGCGACGTCCCGAGCGGCGTGGACGCCGGCAGCGGGCGCGTCGCGGGCACCGCCGTCCACGCCGACCTCACGGTCACCTTCGGCACGCACAAGCCGGGGCTGCTGATCGACCCGGGCGCGTCCTACTGCGGTGTGGTCGAACTGGTCGACATCGGGCTCGGCCCCGACCTGCCCGACCCGGACGTCGTCGCGGCCCGCCCGGTGGACGTCCAGCCACCCGAACCCGGTCCCGAGTCCGACAAGTACCGCCGCGGCGTCGTCGGCATCCTCGCCGGCGGCGAGGAGTTCACCGGGGCGGCCGTCCTCAGCGCGGGCGGCGCCGTCCGCGGCGGTGCCGGAATGGTCCGCTTCGCCTCGGTCCGGCACCCGGTGGAACTCGTCCGGCACCGCTGGCCCGAGGTCGTGACCACCGTCATCGAACCCGGCCGTGCCAAGGTGCTGGAGCGCATCGGGCGCGTCCAGGCCTGGGTCGTCGGCCCCGGCCTCGGCACCGGCGCCGCCGCCGAGTCGCTCGTGGAGGCCGTCCTCACCACCGACCTGCCCGCGCTGGTGGACGCCGACGGCCTGACGGTCCTGTCCCGCCGCCGCGACCTGCTGCGCCGCGCCGCGCCGACCGTCCTCACCCCGCACGCGGGCGAGCTGTCCCGGCTCATCGCCGCCACCCGCGACGACATCGAGGCCGCCCGCCTCGACCACGTCCGCCGCGCCGCCGCCGAACTCTCCGCGACCGTCCTGCTCAAGGGCTCCACCACCCTGGTCGCCGAGGAGGACCGCCCCGTCCGCGTCAACCCCACCGGCACGCCCCGCCTGGCCACCGCCGGAACGGGCGACGTCCTGTCCGGCCTGATCGGAGCGCTGCTGGCCGGCGGAATGCCCGCCCTCGACGCGGCCGCCGCCGGCGCCTACCTGCACGGCCTGGCCGCCCGGCTGGCCTCCGCCCCCACCCCCGGCCTCGAATCCCCGATCAGCGCCGAAGACGTCATCACCGCCCTCCCTGACGCCTTCCGAACCCTGTCCCTGCCTGTGGCGGCGGTGCCGGGTCAGGCGCCTGGGGACGCCTGACCCGCCGTCCCCGCGTGCGATCGCGGCCCCTGCGGCAGCTGTCAGGTGGGGTCGGTGGCTCGGGACGGGCCGGAGTGCGTGTCGGGGGTGGTCCAGCTGGCCAGGAGGCGGAGCTTGTCCTCGGAGTCGCTGCCGGGTTCGGCGGTGTAGGCGATGAGGGTGAGGCCGTCCGCGATGAGGTCCAGGGACTCGTAGGCGAGCCGGAGATCGCCGACGACCGGGTGGTGGAAGGGCTTGGCGCCGTGGTGGTGCAGGCGGACGTCGTGGCGGGCCCAGCGGGTGCGGAAGTCCTGGCTGCGGGTGGACAGCTCGCCGATGAGCTCGGTGAGGGCCTTGTCGAAGGGGTCGCGGCCGGCCTGGGCCTGGAGGAGGGCGACGGTGGTGCCGGCGGAGCCGTCCCAGTCGCCCCAGAACTCGCGGGAGCGGGGGTCGAGGAAGGTGAAGCGGGCGAGGTTCGGGACGGCGCCGCGGGCGGAGTCGATCACGGGCGCGTAGAGGGCGCGGCCGAGGGCGTTGGTGGCCAGCATGTCGCTGCGGCCGTTCTTGACGAACGCCGGGCCGGTCAGGGAGTCCAGGAGCCGCTGCACCGCGGGCCGGACCGTCGTCGAGGCGTCCCGGCGCCCGCGGCGCGGGGCCGGGCCGGCGGCGCGGGCGAGGTCCTCCAGGTGGGTGCGGTCCTCGTCGCCGAGCCGCAGGGCGCGGGCCAGGGCGTCCAGCACCTGGTCGGAGACGCCGGACAGGTCGCCGCGCTCCAGCCGCGAGTAGTACTCCACGCTGATGCCGGCGAGCTGGGCGACCTCGGCGCGCCGCAGCCCCGGGACCCGGCGGGTGCCGTGGGACGGCAGCCCGGCGTCCCGCGGGGTGATCCTGCCGCGGCGCGAGGTCAGGAACTCGCGGATCTGGCTGCGATGGTCCACGCCTCCAGGCTAGGCGGGTCCGCGCCGGGAAGGGGTGCCCTGCCGGTACACCCTTCAGCAGTGCCTTCCACCCGATCGGGTGGGTGCCTTCTGATGGTGGTGCGCTCGCGGCACGGAAGCGGGCGCGGAACCTGAGAAGGAGTGAGAGTCATGCGTGGTGTGGTGTTGCACGCTCCCGGCGAGGTGGAGGTGCGGGACCGCGAGGACCCGCGGATCATCGAGCCGACCGACGCGATCATCCGGGTGGCGGCGGCGTGCGTGTGCGGGTCGGACCTGTGGCCCTACCGGGGTGCGAACGGGCCGGTCCACGACCGGCCGATGGGCCACGAGTACGTCGGCGTGGTCGAGCAGGTCGGCGACGAGGTGCGGAACGTCCGGCCCGGCGAGTTCGTGGTCGGGTCGTTCTTCGCCTCCGACAACACCTGCGAGATCTGCCGGGCCGGCTACCAGTCCCGCTGCGTCAACGCCCAGCTGGTCGGGGCGTCCGGCACGCAGGCCGAGTACGCCCGGATCCCGCTGGCCGACGGCACCCTGGTCGCCGTGCCCGGCACGCCCGACGCTGATCTGGTCCCGTCGCTGCTGACCGCCTCGGACGTCCTCGGCACCGGCTGGTTCGCCGCCGTCGCCGCCGAGGCGGGGCCGGGCCGGACGGTGGCGGTCGTCGGGGACGGCGCGGTCGGCCTGCTCGGCGTCCTCGCGGCCCGGCGGCTGGGCGCCGAGCGGATCGCGATCTTCAGCCGGCACGCCGACCGGCAGAAGCTCGCCCTGGAGTTCGGGGCCACCGACGTGATCACCGAGCGCGGGGACGAGGGCGTCGCGCGGATCAAGGACCTCACCGGCGGGCTCGGCGCGCACAGCGTGATCGAGGCGGTCGGCACCCAGGAGTCGATGATGCAGGCCATCCGCTCCACCCGGGCCGGAGGGCACGTCGGCTATGTCGGCATGGCTCACGACGTCCAGATTCCGGGGGACGAGCTGTTCTACACCGGCGTGCACCTGCACGGCGGGCCGGCGCCCGTGCGCCGGTTCCTGCCCGAGCTCATCCGGCTGATCTCGGACCGCGCCATCGACCCCGGCCGGGTCTTCGACCTGGAGCTTCCTCTGGAGGACGCGGCCGAGGCCTACAAGGCGATGGACGAGCGCCGCGCCATCAAGGTCCTCCTGCGTCCCGGGGACTGACGGCGGCGGTCCGGCCCGCGGGTCGAACCCAGGAACGGACGTTTGCGTCTTAATGGACGAAGAGTGTTCGGTTGGCGGGTGTCCTGGCCGTGAGCTGGGCGATGATGCTCCGGGCACGGCCGTGGGGGCGGCACACTTGGTGTTCATGAGGGTTCCTGTGGAGGCGCGGGTCGAGGTCGCTGCCATCGGCGGCAACGTCGGGCTGCTGCGCGAGCGCGCGCGGGGCGCCGAGGTGATGGCCATGGTGAAGGCCGAGGCGTACGGGCACGGGCTGGCCGAGGCGGCCCGCGCGGCGCTCGCCGGGGGCGCCTCGTGGCTCGGCGTCGCGAAGCTGGCGGAGGCGCTGCGGCTCCGCGACGAGGGCATCACCGTCCGGACGCTGGTGTGCGTGGGCGTTCCCGGCGAGCCCTACGCGGAGGCCGTGGCACGGGACGTGGACCTGACCGTGGGGGCGGTCTGGCTCCTGGACGAGGTGGTCCGGGCGGCCGAGGCCGCGGGGCGTCCGGCGCGCGTGCATCTCAAGGCCGACACCGGCATGGCGCGCGGCGGCGCCCGGGGCGGCGACTGGGAAGCGCTGGTCGGCGCGGCGCTGAAGGCGGAGGCCGCGGGCCACGTGCGGGTCGTCGGGGCCATGTCGCACTTCGCCTGCGCGGACGAGCCGGGCCACCCGTCGATCGCCGCGCAGCTCTCCGCGTTCACCGACATGGTGGCGCACGCGGAGAAGGCGGGCGCGCGGTTCGAGGTGCGGCACCTGGCGAACTCGGCGGCGACGCTCACGCTGCCGGAGGCGCGGTTCGACCTCGTCCGCCCGGGGATCGCGACCTACGGGCTGACGCCGGCGCCGTCCCTCGGCACGTTCGGGCTGCGTCCCGCGATGACGCTGGTGGCGGACGCGGCGCTGGTCAAGCGGGTTCCGGCGGGCAGCGGCGTGTCGTACGGCCACACCTACCGCACCGAGCGGGAGACCACGCTGGCGGTGGTCCCGGCCGGGTACGGCGACGGAATCCCCCGGCACGGGTCGAACGTTCTCGAAGTGCTCGCGGGCGGGCGCCGCAGGAGGATCGCCGGGCGGGTCTGCATGGATCAGTTCGTCATCGACCTCGGCGACGACGCGCTCGCCGCGGGGGACGAGATCGTCCTGTTCGGGCCGGGCGACCGGGGCGAGCCGACCGCGCAGGAGTGGGCGGACGCGCTGGGCACGATCTCCTATGAGATCGTCACCCGCATCGGATCCCGGGTACCGAGGGCGTACCCGGGAGGGGCGCTGTAGGGAGCGCGTGCATGGACAGCAAGAGCAGGCGCAGGATCGGCATCGCCGGTGTCGTGGCGGGTGTCGGCGCGGCGGGCGTGGGCGCGGCCGTCGGGCTGCGGCACCTCGCCGTCGGGCGGGTGCGGCTGCGGCCGGATCCGGACGCCGGCGAACCGTTCGGCGAGCTGCGCGGCCGGGCGACGACCGTCCTGGCCGACGACGGCGTGCCGCTGCACGTCGAGGTGGAGGGCCCCGAGGACGCCGATCTCGCGGTCGTGTTCAGCCACGGCTACGCCCTCAACCAGGATTCGTGGCACTACCAGCGGCGCGACCTGCAGGGATCGCTGCGGACGGTGTTCTGGGACCAGCGCAGCCACGGCCGTTCCGGACGCAGCGATCTCGCGAACGCGACGATCGAGCAGACCGGGGACGACCTGCGCGCCGTGCTGGAGGCGACGGTCGGCCCGGACGTCCCGGTCGTCCTGGCCGGGCACTCCATGGGCGGAATGTCGATCATGGCGTTCGCGGACCGGCACCGGGAGATGTTCGACGAGCGGGTGGTGGGCGTCGCGCTGGTGAACACCTCCTGCGGGGACCTGGCGGAGATGACGCTGGGGCTCCCGATGGTGCTGGCCAAGGCCGTCCGGCCGCTCGCCCCGCGGACGCTGCGCGGCCTCGGCCGCCGCGCCGAGCTGGTGGAGAAGGCCCGCGGCCTCGGCGCCGACCTGGCGTTCGTCGTGACGCGGAAGATGGCGTTCGCCGACAAGTACGTCAGCCCGTCCGTGGTCGACTTCCTGGAGCAGATGATCAGGGCGACGCCGATCGACGTGATCGCGGAGTTCTACCCGGCGCTGATCGCGCACGACAAGGCCGGCTGCCTGGACGTCCTCGGCCGGGTGCCGGCGCTGGTGCTGGTCGGCGGGCGCGACCGGCTGACCCCGGCCGCGCACGGCCGGCGCATCGCCGAGGCGATGCCGGAGGCGGAGCTGGTCGAGGTGGAGCAGGCCGGGCACGTGCTGCCGCTGGAGTACCCGGGCGTGGTGACCGGGGGCCTGCGCCGGCTGATCGACCGGGTCCGCCCCGAGTACGCGGAGGAGCGCAGCGCGTGAGGGCCTTCACCATCACCGTCCCGACCGCGGAGGACATGCGCGACCTGGGCCTGCGGCTCGCCGGTCAGCTGCGCGCGGGCGACCTGCTCGTGATGACCGGTCACCTCGGCGCGGGCAAGACGACGCTGACGCAGGGCATCGGCGAGGGCCTGAAGGTGCGCGGGCCGATCACGTCGCCGACCTTCGTCATCGCGCGGGTGCACCCGTCGCTGGCGGGCGGGCCCGCGCTGGTCCATGTGGACGCCTATCGGCTCGGCGGATTCGCCGAACTGGACGATCTTGATCTGGACGCGTCCGTGGCCGAATCGGTGACGATCGTGGAATGGGGAGAAGGGCTGGCCGAGGGCCTTGCCGAGGACCGGCTGGAAGTGATCATTTCGCGCGGCGACGGCCCCGGCGAGGAACGCGAAGTAAGGATCGTCGGGGTCGGTCATCGCTGGTCCGACCTGGAACTCCGCCCTGGATGACGACCGTCCGATAACTTCTTCGCTTTTTGCCGGTCTGGATGGACCACTTTACGGCTACATGTCGTACTCTTTGCCGAACGAACCTCACCTTCGCGACCTATCGATTTCCAACGGGAGTGGGAACCGGTGAGTGGTAGCCATCGCAGCGGTAGTCACCGCGACAGCTACCGCGGTTCGGGCGGTGGCCA
Organism: Actinomadura sp. B10D3; assembly: GCF_039871695.1. Lineage (NCBI taxonomy): Bacteria > Bacillati > Actinomycetota > Actinomycetes > Streptosporangiales > Thermomonosporaceae > Actinomadura > Actinomadura sp. B10D3. Next base: position 74,368 of record NZ_JBDPLY010000016.1, read on the forward strand.
CGAGTCTGGCGGCGGTTACCGGCGGGACGGCGGTGGGTACGGCGCGGGCGGCGACGAGTACGGACGGTACTCGTCGGGGCGTTCGGGTAGCGGGCCCTACCAGAGGGAGACCGGGCCCTATGGGACCGGTAGCGGCGGCTATCCGTCCGACAGCGGCGCCTATCCCGGTGAGAGCGGCGGATACGACACAGAGAGCGGCGGATACCGCACCGATAGTGGCGGCTACCGCACCAGCAGTGGCGGATACCGGACGGACAGCGGCGGATACCGGTCCGGTAGCGGCGGGTATCGCACCGGCAGCCATCGGGTGGTGCGCGACCGCCGTGCCGGACGGCGCTGGGCCGTCATCGTCGGCGGCGCCGTCGCGGGCATCGGCGTCTGCGTGCTGGCCGCGGTCGTCATCCTGAGCGGGGTCGGCGCGAGCGGCGAGAAGGGCAGCGGGCAGGTCGTCGGCAGCGGCGCCTCGGATACCACGCCGACGGCCAAGGGCGAGCGCGCCGCCGTCCCCGACTCCTGCACGATCATCGGCGACGACCTGATCAACAAGCTGGCGCCCAACTCCGAGCGGAACGTCGCCGACAACTACCAGGGCGACGACCAGCAGAACCAGTGCGTCTGGGGCGCCTACGCGGGCGACCGGAAGCGGCAGCTCACCATCGAGCTCCGCGCCATCGCCGGCGCCGCCGACCAGTCCCCGACGGACGCGGCCCGCAAGACCTTCACCACCGAGCGGACCGCCGACGAGTCCGGCAAGGCGCTGCTGGCCGGCCAGAAGCTCCGGGACAAGATCCGGCTGGAAGGCATCGGTGACGAGGGCTACATCGTCTACAGCGTCGACGACAAGCAGGGCTCCGGCGAGGCCGTCGGCAACGTCCGGCTCGGGAACGTCCTCGTCACCATCCACTACTCGGGCTCCAACAAGGGCGACCCGCTGCCGTCCCGCGACGCCACCGGCGGCGCCACCGAGGTCGCCAAGGCCGTGGTGACGGCCCTGAACCAGGGCTGACCATCCCGCGCTCCTGACCGGTAGGCTTACAACCCGTGCTGGTCTTGGCTTTCGACACCGCGACCGCCGCGATCACCGTGGCGCTCTACGAGTGGACCCCGGGTGAGGGCGCGGTGCCGCGCGGCCTGGCCGAGGACGTCGACCCGCGGCGCCACACCGAGCTGCTCATCCCCTCCATCGCGGAGGTGATGGCGGAGGCCGGGGCCGCGTCGGGCGACCTCAGCGCGATCGCCGTCGGGGTCGGGCCCGGCCCGTACACCGGCCTGCGCGTCGGGCTCGTCACCGCCCGCGCGATGGGCGAGGCGCTGAGCATCCCGGTGCACGGCGTCTGCACGCTGGACGCCATCGCCTGGGCCACCGGGCGGGACGAGCCGTTCGCCGTCGCGACGGACGCCCGCCGCAAGGAGGTCTACTGGGCGCGGTACCACCGGGCCCGCGCCCGCGCGACCGAGCCCGCCGTCGGGCCCCCGCCGGACGTCCTGGACGGTGCGCCCCACGGGCTGCCCGTGGTCGGCGAGGGCGCCGCCCTCTATCCGGACGTCCTCGGCGGTTCCGGGCACGAGCCGCTGCTGCCGACCGCCGGCGCCCTCGCCGAGCTGGCGATCGCACGGCTCGCGGGCGAGAAGGTGCCGCCGCTGCTGCCGCCCGAGCCCCTCTATCTGCGCCGGCCGGACGCGAGGGAGCCGGGCCCGCGCAAGAAGGTGACGCCGGCGTGAGCGGTGTCGTCCTGCGGCCCATGACCGGCGACGACCTGCCGGCCGTCCACCGGCTGGACCGCGTGCTCTTCCCCGAGAACGCCTGGAGCGAGGAGATGCTCGCCGGGGAGCTCGCCGACCAGCCCCGCACCCGCCACTACGTCGTCGCGGCCGACCCCGGCGGCGAGATCGTCGGCTACGCGGGCCTCGCCGCCGCGGGCGGGCAGGCCGACGTGCAGACCATCGGGGTCCGCGCGGACCGGCGCAAGCACGGCATCGGCGCCGCGCTGCTCACCGAACTGCTCGACGAGGCCGTCCGGCGCCGCGCCGAGTCGGTGTTCCTGGAGGTCCGCGCCGACAACGACGCCGCCCACCGCCTCTACGAGCGGTTCGGCTTCACCCGGGTCGGCGTCCGCAAGCGCTACTACCAGCCGTCGGGCACGGACGCGATCGTCATGTGCCGGACACTCCGCGACCGCCCGCCCATCGGCTTCACCAGACCCGAGTGACCCGCGGGGACCGTTGCAGGAACTCGACACAGGGAGAGTCAACGTGATTCGGGACGAGCCGCTCGTGCTCGGGATCGAGACCTCGTGCGACGAGACGGGGGTCGGGATCGTGCGGGGCCACACGCTGCTGGCGGACGCGATCGCCTCCAGCGTCGACCAGCACGCCCGGTTCGGCGGCGTCGTGCCCGAGGTCGCGTCCCGCGCGCATCTGGAGGCGATGGGACCGACGGTCGAGCGGGCGCTGGCCGAGGCGGGCGTGGCGTTCACCGACGTGGACGCGTTCGCGGTGACGGCCGGGCCGGGCCTGCCGGGCGCGCTGATGGTGGGCGTCGCCGCCGCCAAGGCGTACGCGCTGTCGCTCGGCAAGCCGCTCTACGGCGTCAACCACCTCGCCGCGCACGTGTGCGTCGACCAGCTCGAACACGGCCCGCTGCCGAAGCCGTGCGTGGCGCTGCTGGTGTCGGGCGGGCACTCGTCCCTGCTGCTGGTGCCGGACGTGGCGGGCGACGTCCGGTCCCTCGGCGGCACCGTGGACGACGCGGCGGGGGAGGCGTTCGACAAGGTCGCGCGGGTCCTCGACCTCGGTTTCCCGGGCGGGCCCGTGATCGACCGCATGGCCCGCGACGGCGACCCGGCCGCGATCGCGTTCCCCCGCGGCAAGTACGACGACGGCACCTACGACTTCTCGTTCTCCGGCCTGAAGACGGCCGTGGCCCGCTGGGTGGAGGCGCGGGAGCGCGCGGGCGAGCCGGTCCCGGTCGCGGACGTGGCGGCGTCCTTCCAGGAGGCCGTCGTGGACGTGCTGACGCGCAAGGCGCTCCAGGTCTGCAAGGACAACGGCGTCGGCGACCTGCTGATCGGCGGCGGTGTCGCGGCCAACTCGCGGCTGCGCGCCCTCGCCGCGGAGCGCTGCGAGGCGGCGGGCGTGCGGCTGCGCGTGCCGCGCCCGAAGCTGTGCACCGACAACGGCGCGATGGTCGCCGCGCTGGGCTCCGAGCTGGCCGCCGCCGGCGCGCCCCCGTCCGCGCTGGGCCTGCCGGCCGACTCCAGCCTCCCCGTCGAAACCATCAGGTGCTGACCGGGGGAGCGTCTGCGGGCTAGCACTCCGCGAGCAGTCTCGCCAGGTAGTCCTCGTAGAGGGGGACGTGGGCCTCGTCGATGGTGCGGTCGTCGTCCTCGGGGAGGAGGTCGAGGACGCTGCGGACGTCCCAGTACGGGTCGTGCCGGTGGCCGCCGGAGACCTGGTCGAACGTGGCGAGGAAGTGGTCGGCGACGCCGGTGCCGTAGCGCAGGGCCAGGCCGCGGCGCATGCGGGCGATGTCGACGGCGACGGGGCCGGACGAGGCGTCCGACCAGTCGACGACGCCGGTGAGCTTGCCGAACGACCACAGCGTGTTGTCGGCGTGGTAGTCGCGGTGGATGAACCGGACGGGCGCCTCGGGGGCGGGGCGCTCGGCGACCTCGAAGGCGCGCTCCCACAGGCCGGGGCGCAGCGCGTGCTCGGGCGGGACCCGCACGTCGAGCCGGTTGTGCGGCACGTACGGCGGCATGGTGGACGCGCCGTTCAGCGCGTGCACCGACAGCAGGGCGGCGGCCAGCTGGATGAGGTATTCGGGCAGGTCGTCGGGCGACGGGCGCGGCGGGTGGCCCTTCAGCCGGGTGATGAGCAGGGCGGGGACGTCGCAGTAGGCGCCCGCGGGGTCGGCGGCGACCAGCGCCGGGGTGGGGATCTCGCAGCCGGCGAGCAGGGCCAGCGCGGCGATCTCGCGCTCGGGGGAGAACTCGGTCTCGCCGTAGCTGCGGCGCGCGGGCGCGGGAGCACGGGACGTCCAGCGGCGCAGGACGAGGCGGTGCGCCTCGCCGGAGCGGGTCTCGACGAGGAGGGCGTGGTTGGCGTGGGTGCCGCCGCCGGCGAGGGGCCGCACCATGCGGACCTCGGCGCCCTTGCCGAGGCACTCCTCCACCCAGCGCAGGGTGGTGGAGGCGGGCGGGGCGCCGGTCTGCAGGCAGGGAGCCGGTGTGTGGGTCACCTGATCCATCAAAACGGATTCCGAAGGGTATTGGGAGTGATTTTGCGAAGACGGAACGTAACAAAATGCACGTCATCGGGGGCGCTTGAGGAAAGAGCTCCGGTCGCCGCACCCCTTAGCCGGACAAACACCACGGATTCCGTTGAGTATCCGAATGCGGCCGGGTGGGGCCCGCGCCGGCCCCACCCGGCCGCCGTCTCGGCGCGGGCCCGGGGCCTGCCCCCGGGCCCGTGCGGTCAGGTCAGTCCTTGGCCTCCCGGCGGGGACGCAGCAGCGCCTCGGCCAGGGCGAGCATCGTCTCCTCCAGGGTGGACAGCCGCTTCAGCACGTCCTCGTGGACCGCGTTGACCTGCTTGGAGACCTCGTCGTGGACGCCGTCCACCTTGCGGCCGACCTCGTCCTGGACGTGGGAGAAGCGCTTGGCGAACTCGGCCTGCGCGGCGTCGGCGCGCCGCCCGGCCTCGTCCTGCATGCTCTCCACCCGCCGCGCGAACTCCGCGTGGACGCCGCCGACCTGCCGGGCGACGTCCTCCTGCATGTTGCCGACCTGCTTGGCGACGTCCTCGTGGATGGTGCCGACCTGCCGGGTGACGTCCTCGTGGATGTCGCCGATCCGCTTGCCGACGTCGTCGTGGACGCCGCTGAGCTGCCGCCCCACGTCGGTGTGCACGGCCTCGACCTGCTTGGTGACGTCGGCGTGCACCGACTCGACGCGGCGGGAGACGATGGCGACCTGGGTGGTGAACTCCTCCAGCGCGACGTCGACCCGCTTGGTGACCTCCTCGTGGATGTTCTCGATGCGCTTGCGGACGTCGTCGTGGACGTTCTCGAACCGGCGGGAGAACTCGTCCATCCGCCTGGCGACGTCGCTGTAGGCGGTCTCGGCGATCTGCGACATGGTGGCCTTGACCTCGTCGCGGTCCGGGCGGGCGCGCAGCTCCTCGATCAGCGGGTCGACGGCCTCGGCGAGGTGCTTCTCCAGCGCGTCGAAGCGGTCGCCGTACTCGGCCGCCGGGCGCTGCGCGACCTCGGTCAGCAGCCGGTGCAGCTCGGCGATCTCCAGCGTGGCGGGCAGCCGGGCGATCCGCTCGCCCACCCCGTCGATGCGGCCGTCGAGGCTCTCGAAGCGGCCGTCCATGCCGTCCAGCTTGCCGGACACGCCCTCGAGCCGGCCGTCGACGCCGTCCAGCCGTCCGTCCAGGCCGTCGAGCCGCCCGCCGACGCCCTCGACCCGGCCGTTGACGGCCTCCAGGCCCTGCTCCATCCGCTCGGCCATCTCGCCGAGCGCCTGGTCGACCCGCGCCGTGACCCCGTTGATCGAATGCTCCAGCCGCTCGGACCGGTGGCCGAGCTCGGCCAGCGACTTGTCGAGCCGGTTGAAGCGGACGGACGCGGCCTCCATGCTGCCCTGGAGCTTGTCCAGCCGCTTGGTCATCTCGTCCATGCGCTGCGACGCCTGCTGCGTGGCGTCGGTGATCTGCTGCGCGGAGTCGAGGACGGCCTGGATGCGGGTCAGGCCCTCGTCGACGTTCTCGGCGACGACGCCGACGTCGGCCCACAGCGCGGGCAGCTCGGCGACGGGCTTGACCCGCTCGCCGAACGCGTCGATGTGCTCGGCCAGGCCTTCGGCCCATTCCGGGGGCTTGCCGGACAGTTCGTCGACCTGCCCGCGGACGCTCTCGATCTGCCCGGTCAGCCCGCTGAGCTCCCGCTCGCGGACCTCGCGGAGCAGCCACTCCATGCCTTCCAGCCGCTGGCGAATCTCGTCCAGGACCTGACCCTGTGAGCGCTGTTCATAGACGTGGTCCTGCGCCGCACGGGCGAGCAACTCCCGCATCCGATCCGAGACCGGTTGACCCCCCGTCTGCAGGAAGTTGTGATTCGTTTCCACCCGATGCTCCTTCGTGTGCCGGCGCGACGAAATGACGCACGGCAAATGAATCTCTGGAGTGGCCACTGTAGTGCGTGTAGAGCACTGCTAAAACGGGTAGCAGAGAAGATTATGAGTTCTGCGGAATGCGCCTGTTATCCGGCTGGGGTGAATAGCGCGGAATAGTCGGGCGGGCGAGGGATTTCCTGCTTCACGGCTCTTGCGGTGATCGTGGTGATGGGTGCCGTCCGGTGGACGGCGGGGATGGCCGCGGCGTCCGGCGTTCTGTCCGTACATCTCGTCCAACATCGGCAGTTCCCGAACCTCCGGTCCACTACGGCCGGGCGATGCGTGTGCGGACGGCGTGATGCCGCGGAACGCGCCGCGGGGCATTTCGGGGACGCATTGGGGCCCGCGGAGTCCCGGCCGCTGAACCTGCCTTGGTGTTTTCCGGCCGGTTGATCTCGCCGGGCCGTTTTCCCGGGCTCCGGCGGCGCTTGCCGGGCGCCCGTAATCCCGGTGGTGAACGCAATGCCGGAAAGCGCCGATGATTTGCACGGCCATGGCGCGTCGCGCGGCCCCCCTTGGTGTTGCCCGCCGCGGGGAAGATCTTTGGGCAGGGTTGCCGTCCGGGCGCCCGTCCGGGCGGGTCAGACGCCCGCGACGCGGGTCAGGCGGCCGCGACGCGGGTCAGGCGGCCGTGACCGGGTGGGCGAGCAGCGCGACCGGGTCGCCGCCGACGCGCGTGACCACCAGGGTCAGCTCCTTCGCGCCGCGTCCGGCGCGCCGCCCGCCGAAGCCGAGGTCGCGCCGGAGCCGGTCGACGTCCACGGCCGAGCCGCGCTTCTTCACGGTCAGCACCCCGATCTCGCGCCGCCGCAGCTCCGCGCGCAGCCGCTTCACCGAGAACGGCAGCACGTCCTCCATCGCGTAGGCGGAGGCGAACGGAGTCGGACGCAGCTCATCGGACGTGATGTACGCGATGTTCGGATCGGCCAGGCCGCCGCCGACCAGCTCCGCCACCTCGCCGACCAGATGGGCGCGGATCACGGCTCCGTCAGGCTCGTACAGGTAACGGCCCCACGCACGCACGTCCGGAACGTCGAACCCCTGCGGCGTCAGCGTCCACACCTCCGGATCGAGGTCGGACGACAGCAGCGTGGCACGGCGCCCCACCTCCCCGGCCAGCTCACCCAGCCACAAGGCCGCTTCCTTGACGTCACCACCGACCGAGACCCATTCGGCCTCAGCGCCGTCCGGAACGGCCTCATGGGGGATGCCGGGCGCGACCTTCACGCAGGCGGCCGGCGTCTTGGCGGCCATGTCGAGGACGACGTCGAGCGGCGGCTCGTACGAGCGGGGATCGAACACCCGGCCTCGCGCGGTCCGCCGTCCAGGGTCGGCGAACACCGCGCCGAACTCGCACGGGTCCTCCTCGGTCGCGTCACCCACCCGTACGGAGGCAAGACCGTCCAGCCCGAGAGCGGTCACGTTCGCCTGGGCCACCTCGGCAGTGAGCGGGTCGAGTTCCACGCCCTCCCCGGCGAGCCCCGCGTGCGCTCGGGCGACGAGGTCGGCCCCTATCCCGCATCCCATGTCGAGGACACGCGCGCCGTGGAGCCGGTCTGCGAACCGTCCCGCCCTGTAGGCCGCCACGCTCGCGCGGGTCGACTGCTCCAGCCCTGCCTGGGTGAAGTACATGCGCTCGGCGTCCGCGCCGAACTTGGCCCGCGCCCGCACGCGCAGCCGCGCCTGCGTCAGCGCGGCGGCGACGAGCGCGGGATCGTGCCGTTCGCGCAAGCGGGACGCGGTGGCGAGGAGTGCGCCCTCGCCCAGGTCCGCCGCGGCCGTCTCGCGGAGGAGCTCCTGCCCGGAGGGGGTGCGCAGGGCCCGGAACGACGCGATGTCCATAGAGTGGAAGGTAGCCCCCGGTGAACTGCGTGCGGCGCCTCCGTGTCCGTGTTGACGGGCCAACGGGCACGGAATAGTCTCCATGTCTGGCACTCTCATAGTGAGAGTGCCAACACAGCGACAAAGGTCGGTCTGGCACCCGCGACGGCAGGCCGGTCCAGGGTCGCCTCTTCTGTCACATGTGCTGGCCGGTCATCCGTGGCCGGCCGAGGACCAATCGAAGGGGAGGTCAGATCGTGACGACCGCCACCAAGGTTGTTCTCAAGCCGCTTGAGGACCGCATCGTCGTCCAGCCGCTTGAGGCCGAGACCACCACCGCGTCGGGCCTGGTGATTCCGGACACCGCCAAGGAGAAGCCCCAGGAGGGCACCGTCCTTGCCGTTGGCCCGGGTCGCGTCGACGACAAGGGCGAGCGCGTCCCGGTCGACGTCAAGGTCGGCGAGGTCGTGCTCTACAGCAAGTACGGCGGCACCGAGGTCAAGTACAACAACGAGGAGTACCTCGTCCTCTCGGCCCGCGACGTGCTCGCGGTCATCGAGAAGTAATCACCGAGACGTGATGCACCCGCCCCGGTCGGCGCCGCCTTCGGCGGGCCTGCCGGGGCGGATCGCGTAAAGAGGAGTATCCGCATGGCGAAGATCCTGGAGTTCGAGGAGGACGCTCGCCGGGCTCTTGAGCGCGGCGTCAACGCTCTCGCGGACGCCGTCAAGGTGACGATCGGCCCGCGCGGCCGCAACGTCGTCATCGACAAGAAGTTCGGCGCGCCGACGATCACCAACGACGGCGTCACCATCGCCCGCGAGGTGGAGCTGGAGGACCCCTACGAGAACCTCGGGGCCCAGCTCGCCAAGGAAGTGGCGACCAAGACCAACGACATCGCGGGTGACGGCACCACCACGGCGACCGTCCTCGCGCAGGCGCTGGTCCGCGAGGGCACCCGCAACGTGGCGGCCGGCGCGTCGCCGCTCGCCCTCAAGCGCGGCATCGACGCGGCCGCCCAGTACGTCTCCGACCAGCTGCGCAAGTCGGCCCGCGAGGTCGGCGAGAAGGGCGAGATCGCCCACGTCGCCACCATCTCCGCGCAGGACCCGCAGATCGGCGAGCTCATCGCCGAGGCGTTCGACAAGGTCGGCAAGGACGGCGTCATCACCGTCGAGGAGGCCCACACCATGGGCCTCGAACTGGAGTTCACCGAGGGCCTCCAGTTCGACAAGGGCTACCTGTCGCCGCACATGGTCACCGACCACGAGCGCATGGAGGCCGTCCTGGAGGACGCCTACGTGCTCATCGTGGACGGCAAGATCTCCAACGTGCAGGAGTTCCTGCCGCTGGCCGAGAAGGTCGCGCAGACCAAGAAGCCGCTGCTCGTGGTGGCCGAGGACGTCGAGGGCGAGGCCCTCGCGCTGCTGGTCGCCAACAAGATCCGCGGCACGTTCACCTCCGTCGCGGTGAAGGCGCCGGGCTTCGGCGACCGCCGCAAGGCGATGCTCGGCGACATGGCCACCCTGACCGGCGGCCAGGTCGTCAGCGAGGCCATCGGCCTCAAGCTCGACTCCATCGGGCTGGAGGACCTCGGCCGCGCCCGCCGGATCACCGTCACCAAGGACGCCACCACCATCGTCGACGGCGAGGGCTCCGCGGACGAGATCAACGCGCGGGTCAACCAGATCAAGGTCGAGATCGAGAACAGCGACTCCGACTGGGACCGCGAGAAGCTGCAGGAGCGCCTGGCCAAGCTGGCCGGCGGCGTCTGCGTGCTGCGCGTCGGCGCCGCCACCGAGGTGGAGCTGAAGGAGAAGAAGCACCGCCTGGAGGACGCCATCTCGGCGACCCGCGCGGCGATCGAGGAGGGCATCGTCTCCGGCGGCGGCAGCGCGCTGGTGCACGTCGGCAAGGAGGGCTTCGACTCCCTCGGCCTGTCCGGCGACGAGGCCACCGGCGCAGAGGCGGTCCGCCGCGCGCTGAACGAGCCGCTCCGCTGGATCTCCGAGAACGCCGGCCAGGAGGGCTACGTCGTCGTCTCCAAGGTGCAGGCGCTGCAGGCCGGCCAGGGCTACAACGCCGCGACCGGCGAGTACGGCGACCTGATCGCCCAGGGCGTCATCGACCCGGTGAAGGTCACCCGCTCCGCGGTCACCAACGCCGCCTCGATCGCGGGCATGCTGCTCACCACCGAGGCGCTCGTGGTCGACAAGCCGGAGGAGCCCGAGGAGGGCGCCGGCGGCGGCCACGGCCACGGCCACGGTCACGGCCACTGAGGTCGGCTCACCCGGAGGGGCGCGTCCCGTCCGAAATGTTCGCGCAAGACCCCCGTCCGTCCGGGCGGGGGTCTTGTTCGTTCCCCGACCCCTCCCAGAACCGCGACACTCGGGAGTCGCGCGGAAACGTTGCGTAGTATCCCCAGGTTCGATCCCGCACTGTGACCATTCCGTTGTAGAGGACAGTGGAGACACGCCCGGGGGTGCTGGGCATCATGCTTGACGTGACCGAGGGATGCTACGCCGGGACCATGACCGCGCGCGCTGCCGAACCCTCGGGAGGGCCGGCCCCGCCACCGCCCCGCGACGGCGTGCGCGGAACGCGGGCGCTGCGCGCCGCGGACGCGGGCGACGGCGACCTCAAGGAGCTGACGAACCGCGCCGTCCAGGGCGACCCGGGGGCCATCGAGGTCCTCATCGCCGAGGTGCGGCCCATGATCGTCCGGTACTGCCGGGCCCGGCTCGGGCGGGTCTCCGGGCAGTACCACATCGCCGACGACGTGGCCCAGGAGGTCTGCATCGCCGTCCTGTCGGCGCTGCCCCGCTACCGCGACATGGGCCGCCCGTTCGCCTCCTTCGTCTTCGGCATCGCCGCGCACAAGATCGCCGACGCGCTGCGCAGCGCGGTGCGCGCGGCCGTCCCCACCGAGGACCTGCCGGACGGCCCCGACGACCGGCCGGGGCCCGAGGAGACGGTGGTGCGCTACATCGAGGCCCAGCGCGCCCGCGACCTGCTCACGCGGCTGCCCGAGCACCAGCGCGAGCTCGTGCTGCTGCGGGTCGTCGCGGGCCTGTCGGCGGAGGAGACCGGCAACGTGCTGGGCATGTCCGCGGGCGCCGTCCGGGTCGCCCAGCACCGGGCCCTGGCCCGGCTCCGGGCGATGGCCAGAGAGGAGTCGATCGCTTGACGGAGCGCGGCCCCCTCACCGGCGTCCGGGGCGGCCCGAATCCGGCCGAGCCTTCGCATTCCGGCGACGCGCCGTCCTCGCCCGGCGGCCCGCCCGCCGCGCCTCCCGAGGACCTCGGCGCGGTGCGCCGCACCGACGCCCTGATCGAGTCGCTGGCACGGCGGCGCGACCGGACGGCCCGCTCCGGTCCGGCGCCGGAGGGCTCCGCTCCCCGCCCGCCGGCCGACGACCACGACCCGGCGGTGCGGCTGCTGCACGCGCTGATCACCGACGTGGACGACCCGGACTCCGCCGCCGGCCCCGGCACGGCGCCGCCCGCGCCGCCCGCGCCGCAGGGGCCCGGACCCCGCCGCCGCGGGCCGCGCACGATCGTCGCCCTCGGGGTGGCCGGCGCCGTCCTCGCCAGCAGCGGTGTCGCCGCGGCGGGCGGCGGCGTCGCCGACCAGACCGCCGCGTCCCCGGTGCCCAGCGCGGCCGGCGCGCCGGACGTGCCCCGGGCCGGGACCGACACCGACACCGACACCGCGACGCACGGACATGTGCGGCCGCCCGTCCGCTCGGCCCCGGAGCCGGGCGCCACCGCGCCCGGAGGTCAGGAGCGCAAGAAGATCGACCGCTTCAAGCGCCGCCTCGACCCGGTCGCGCGCCGCCGGCCCGAGCCTCCGGAGCGTCCCGAGTCACCCGCCCCGATGGTGAACTCCGCCCCGTCCGCGCGTCCCGACGGCCCGGCCGACGACCGCCCGCGCCGCCGCATCGTGGACCTGCGCGGGGAAGACGGGAAACGCACCCTCCGCCCACGCGAGGGCCGGCCCCCCGACGACTGACGAGGACCGGTCGACGATGGCCGCCGCCTGCTCACCGCCGCGAACGGCTCGACCGCCCGGGGGTCAGTTCTCGTCGCGGCCCTCTTCGCTGTCGATCACGCCGTCGACGTAGCCGCGGGCGTACTCCCAGCTCACGTAGTCGACGGGATCGGGGGACAGCGCGGGTTCGTGCACGCGCGGCAGGCCCTCGTCCAGCAGGTGGCGCAGGTTGCCGTGCAGCAGGTCCCAGTCGATGTAGTGGAGCTTGCCGCAGTCGCCGCAGTCGACGGTGAGGCCGCGCACGCCGAGCGGCTCCAGCAGCGCCCGGAAGACCTCCAGGTCGGCGAGGTCGGCCAGCACGTCCTCCCGCTCCGTCACGCTGAGCGGAGCGGTGTCGTCACCGAGGTCGCCGAGCGCCGCCGCCGGATCCTCGGGATCGCCGGCGAACGGGTCGAGCGGTGCGTCGTCGTGCACACCCCCACGCTACTGCGGGACCGGCCATGAGGTGCACCCCCCGGTCTTCTCCGTGTGCGAACGGTCACGCTGTGTGGATGAAAGTCGGGAATGACAGGACCATCCGTGTTGTTGCGAAGTGTCATCAAGACCACGTGACCGCCGTGCGCAACACCCCGTCCGGGCGGGGGCCCAGCCCCTACCATGGAGACCGGGTCCCGCGTGACCTGGCCCGATGCCGCGACCACCACGGGAAGGTTGTCATGAACCCCGCCGCCGACAAGATCCTCCCGCAGGGCCTGACCTTCGACGACGTCCTCCTGCTCCCGGGCTACTCCGACCTGCAGCCCGGCGAGGCCGACACCACCACCCGGCTCACCCGCGAGATCTCGCTGCGGATCCCGCTCGTGTCGGCGGCGATGGACACCGTCACCGAGTCCCGGACGGCCATCGCGATGGCGCGGCAGGGCGGCATCGGCGTGCTGCACCGCAACATGGCGATCGACGAGCAGGCCGAGGAGGCCGACCGGGTCAAGCGGTCCGAGTCCGGCATGATCACCAAGCCGGTGACGTGCCTGCCGGACGCCACCCTCGCCGACGTCGAGGAGCTCTGCGCCCACTACCGGATCTCCGGCGTGCCCGTCACCGACGTCCGCGGCGTCCTGGTCGGCATCGTGACGAACCGCGACATGCGCTTCGAGTCGGACCTGTCCCGTCCGGTCCGCGAGGTCATGACGCCGATGCCGCTGGTCACCGCCCCGGTGGGCGTGTCGCGGGACGAGGCGTTCCGGCTGCTGGCGGGCAACAAGGTGGAGAAGCTCCCGCTCGTCGACGGCGACGGACGCCTCAAGGGCCTCATCACCACCAAGGACTTCACCAAGAGCGAGCAGTACCCCGACTCCACCAAGGACGCCGACGGCCGCCTGCTCGTCGCCGCCGCGGTCGGCGTCGGCGACGACGCGATCCACCGCGCCCGCGCCCTCATCGAGGCGGGCACGGACGTGATCATCGTCGACACGGCGCACGGACACTCCAAGGGCGTCGCCGACACCATCGCCGCGATCAAGGGCAACGCGTCCGTCCAGGTCGTCGGCGGCAACGTCGCCACCCAGGCGGGCGCCAAGGTGCTGGTGGACGCGGGCGCCGACGCGATCAAGGTCGGCGTCGGACCGGGCTCGATCTGCACCACCCGCATCGTCGCCGGCGTCGGCGTCCCGCAGATCACCGCCATCCTGGAGGCGTGCCGCGCGGCCCGCGAGGCCGGCGTCCCGGTGATCGGGGACGGCGGCCTGCAGTATTCCGGCGACATCGCCAAGGCCCTCGTCGCGGGCGCCGACACGGTCATGCTCGGCAGCCTGCTCGCCGGCGTCGAGGAGTCCCCGGGCGAGCTGATCTTCGTCCACGGCAAGCAGTACAAGTCGTACCGCGGCATGGGCTCGCTCGGCGCGATGCGCAACCGCGAGCGCGGCGCCTCCTACTCCAAGGACCGCTACGCGCAGGGCGACGTCACCGCCGAGGAGAAGCTGATCCCCGAGGGCGTCGAGGGCCAGGTCCCCTACCGCGGCCCCCTCGCCAACGTCGCGCACCAGCTCGTCGGCGGCCTCCACCAGTCCATGTGGTACGCGGGCACCCGCACCATCCCCGAGCTCCAGGAGCGCGGCCAGCTCATGCGCATCAGCGCCGCCGGCCTCCGCGAGAGCCACCCCCACGACATCCAGATGACCGTCGAGGCCCCCAACTACCAGGGCCGCTGACCACCTTCGAGGTTGGTCCGAACCTTTTCGGGGTGGGGCGCGTCATAACCACCGAGAACGCGCCGGCCACTTCTGCGGGGGATGTGGCCGGCGCGTGGTCCATCTCCAGCCCGCTCCGATCCGGATCGGAGCGGCGGCCCGCGCCCTCGGCGCGTGTCTCGCGTGTGCTCGGGGCTGACGTAAGCTCATCCGGGGCTTGTTGCCGCCGTCCGCGGGAACACCGGAACACGTGAGGGAAGGGCGCAGTGGCTGCTGAGGTGGAGATCGGCCGTGGCAAGAGCGGCCGCCGGGCGTACGCCTTCGACGACATCGGCATCGTGCCGTCCCGCCGGACGCGCGATCCCGAGGAGGTCAGCGTCGCCTGGCAGATCGACGCCTACCGGTTCGAGATGCCGCTGGTCGTGGCGCCGATGGACAGCGTCGTCAGCCCCGCCACCGCGATCGCCGTCGGCCGGCTCGGCGGGCTCGCCGTCCTCGACCTCGAAGGCCTGTGGACGCGGTACGAGAACCCCGAGCCGCTGCTCGCCGAGATCGCCTCGCTGGACGACGTCCGCGCCACCCAGCGGCTCCAGGAGATCTACTCCGAGCCGATCAAGGAGGAGCTGATCGGCCGCCGGATCGAGGAGGTCCGCGAGGCGGGCGTCACCGTCGCGGCGCGGCTGTCCCCGCAGCGCACCGCCCAGTTCCACAAGGCCGTGATCGACGCGGGCGTCGACCTGTTCGTCATCCGCGGGACGACCGTGTCCGCCGAGCACGTGTCCGGGCGCGCCGAGCCGCTGAACCTCAAGCAGTTCATCTACGACCTCGACGTCCCGGTGATCGTCGGCGGCTGCTCCACCTACACCGCGGCGCTGCACCTGATGCGCACCGGCGCCGCCGGCGTGCTGGTCGGGTTCGGCGGCGGCTCCGGGCACACCACCCGGACCGTCCTCGGCGTCGCCGTGCCGATGGCCACCGCGGTCGCGGACGTGGCCGCCGCCCGGCGCGACTACCTGGACGAGTCCGGCGGCCGGTACGTGCACGTGATCGCCGACGGCGGCATGGTGAACAGCGGCGACATCGCCAAGGCGTTCGCCTGCGGGTCCGACGCCGTCATGGTCGGCTCGCCGTTCGCGCGCTCCACCGAGGCGCCCGGACGCGGCTACCACTGGGGCAGCGAGGCCCACCACGGCGACGTCCCGCGCGGCACCCGCATCGAGCTCGGCACGATCGGGACGATGGAGCAGATCCTGCACGGCCCGTCCCATGTCGCCGACGGTTCCATGAACCTCATCGGGGCGCTGCGCCGCGCGATGGCGACGTCCGGCTACACCGAGTTGAAGGAGTTCCAGCGGGTACAGGTCGTCGTGGCCCCCCGCCGGTCCAGCGACTGAGAGCGAGCCCACGCCGAATCGGTCGTTTCCGGGGTGGACCCGTCCCTACTCTTGGGTAGGAACCGTTCGGAAACCGAACCGCTCTGGGGGGAAACGCGATGACGGCATCACCGGTGACCGGCCTTGGAAGCTCCCGGCTCGGCCCTGCCGAGCGCGCGGCGGCGCTCGATCGCATGGCCCAGGAGGAGTTCGACGTGGTCGTCGTCGGGGCCGGCATCGTCGGCGCGGGCGCGGCCCTCGACGCGGCCACCCGGGGGCTGTCGGTCGCGGTGGTCGAGGCCCGCGACTTCGCGTCCGGGACGTCCTCCCGCTCGTCCAAGCTGATCCACGGCGGGCTGCGGTACCTGGAGCAGTACAACTTCGACCTGGTCCGGGAGGCGCTGACCGAGCGCAGCCTGCTCCTCCAGCAGATCGCCCCGCACCTGGTGAGGCCCGTCCCGTTCCTCCTGCCGACGACGCACCGCGTGTGGGAGCGCGCGTACTTCGGCGCCGGCGTCGCCCTGTACGACCTGCTGTCGCTCCAGATGGGCAATTCCCGCGGCGTCCCCCACCACCGGCACCTCACCCGGCGCGGCGCGCTGAGGCTCGCCCCATCCCTGCGCAAGGACGCGTTCGTCGGCGCGATCCAGTACTGGGACGCCCAGGTCGACGACGCCCGCTTCGTCATGACGGCGCTGCGGACGGCCGCGGAGTACGGCGCGCAGATCGCGTCCCGCACCCAGTGCCTCGGGTTCCTGCGCGAGGGGGAGCGCGTCACCGGCCTGCGCATCCGCGACCTGGAGGGCAACACGACCAGCGAGGTCCGCGCGAAGCAGGTCGTCAACGCCACCGGCGTGTGGACCGACGACATCCAGGAACTCGTCGGCGGGCGCGGCCAGATCCACGTGAAGGCCTCCAAGGGCATCCACCTGGTCGTCCCGAAGGACCGCATCCACTCCTCGACCGGGATCATCCTGCGCACCGAGAAGTCCGTCCTGTTCGTGATCCCGTGGGGCCGCCACTGGATCATCGGCACGACCGACACCGCGTGGGACCTCGACCGCGCCCACCCGGCCGCCTCGAAGGCCGACATCGACTACGTCCTCGACCACGTCAACGCCGTCCTCACGACGCCCCTGTCCCACGACGACGTGGAGGGCGTCTACGCGGGCCTGCGCCCCCTCCTCACCGGCGAGACCGAGGAGACCTCCAAGCTCTCCCGCGAGCACGTCGTCGCGCACCCCGTCCCCGGCCTGGTGCTCGTCGCCGGCGGCAAGTACACGACGTACCGCGTCATGGCCAAGGACGCCATCGACGCCGTCGCCCACGGCCTCGACGGCAAGGTCGCCGAGTCGTGCACCGACCGCGTCCCGCTCGTCGGCGGCGACGGCTTCCAGGCCATGTGGAACGCCCGCCACCGCCTCGCGTCCCGCTCCGGCCTGCACGTGGCCCGCATCGAGCACCTCCTGCGCCGCTACGGCACCCTCGTCGACGACCTCCTCGAACTGGTCTCCGACAAGCCCGACCTCGCCAAGCCCCTCACCGGCGCCGACGACTACCTCCGCGCCGAGATCGTCTACGCCGCCACCCACGAGGGCGCCCGCCACCTCAACGACGTCCTGGCCCGCCGCACCCGCATCTCCATCGAGACCTGGGACCGCGGCGTCGGCGTCGCCCAGGAGGCCGCCGACCTCCTGGCCCCCGTCCTCGGCTGGTCCAAGAAGCAGCGCGACCGCGAGATCGAGTACTACCGCAAGCGCGTCGAGGCGGAACGAGCCTCCCAGACCCAGGAAGACGACCAGGAGGCCGACGCCCACCGCCGAGGCGCCCCCGACATCGTCCCCACCGCCACCCCGTGACCGCCCCGGGTCAGTCCCGGCGGCCGTAGAGGCAGAGCGCGAGCGGCGCGCACACGCCGGCGATGGCGGCGGTCGCGGCGAGCGACCAGGCGACGGGGCCGCCGGCGCCGCCGGTGCCGTTCATCAGGGCCCGCGCCGCCGCCGCGACATGGCTGAGCGGGTTGACGTCGACGAAGGCGCGGAGCCAGCCGGGCATCGTCTCGGGCTCCACGAAGATGTTGCTGGCGAACGAGAGCGGGATCAGCACGGCGTTGGCGATGCTGATGACGACGGCCGGGTCCGGGACGAGCAGGGCGACCGCGGCCCACAGGCAGGAGAGGGCGAGCCCGAACGCGATGATCAGCGACACCGCGGCGAGCACGCCTCCCGCGCCGCCGCCGGGACGGTAGCCCATGACCAGCCCGAGGCCCACCACGATGGCGGAGGCGAACAGGTAGCGGACGGCGTCGCTGAACAGGCCGCCGAGCACGAAGGCGCCGCGCCAGACCGACAGCGAACGGAAGCGGTCGAACGCGCCGGTCGTCACGTCCTGGGCGAGCCGGGCGCCGCCGTACATGGTGACGACGGCGATGCTCATGCTGAGCACGCCGGGCAGCAGGACCTGGAGGTACTCGCCGGACGAGCCGCTGATGGCGCCGCCGAAGAGGTACGTGAAGAGCACGGTGAACAGGATCGGGATGGCGATCGAGTCCACCAGCTGCTTGGGATCGTGCTTGATCTTGAGCATGGCCCGGCGGCCGAAGACCGCGGACGCGGCGAGCGCCCCGGCCCGGCGGCGCGGCGGGCTCGCGCTGAGCAGAGCCTCGATCCGGTAGGTCTCCTCGGTGCTCATGCGTTCACGTCCTCGCGATCGGTGGTGGGTCGGCCGGTCAGGGCGAGGAACGCCTCGTCCAGGCTGGGCCGGCCGACGGCGACTTCGGCGACCCCGACATCGGCCTCGGCGAGCCGAGTCATGGCGTGCCCGACCAGGCGGGCCGTGTCCGCCCCGGTGAGCAGCACGGAGAGGGAGAGCGGGTCGGCGGCGGGCCGGAGCGTGCCGTCCAGCGCGCCGGCCAGGACCCGCCGTGCCAGCGGAAGCTGCGCGCCGTCCAGGAGACGGACGTGCAGGGTGCCGGAGCCGACCCGGGCCTTGAGCTGGGCGCCGGTGCCCTCGGCCACGATCCGGCCGTGGTCGATCACCGCGATCCGCTCGGCGAGCCGGTCGGCCTCCTCCAGGTACTGGGTGGTGAGCAGCACGGTGGTTCCGGCGGCGGCGATCCGGCGGACCAGCGCCCATACCCGGGTGCGGCTGCGCGGGTCGAGCCCGGTGGTCGGCTCGTCGAGGAACAGCAGGTCGGGGGTCACGATCAGGCCGGCCGCGATGTCGAGCCGGCGCCGCATCCCGCCCGAGTAGCCGGCCACCGGACGTCCGGCCGCGCCGGTGAGGTCGAAGGCGGCGAGCAGGTCGTCGGCGCGCCGCCTGGCGGCCGTGCGGGACAGGCCGTGGAGGCGGCCGAGAACGCTCAGGTTCTCGTATCCGGTCAAGTCCACGTCCAGCGCGGCGAACTGCCCGGTCACCGCCACCCGGGCGCGCAGCGCGCCCGCGTCGCCGACCAGGTCGTGGCCGAGGACGCGGGCGGTGCCCGCGTCGGGCCTGGTCAGGGTGGCCAGGATGCGGATCGTGGTGGTCTTCCCCGCGCCGTTGGGGCCGAGGAACCCGAACACCTGCCCGCGCTGGACCGTGAGGTCGATCCCGTCCAGCGCCCGAGTCTTCCCGTAGACCTTGACCAGTCCGCGCGCGTCGATCGCCGGGTGTTCCTCGGCCGGGCTGTTCTTTGACATGCTGTCAGACTTAACTATCTCTTACAGCGTGTCAAGATTCGTGCGGCGGATAGCATCGCTGGAGTGAGTGACACGCTCGACGCCGCCAAGCCGTCCCGACCGCGGCGGTCCGACGCCCGGCGCAGCATCGACGCCATCCTCGACGCGGCCCGCGTCGTGCTCGGCGAACGGCCCGACGCCAGCATGGAAGAGGTCGCCACCAGGGCGAACGTCACCCGCCAGACCGTCTACGCGCACTTCCCGTCCCGCGACGCCCTCGTGGCCGCCCTCGTCGAGACCGCGGCGGCCGAGTACTCCGCCCTGCTGGACGCCGCCGGACTCGACACCGCCCCGCCCGCCGACGCCCTGGCCGGGTTCCTCGACGCCGGCTGGCGGTTCCTGCGCCGCCACCCGCTCATACTCGACCCGACCCTCACCCGCGTCCCGCGGCCCAAGGTCAACGATCCGCACGACGTCGTGCCCCCGCGACTCGAACGGCTCATCCAGCGAGGCCAGCAGGCGAGCGCCTTCGACCGCTCGCTCCCGGCCTCGTGGCTCGCCGCCGCCGTCATCGGCCTCCAGCACACCGCCGCCGCGGAGATCGCCGACGGCCGCCTCACCGCCGACGAGGCAGCGGCCTTGTGCCTGGAAAGCGCCCTCCGCCTCTGCGGAGCTTCTCCCGGCCCCTCCCAAGGTTGACGGCCGTGGTGGCGCGGCCCGAGTCGCTACGCGCGCCGTGACGCCTTGGTCGGACGTGGCCTGGCGCCGTGAGTGGTCTGGACTCCGTACGCGTGGCAGGGGGCCCGGTGTGGTTGTCGCAAGCAAGCGGCAACGTCCCCGGGACCGGTCCCCGGTCCCGGGGGGACCCGACGGAATGACGAGAGATCACCTGCCGGCCGGAAACAGCGACGTCGTGTATGGGCTCGGGCGTTCGAGAGCTGGGCTCGGTGTGTCTGCGACGATTTCGGTTCTGAGGCGGGGCTTCCCTGGGGACGGCATCAGTGGGCAGGGCGTTGCATGAGGGCCTTGCCGGTTCTGTAGAGGTCGGTGGGGACTCGGGTGGGGTCCAGGAGGTGTTGGAAGGCCAGGCCGAAGTCGAGGGCCATGGTCAGGGTGGCGCGGTCGGTGGGGGGCACGTCGTCGGCCGGGTCCAGCTCGCTGGCCAGTTGGGCGCGGCGTTCGGCGTACCAGTCGGCGATGCGCCAGCCGGCGGCGTAGTCGCGCATGCCGTAGAGCCAGAACTCGACCAAGAGCAGGGCCAGACGGCGGGGAGCGTCGTCGGTGTCGTGGCGGGACGAGCGGCCGGTGAGGTCGGCGTCCTGCGCGGCGGCGTGGAGTTCCTCGCAGACGTCGGTGCGGGTGCGGTCGCTGGTGATGCGTTCCATCAAGGCGAGCAGGAGGTCGGTCTTGCCCGCGAAGTTGGAGTAGACCGCGCCCTTGGTGAGGCCGGCGGCCGCGGCGATGTCGTCCAGGGAGGCGCCGTGGATGCCGCGTTCGGCCCAGAGGCGCTCGGCGGCGGTGAGCAGGGCGGTGCGGGTCTGCTCGCGCCTGTCGCGGCGTGGCCGGGGGCCGCCGCCGGACGGCCGTGGAGGCCGAGGGCCCTTCGCCTCGGGTCGCTCGTCGGTCATGTGCTGTTCCCCTCCGTCAGCGGTGGCGCGTCCGGCGGCGGTCACGCGCCGAGATTCTCTCCTTACTCTTCGAAATACACCTGTCGGGCGCGGTCGGTCCCTGAGTTGCGCAACTCTGCCTGGCTTGGAACGGTCCGTTCGAGGGAAGTTGTCCGCCAGGGCGGAAATCACCGGCAAGGTGGGGCGAATCACCCCGAGTAGCGCGTTACTTGCGGGTAGCCAGATGTGGGCGGCTGGTCATACTCTGCCTCCATGGCATCCCCGACGGTCCCTGCCAAAGGCGCGGCAGAGCACGAGCTCCCCCAGACCCTGATCGACCGGCTGGCCTCTCACGTCGCCTCGGACGGCGCCGAAACCGCGACCATCCCTGGCCCGTTCACGGGTGAACCTCTTGCGAGTGTTCCGCTTTCCGGTGCCGACGACGTCCGCAAGGCCTACGAGCGGGCCCGCAAGGCGCGGCTCGCGTGGGCGGCGCGGCCGGCGGGGGAGCGGGCCAAGCCGTTCCTGCGGCTGCCGGACGCGCTGGTGGACCGGCGCGAGGAGATCCTCGACATCATCCAGCTGGAGACCGGCAAGGCGCGCCGGCACGCCATGGAGGAGTTCCTCGACGTCGCGCTGTGCTCGCTGTACTACGCGCGGCGGGCCCCGAAGCTGCTGAAGCCGCGGCGGCGGCAGGGGATGGTGCCGGGCGCGACGCGCGTCCAGGAGCTGCGGCACCCGAAGGGCGTCGTCGCGCTGATCGCGCCGTGGAACTACCCGTTCTCGCTCGGCGCCAGCGACATCGCGCCCGCGCTGATGGCGGGCAACGCGGTGATCCACAAGCCGGACACCCAGACGTGCCTGTCCAGCCTGTGGGTGCTGGACCTGCTGATCTCGCTCGGGCTGCCGCGCGACCTGTGGCAGATCGTCGTGGGGGACCCGGCCGAGATCGGCGACCCGCTGCTGGACGAGGCCGACTACGTGTCCTTCACCGGGTCGACGCGCGGCGGCAAGGCCATCGCCGAGAAGGTCGCGCCGCGCCTGGTCGGCTACTCGCTGGAGCTCGGCGGGAAGAACCCGATGATCGTCATGGCGGACGCCGACGTGGAGCGGACCGCGCGGGGCGCGATCCGCGCGTGCTTCACCAACGCCGGGCAGCTGTGCATCTCCATCGAGCGGATGTACGTGCACGAGGACATCTACGACCGGTTCGTCCCCCGGTTCGCCGAGATGGTCACGGGCATGAAGCTCGGCACGGGCCTCGACTTCGACGTCGAGATGGGCTCGCTGACCTTCCAGCGCCAGCTCGACGCGGTGACGCGGCACGTCGACCAGGCCGTGAAGGAGGGCGCGACCGTTCTCGCGGGCGGGAAGGCCCGTCCTGATATCGGGCCCCTGTTCTACGAGCCGACCATCCTCACGGACGTGACCGGCGAGATGGACCTGTGCGCGAACGAGACGTTCGGGCCCGTCGTCGCGGTCTACAAGTACCGGGACGAGGACGAGGTCGTCGCCCGCGCCAACGACACGCCGTACGGGCTGAACGCCTCGGTCTGGACGAAGAACGCGGCGAAGGGCCGCCGCCTGGCGTCGCGCATCCACGCGGGGACGGTCAACGTCAACGACGGGTACGGCGCCGCGTTCGCGTCGTACGACTCCCCGATGGGCGGGATGAAGCAGTCCGGTGTGGGACGCAGGCACGGGTCGGAAGGGCTGCTGAGGTTCACCGAGGTGCAGACGGTCGCGAGCCAGCACTTCATGGACCTGGAGCCGCCGGGATCGCTCGGCTACGCCAAGTACGCCGATCTGATGGCGTCCGGCATCAAGCTCATGAAGAAGCTCCGGATCAAGTAGGGAACGTCTGTGACGCATGACTTCGACGTGCTCGTCGTCGGGTCGGGGTTCGGCGGCAGCGTGTCGGCGCTCCGCCTGACCGAGAAGGGCTACAAGGTCGGGGTGATCGAGGCGGGCCGCCGCTTCGACACGAACCCGTCCGGGGCGCCCGGCTCCCGGTATCCGGAGCTGCCGAAGACGAACTGGCGCGTCGCCCGCTACCTGTGGGCGCCGGCACTCGGCCTGACCGGCATCCAGCGGATGCACCTCGTCCGCGGCGCGAAGTCGAGCCGGGTGATGGTGCTGGCGGGGGCGGGCGTCGGCGGCGGGTCGCTCAACTACGCCAACACGCTGTACGTCCCGCCGGAGCCGTTCTTCAGGGACCGGCAGTGGGGGCACATCACCGACTGGCGGGACGAGCTGGCGCCCTACTACGAGCAGGCGAAGCGCATGCTCGGCGTCGTCCGGAACCCCACGACGACGGCGGCCGACGAGGTCATGAAGAAGGTCGCCGACCGGATGGGCAAGGGTGACACGTTCGTCCGCACGCCCGTCGGCGTCCACTTCGGGCGCGGTGCCGGGATCGAGAGCGCCGACCCGTACTTCGGCGGGGTGGGCCCGCGCCGGCGCGGCTGCCTGGAGTGCGGCGAGTGCATGGTGGGCTGCCGCCACGGCGCGAAGAACATGCTCACGGAGAACTACCTGTACCTGGCCGAGAAGGCGGGCGCCCGGATCATGCCGCTCAGCCGCGTCACCTCGGTGCGGCCCCTGCCCGGCGGCGGGTACGAGGTCGTGATCGTGCGGACCGGCTCGTTCGGGCGGAACCGCAAGACCCTCACCGCCGGGCAGGTCGTCTTCGCCGCCGGCACCTACGGGACGCAGAAGCTCCTGCACACGCTCAAGTCGACCGGGGCGCTGCCGCGCCTGTCGGACCGGCTGGGCGCCCTGACCCGCACCAACTCCGAGGCGATCCTCGGCGGGGGCCGCCGCAACGGCCGGCCGGGGCCCGACTTCTCCGAGGGCGTCGCGATCACCTCGTCGTTCCACCCGGCGCCGGACACGCACATCGAGCCCGTCCGGTACGGCCGCGGCTCGAACCTGCTCGCGGGCCTGCAGACCCTGCTGGTGGACGGCGACCGCCCGGGGGAGCGGCACCGGCCCCGCATCCTGAAGTTCGCCCGGGAGGCGGTGCGCCGGCCGCGCGACCTCGTCCAGCTCCTCGACGTGCGGCACTGGTCGGAGCGGACGGTGATCGCGCTGGTCATGCAGACCCGCGACAACTCGATCACGCTGAGCCCGAAGCGGGGCCCGTTCGGCTGGGACGTCCGCGCGTCCGCGGGGCACGGCGAGCCGAACCCGACGTGGATCCCCGAGGGGCACGAGGCGACGCGGCGGATCGCCGAGGAGATCGGCGGCATCGCCGGCGGGACGTGGGGCGACCTGTTCGACGTCCCGATGACGGCGCACTTCCTCGGCGGCTGCGCCATCGGCGACTCCGCCGAGTCGGGCGTGATCGACCCCTACCACCGCGTCTACGGGCACCCGGGCCTGCACATCGTGGACGGCTCCGCGGTGTCGGCCAACCTCGGCGTCAACCCGTCGCTGACCATCACCGCCCAGGCCGAGCGCGCGATGGCGTTCTGGCCGAACCGCGCGGAGGACGACCCCCGCCCTGCCCTGGGCGACCCCTACCGGCGCCTCGCGCCCGTCCCTCCGAAGAACCCGGTCGTCCCGGACGACGCGCCCGCGGCGCTGCGCCTGCCCATCGTCGACATCACCTGACATCGCGGCCTCCCCGACTCGACTCCCTGGAGGGTGGGCTTTAGCGTTCGGGGATGCGCAAAGAAATCCCCCCCGGGCACTACCGCCGTCTCGTAGTGGAGAAGCGGAACGCGCACTACGGACGAGTGGGCGGGCGCTACTACGCCGTCCTCGCACTCTGGTACCGCGACAGCCCTACCAAGAACACCGACGCGGGGACGGCCTTCACCCGGCAGGCGCCCAAAGGACGCTGGAAGGTGACCATGGTGGACGGCGCCTACGACCCGTGCGCGCGTCCGGCCCCTGCGGCCCTCATGCGGGCGTGGGGCATGAGGGTCGCCGACTGCACCGCCTCGTAGGCGGCGACGTCCGGCGCCGCAGCGCGAGGGCTGCGGCGCCGGACGCTGGAGGTCAGGCGCGGTAGGCCGCCCACTGGGACTGCATGCGCTCAGCCTGGCCGGGCGTGAACTCGTACATGCAGGCGTCGTAGCTGTAGTCCATGAAGTTGTGGATGGGGTCGGCCCCTGCCGTGGAGCAGGTGTCGCGGCCGGTCGGGCAGCCCGACGCGGGGCTCTGCTCGGCGGGAGTGTCGGACACGCGGTCGCCCTGGCCGCTGCAACCGCCCTGGAAGGTGTGGTACAGGCCCATCCAGTGGCCGACCTCGTGGGTACCGGTGTCGCCCTCGTTGTAGTTGCTCAGGGAGCCGCCCGGCAGGCTCTGGTAGTGGACGACCACGCCGTCCATCGACGGCTGAGATCTGTAGTCGCTCGGGAACGTCGCCCAGCCCAGGAGGCTGCTCCCCAGGTCGGCGGTGTAGAAGTTGAGGTCCTGGGCGTTGCCCGCGTGCAGGGCGTTCTTCATCTGGCTCTCGTAGCCCTCGGGGTCGGAGAACCAGGACGCGTTCTGCGTGCGCTTGATCTCGGCGAGCGTGAACGTGACGCCGCTACCGGCGTAGGCGTCGTTGAGGACGTTGAGCTGGTTGTTCAGCACCGCGTCCGGCACGTTGCCCGCGCTGCCGTAGACGACGTGGAAGTGCACGCGGACGGTGACGGCCGCGGTGGTTCTCGCCTTCTTGAGCTTGCCGAGGCGCTGCCGGAAGTCCTTCTCCATCGCGGCGACCTTGGCCGCTCCGGGCTGGTTCCGTTCCGTGACGTGGGCTCCGGCTTGGACGCGGGCCTGGGCGGGCTGGTCCGCGCAGGCGGCGGACGGGGCCGCCGGGGCGGCGAGGGTGGCGGGGGCGGCGGGGGCGTACGCGGTGAAGGCGGCTGCCAGACCGAGGGCAGCGGCGATCCGGGCGCGTTTCATGGAACTCCTCGGGGGTGCGGCGCGAGCGGGGGAGCGCGCGCTGGGGGAGCGGAGTCTTCGCTGAAACTAGGGTGAATGCGAATAATCATCACGTCTTTAGCAAACCTGGACGAATAGGGACGGGGAATGCTGAACTCGGCGCCATGGCGTGACGGCGTAGCGTGTCCCGCATGGACGTGGAGGGGGAGACGGCGCGGGTCCTCGCGGAACTGCGGGCGCAGGCGGACCCGTCACGGGCCGAGAACGAGAAGCGTTACCTGAAGAGCGATTTCGTCCACATCGGCGTGCCCGTCCCGGCACTGCGCAAAGTCGCGCTGTCGACGGTCAAGGCCCAGCCGACACGGGAGGAATTGCTCGCTCTCGCCCGTGAACTCTGGGCCGTCACCGACGAGGGCCGTCCCGTCCATGAGGCGCGCGTGGCGGCCATAGAGGTCCTCGCGAAGAGGGCCGCCCTGCTGGAGCCGCGCGATCTCGGAATGGCCGAGGCGCTCATACGCGACTCGGCGAGCTGGGTGTACGTCGACCACCTCGCCGAGAAGGTGGTCGGTGATCTGGTCGTCCGCCACCCTGACCTGGCGACGGCACTGGACGCCTGGGTGGCCGACCCCTACATGTGGATACGGCGTACGGCCATCCTGGCCCTGCTGCGAGGCATCCGGAAGGAAAACCCGGACCTGGGCAGGATCGACCGCTTCGGGGACGCGCTCATGGCCGAACGGGAGTTCTTCATCCGCAAGGCCATCGGGTGGGTCCTCCGCGAACTGTCGAAGAAGGACGCGACGTGGGTCACCGCATGGGTCGAGCCCCGCGCCGGAGCCATGTCAGGCGTGACGCTGCGCGAGGCCGTCCGCCACCTGCCGCCCGCCGACGTGGCCCGGATCAAGGGTCAGGCGCGGTAGGCCCTCCACACCTTGTGGATACGGGAGCCCTGGCCGGCGGTGAACGACGTCATGCACGTGTCGTGGGCGTAGTCCATGTAGTTGTGCACCGGGTCGCGCCCTGGGGCCGGGCACGTGTCCTTACCGGTCGGGCAGCCGTTGGTGGGGTCGCGCTCGGGCGGGGTGTCGGAGACCCGGTCGCCCTTGCCGCGGCAGCCGTCCTGGAACGTGTGGTACAGGCCCAGCCAATGCCCGACCTCGTGCGTGGCGCTGAAGCCCTTGTTGAAGTGCTTGATGGAGCCGCCCGGCATGCTGGCGTAGTGGATCGTGACCCCGTCCATCTTGGGGTCGGTCTTGTACTTCCACGGGAACGTCGACCAGCCGAGTAGATCCCCGCCTATGTAAGCGCTGTAGAGGTTCAGCGTTCCCTTGCCGCCCCTGCGCAGCTTCGGCTTGTACGTCCCTTCGTAGCGTTCCGGGTCGCCGAACCAGGCCGCGTTGTCGCTGCGGCTGATGCCGCGGAGCCGGAAGGAGACGCGCGTGTTCGCACCTCCGTTGCGTCCTCCGTACGACGCGTTCAGCGTGTTGATCTGGCGCTTGACCGCCGCGGCGGACACGTTGCCCTTCGCGCCGTCATGAATCACGTGGAAGTAGACGGGAATCGTGAGCTGAGCAGCGCGCTGCAGGTCGGCACGGTCCGTAGTGCCGTCTGGACGTCCGGCCGAGCCCGCCGCCAGCCCTAGACCGTCCAGAACCTGGTCGAGGTCCCGTTCGACAGAGGCCGCCTCGGTGGGCGTCAGCTCGTTGAGCTCCACGCCGTGCCCGCCCGTCCGCAGCCTCGCCTCTGGGTGCACGCAGTCCGCATGGTCGATAGACAGGGTCGGTCCGACCGGCCCAGGGGTTCCTGTCGGTGCCGCGGGAACGAGGGCGGCGAGCAGAGCGGCGGCGGCGAGCAGCTTCACGGCACTCCTAGGGAGGTCGCTTGCGGACGGGAAGCGGACGAATACAAGGCGTCATCAACAGGTATCAGAGCGAAGCCCTGCGATGCGTGCGCTCAAGGTAAATGGATGCCGACCGTTATCGGCTGATCGCACCATGTGAGGGTGGTCTGCGAGGTGCGCCGCATCGGCGCAGGCAGCGGCCCCTTAGACTGGGAGGCCCTTCCGGCCGTGCGAAAGGCGTAGTTGGTGGCCGCAGACCAATCTTTTGACACCGTCCTCGTCGTCGATTTCGGCGCGCAGTACGCGCAGCTGATCGCGCGGCGGGTCCGCGAGTGCCATGTGTACAGCGAGATCGTGCCGTCCACCATGCCGGCGGCGGAGATGCTCGCCCGGCGGCCGAAGGCGATCATCCTGTCGGGCGGCCCGGCGTCGGTGTACGCCGAGGGCGCCCCGGTCGCGCCGGAGGGGCTGTTCGACCTCGGCGTCCCGACGCTCGGGATCTGCTACGGCCACCAGGTGATGGCGCAGGCCCTCGGCGGGACGGTCGAGAACTCCGACGTCGCCGAGTACGGCGGCGCGACCGTCGCCGTCGCGTCCCCGGGCATGCTGTTCGCGGGGCTGCCGCACGAGCAGGCGGTGTGGATGTCCCACCGCGACTTCGTCAGCAGCGCGCCGTCCGGCTTCACGGTGACGGCGAGCACCGACGTCACGCCGGTCGCCGGCATGGAGGACCTGGAGCGCGGCTTCTTCGGCGTCCAGTTCCACCCGGAGGTCCTGCACACCGAGCACGGCATGGAGATCCTGCGGCGCTTCCTGTACGAGGGCGCCGGCTGCCGCCCGAACTGGACGATGGTGAACATCGCGGACGAGTCGATCGAGGCCGTCCGGGAGCGGGTGGGGCGGAAGCGGGCCATCTGCGCGCTGTCCGGCGGGGTGGACTCCGCCGTCGCCGCCGCGCTCGTCCAGCGCGCCATCGGCGACCAGCTGACCTGCGTGTTCGTCGACCACGGCCTGCTGCGCAAGGGCGAGCCCGAGCAGGTCGAGAAGGACTTCGTCGCGGTCACCGGGGTGAACCTGCACGTGGTGGACGCCCAGGAGCGCTTCCTCGCCGCCCTCGACGGCGTCACCGACCCGGAGGAGAAGCGCAAGATCATCGGCCGCGAGTTCATCCGGGTTTTCGAAGAAGCGGCCCGGGAGATCGTTCACGGGGGGTCTGGGGGGTCTGGGGGGTCGTCCTCCCAGAAGGGTGCTGAGGACGCCTCCGAGCCGGTCGAGTTCCTCGTCCAGGGAACCCTCTACCCGGACGTGGTCGAATCGGGCGGCGGTACCGGCGCGGCCAACATCAAGTCGCACCACAACGTGGGCGGCCTGCCCGACGACCTCCGGTTCGAGCTGGTGGAGCCGCTGCGCACCCTGTTCAAGGACGAGGTCCGCGCGCTCGGCGAGCAGCTCGGCCTGCCGTCGGAGATCGTCTGGCGGCAGCCGTTCCCGGGCCCCGGCCTCGGGATCCGGATCATCGGCGCCGTCACCCGCGAGCGGCTGGACATCCTGCGGGACGCCGACGCCATCGCCCGCGAGGAGCTCACCCGCGCCGGACTCGACCGCGACATCTGGCAGTTCCCGGTCGTGCTGCTCGCCGACGTCCGGTCCGTGGGCGTCCAGGGCGACGGCCGGACGTACGGGCACCCGATCGTCCTGCGCCCGGTGACCAGCGAGGACGCGATGACGGCCGACTGGGCGAAGCTCCCGTACGACCTGCTGCGCCGCATCTCCACCCGTATCACCAACGAGGTCAGCGAGATCAATCGGGTGACGCTCGACATCACGTCCAAGCCTCCGGGCACCATCGAGTGGGAGTAGGGGCGGTCCCGCCCGCCCGGCCAGTGATGATTCCGTGGCGGTTCCGTGCGGGCACGGATGCCCCGCCCCCTCGGCCGGCGGCACGCTCGACGAGCCGGTGACCGCCGGCCCGCCGTCCGCCGCCCGAGGAGGAACGCCATGGACTACGGTCAGCTCGTCAAGAAACTGTCCGTGCCGCCCGGTTTCGCCGTCCCCACCCGGCTGACCCACGGCGACATCGTGGCCAGGGCGCTGTCGCGTGCCGATCTGGCCGATGACGTGCGCGGCATCAACGCCAGCATCGACATCATCCGCCGGACCCGCGGCGGCTCCTGGCCGGAGGAAGGGGTCACCGAGGAGTTCGATTTCGTCGACCTGGTGTGGCACGAGTGCGAGTTCCGGGAGGGCGACTCGTTCGCCTACGCCGTGTACGACGTGGACGGCGCCTACCTCGGCTGCTGCTACCTGTACCCCATGGGACGGCGCACGCCGCTGACCGAAGAGCTGGCGAAGTACGACGTGGACGTGAGCTGGTGGGTGACGCCCACGGCGTACGAGGCAGGCCACTACAGCGGCCTGTACCGTGCCCTGCGCCATTGGCTGTCCGAGGACCTTCCCTTCAAGAAGCCGTACTTCTCCAACCGGGAGATCCCCTCCGGCTGAGGACGTCAGTCCGGCCGTGCGCGACCGGCGGCGTGGGTGGCGAGGGCTTCGGCGGCGTCGGCGAACATGCCGGCCAGGGCGGACGGGGTGGTGTCGAACTCGCCGTCCAGCCAGGCGACGAGGTTCTCGCCCCACCCGGCCACCAGCATCGTCGCGGCGAAGTGCATGCGCGCCCCGGCGGTGGGCGGGATGTCGTAGAACTGCCGGGCGTAGTCGATGACGAGCTGCGTGTACCGGCGGCGGGCGGCCTGCCGGCGCGCGCGCAGGACGGGGCTGGCGGCCGCTTCGATGAGGACGACGCGGACCTTGCGCGGGTCGGCGCGCCCCAGGTCCAGGGCGGCCATCGCGGCGGAGCGGACGGTGGTGCGCAGGCCGGCGTCCGGTCCGGCGGCGGCCGCTCCCCGGGCGGCGGCGTCGGCGACCTCGGTCACGATCCGGTCGTGGACGTCGGTGAGCAGCGCGTCCAGGTCGGTGTAGCTCTCGTAGAAGTAACGCGGGTTGAGGCCGGCGCGCGCGCAGACCGCGCGTAGGGACGTGCCCTGGACGCCCTCCGTGCCGAGCAGGTCGAGGGCGGCCTCCAGGAGGGCGGCGCGGCGGTCGGCGCGGCGGCGGTCGGCGGTGACGCCGCCGTAGGGGCGGGGACTCACCCGACAATCTTGACACACCTGTTTCCAGAATCTACGTTTCTGGAAACAGGTGTAGCCAGTTGGAGACGGCCATGTCCCTGCCCACTCCGTCCCTGCCCACCGCCGCGCCGGACATGGGGCAGATCTTCGCCCCCCTGATGCACGAGCACGACTACGTCGTCGACGAGATCGACGGGACGCTCCCGGCCGGCCTGACCGGCACCCTGTACCGGATCGGCCCGGGGAAGTGGGAGGTCGGGCGGACGCTGATGCACCACCTGTTCGACGGCGACGGGATGGTCTCGCAGTTCGCCTTCGACGGGCGGTCGGTGCGGTTCCGCAACCGCTACGTCCGGACGGGCCAGTTCAAGCACGGCCTGGTCTCCGGTGACCTGCGCAGCCCCGGCGTGGGGACGGCCCTCCCGGGCGGCTTCTGGGCCAACTTCGCCAAGGGGAAGGGGCCCGCGAACGTCGCGAACACGGGCGTGGCGCTGCACGCCGACCGGCTGCTCGCCCTGTGGGAGGGCGGCCCTCCGCACCGCCTCGACCCCGACACCCTGGAGACCCTCGGCCTGTACGACTTCGGCGGACGCCTGCGGGGCGCGCTCAAGGCCTTCTCCGCCCACCCCAGGTGGGATCCGGCGACGGGCGAGATGTTCAACTTCGGCCAGGATCTCGCCCCGCTGCCCGCCCTGAACTGCTGGAAGGTCGACCGGCGCGGCCGGATGCGGCGGCTCGCCAAGGTCCGGATGCTGAACATGCCGTGGAACCACGATGTGGCGCTCACGACCCGGCACATGGTGTTCGTCCTGGACCCGTACATGTTCGACCTGCGCACCATGCTGAGCGGCGCGCCCGTCTTCGACGCGATCCAGCACCGTCCGGAGAAGGGGACGCGCTTTGTGCTCGTGCCGCGCAACGGCGGCCCCGCGCGGATCGTCGAGCATGAGGCGCTCGTCCACGTCCACGTCGCGAACGCGTTCGAGGACGGAAGCGACACCGTCGTCGACCTGGTGCTGCTGGAGGACTTCGACGCGGTCAGGCGTGACCTGTCCGAGTTCCGGACGCGCTTCACCGACCTGCCGCCCAGCAGGCTCATGCGGTACCGGATCACCCCCACCGGACGGGTGATCGAGACGCAGCTGTCCGAGCAGCCCGGCGAGTTCCCGCAGTACGACTGGCGGCGGTCCACGCGCCGCCACCGCTACACCTACATGACGGGACGCACCGGAGACAGCGGCGAGTACGACAGCGTTCTGAAGGTCGACAACGACACGGGCAAGACCGAGGTACACGGGATGGGCCCGCACACGTTCGTGGGAGAACCCATCTTCGTCCCGCGCACGACCGATTCCGCTGAGGACGATGGGTGGCTGCTGGCCGTGGTCTATCTCGCCGCAGAGCATCGCTCGCAGCTCAGCATCCTGGACGCCCGAGACCTGGAGAGCGTCGCCGTGCTTCACCTGAAGCACCATCTTCCCTTCGGCTTCCACGGCACGTTCACGCGCCGGGTCGCCGATCCCGGGGCGCCGATCCCGCATCCGGACCGGCTGCCGGTTCCCTGAGCGTCCCGGCTCCCCGACCTTCATGCGCCGGTCAACGGCCGCCAGGTGAGGTCAAGTCTGCGTCAGGGGACGGCCTGGCAATCGCGATGCGTGTTCAGGTGATGGCGTAACGTCACCATGCTCTGTGGGGCGAGGAGGAGGCCCCACCATGTCCCCGAAGCTCAGCGTCGTCGTGCCGTTCCACAACACCGAGGAGTACTTCCGGGAATGCCTGGAATCGCTGGCCGGCCAGACGCTGCGTGACCTCGAGGTGATCCTGGTGGACGACGGGTCCACCGACAACGGCGCGGTGATCGCCAAGGAGCTGTGCGCCCGCGACCCGCGGTTCCGCCTCGTCGCCCGGGAGCACGAGGGGCCCGGACCCGCCCGCAACGCCGGGGTGCGGCACGCGAAGGGGGAGTACCTGGCGTTCGCCGATGCCGACGACGTCGTGGACCGCGAGGCCTACGCGCGGCTGGTCGGGTCGCTGGAGCGGACGGGGTCCGACTTCGCCTCCGGGAACGTCCAGCGGATGGACGAGGACAAGACGTGGCAGTCGGTCCTACACGAAGGCGTCTTCAGCGAGTCGCGTTCGAGGACGCACGTGTCGTCCATGCCGATACTCATGCGGGACCGTACGCCGTGGAACAAGGTCTACCGGCGTGAGTTCTGGACCAGCTCAAGCCTGGAATTCCCCCCGGGCTTCTACGAGGACCCTCCTGTCACGGCGCGCGCGCACGCCCTGGCACGGTCCGTGGACGTCCTCAGCGAGACGGTCTACTACTGGCGCAAGCGGCCCGGATCCATCACGGAGGACCGCTACGACTGGGACAACATCAGCCAGCGGATGCGGTCGGCGCAGGCCGTCCAGGATGGTCTCGCCGCCTACGCGCCGCAGCTTCTGAACGCCTATGACGAGCACGCCCTCGTCCCGATCGAGCTTCGCGTCCTGTTCGAGGCGCTCCCCAGGACGCATGTCGAGCACCGCGAGGAACTCGTCGCCATGGGCGCGGAGCTGGCGGGAACCATCAGCCCCCGCGTCCTGAAGCGCCAGCCGGCGATGACGCGCCTGCAACTGCACCTGCTGTGCCGGGGGATGCTTCCGGAACTGCTGGAGGTCCTGCGCTTCGTGCACCTGCGCAAGACCGCGGACGCGCCGAGGGTGCGGCGCGGCCTGCGGCACCGCTGGTATGCGGAGTTCCCGTTCTTCGAGGACGAGGAGCGGGCCATCCCGTCGCACCTGTACGACGTGACCGACGAGCTGGAGCCGGTGGCGGCGATCGACGGGGCCACGTGGGTGGACGGGCGGCTGCGCATCGAGGGCCACGCCTACATCCGGCACCTGGACTCCTCCACCGAGGACGGGTCGCGCATCCGGCTGTGGCTGGTGGCGGCGAACAAGCGGGGCATCATGCGCGTGCCGGTCAGGCGGGTCCGGCGGCCGGACGCGACCGCCCGGTCGCGGCAGTCGGCGGTGTCCTACGACTGGTCCGGGTTCGTCGCGGAGATCGACCCGTC
Organism: Actinomadura sp. B10D3; assembly: GCF_039871695.1. Lineage (NCBI taxonomy): Bacteria > Bacillati > Actinomycetota > Actinomycetes > Streptosporangiales > Thermomonosporaceae > Actinomadura > Actinomadura sp. B10D3. The sequence continues at coordinate 108,091 of NZ_JBDPLY010000016.1, forward strand.
CGCGCTGAAGATGTTCGGGCGCTGGCGGGAGGTCGACTGGGTCCCGTGCGTGGAGATCGTCAACCGCGGCCTGCGCCGCCGGTCCACGTTCTCCAACCCGCGGCTCACCGGGCGGCAGTGGCCGGACGACCGGGAGTGCGCACCGGGCGTGCTCGTCCAGGGCGTCGCCGCGCGGAACCGGTTCGTGGTCCAGGTCCGGCCCACGCCGGCGGCGGTCGTCGGCTGCCATCTGGAGGGCGGTGAGCTGTGGCTGGACGGCTGGAGCCGCGCCCCGCTGGACGGCGAGCCGCGGATCACCGCCACCCCGAGGGCGGGGCGGGCCACGGTGACCGGCCCGGTCGACCCGTCGGGCGGCGGTTTCCGGGCGAGGCTGCCGGTCGCGGGGCTGGCGCGGCGGCAGGGCGACTGGGAGGTGTTCCTGCCGGACGGGGTCCGGCCGTACCTGGAGGAGCATCCGGCGGGCACGGCGTTCCCGGTCCCCGGCGGGGAGGTTGAGATCGCCAGGACGCGGCGCAGCACGCTGCGGATCGTCGTCCGCGGGCGCGTCCTCGCCGTCGACGAGGTGTTCTGGTCGCCCGACGGGGCCCTGCACCTGGCGGGCACCTGCGTGGACCGTGTCGGACGGCCGGACTCCCTGACGCTCCGCCGGAAACGGTCATGCGAGGAGCACGTCGTTCCCCTGGCCTGGGAGGGCGAGCGTTTCACGGCGAAGTTCTCGCCCGCGCGCATGCCGGTGCTCGGCCTGTCCCGGCCCCTGGTCGCCGGTACCTGGGACGTCCTCGCCGTCGTCGGCGGCCAGGAACAACCCGTCGTCCTCAGACGGCACACCCTCCGCGACGTGCCCGAGCCGTTCGAGGCGGGCCTCCACCGGATCACCGTCCGGGCACAGAAGACCGACCATCTGGTGCTCCGTGTAGAGACGGCCCTGGACGACGACGAGCGTGGAGCCTACGCGCAGGCGCGGATACGTTCCGGGCACTACCGGCGCCATCTGAACCTGCCCGTCCGTGAACTCGCCGTGTTCGACGCCTACCGGGGACGCCAGTACTCGTGCAACCCGCGCGGCATCTACGACGAGCTTCGACGCCGCGAAACCGACCTGGAATGCGTGTGGATCACCGAGAACGGCCAGTTCGGTAAGCCGGCGGGTGCCCGGACCGTCCTGGCAGGTACGCGCGAGCACTACGAGGCGCTCGCCCGCGCGCGCTACATCTTCGGCAACTGGTCGCAGAAGGAGTGGTTCTCCAAACGCGAAGACCAGGTGTACGTGCAGTGCTGGCACGGGACGCCGTTGAAGAAGCTCGGCTACGACGTCAAGAAGATGCCCTACAAGCGGGCCGAGGGCATCGACTGGATGGATTACGACGTCTCCCGCTGGGACCTCCTGCTCGCCCAGAACGCGTTCTCGGTGCCGCTGTTCCGGCGCGCGTTCAACTACGACGGGGACGTCTTCGAGAGCGGGTACCCGCGCAACGACATCCTGCGCAGCCCGCACCGGGAGGAGATCGCCGCGGCGGTGCGCCGGCGCCTCGGCATCCCGGAGGGCAAGCGGGTCGTCCTGTACGCGCCGACATGGCGGGACGACTTCCACCACGCGGTCGGCAAGCGCGCGTTCCGCCTGGAGTTCGAGATCGACCGGTTCAGGGCCGCGCTGGGCCGCGACCACATCCTGCTCCTGCGGACGCACTACCTCGTCACCGACCGGCCGAGGCTCAAGCCGGGCGACTGCGTCATGGACGTCTCCGTCTACCCCGACATCTCCGAGCTGTTCCTCGTCAGCGACGTGCTGGTCACGGACTACTCCTCGTCCATGTTCGACTTCGCCGTCACCGGCCGCCCGATGGTGTTCTTCACCTACGACCTGGAGCGCTACCGCGACCACGTGCGCGGCTTCTACTTCGACTTCGACGCGGAGGCCCCGGGCCCGCTGCTGCGGACCACGCAGGAGGTCGTCGAGGCGCTCGCCGAGCCGGCCGCCCTGGAGGCCGGGCACCGGGACGCCCGCGCCGCGTTCGCCGCCCGGTACTGCCCCCACGACGACGGCCGCGCCGCCGCCCGGGTGCTCGACCGGGTCCTCCAGCCGCCCCGATGACCACCGACCAACCCCTGAGAACCCCACCACGGAGCCGCTCGTGTCCCCGCAGGTAAGCATCGTCGTCCCCTTCCACACCACCGATGGCCGGCTGGCGGAGTGCCTGGAGTCGCTCGCCGCGCAGACGCTGCGCGATATCGAGGTGCTCATGGTGGAGGACGGGGCGGGCGACGGCGGAACGGTCCTCGCCAAGGACTTCGCCGCACGCGACGACCGTTTCACGCTCGTCCAGCCCGGTCCCGGCACGGCCGCCGTCGACGCCTGCGTCGAGGAGGCGAAGGGCCGCTACCTCGCGTTCGCCGACGGCGAGGACGCGCTGCCGCCGTATGCCTGCGAGCTGCTGGCCGGGACGCTGGATGTGACCGGATCGGACCTCGCCGGCGGAAACGTCATGTGCCTGGACGGGGAGCAGGTGTGGCAGTCGCCGCTCCATGGCGACGCCTACGCGAAGACGGTGAAGTCGACGCACGTGTCCGGTCACCCGTCCCTGCTGCAAGACAGGATGGTCTGGAACAAGGTCTACCGGCGTTCGTTCTGGGACGCGCACCGGTTCGAGCTCGGAAACGGCCAGGACGCGCTCGTCGCCGTGCAGACGCAGGTACTGGCCTCCGCTGTGGACGTGCTCGACGCGACCGTCTACTTCTGGCGGGACCGTCCGGGGACGGCCACACGGCTGCGTCCCGACCCGGCGGACATCACCCTGCGCATGGCGACGTTGGCGAACGTGCGGGATTTCGTCCGCGAGCACGCACCGGACCTCCTCCCCATCTACGACACGTACGCCCTGGACCTGGATGTGCGTGAACTCATGCTCGCCCTCCCCGCCGCCACGTGGGAGGAGCGGGAACGCCTGGTCGAGCTGGGCGCCGAGGTCGTCGCCGACGCCGGTCGTGCCCCCGCGGCCGGGCTGGAGGCGATCAGGAGGCTGGAGACGCACCTGCTCGGCGAGCGCATGCTCCCCGAGCTGCTGGAGGTGCTGCGCTTCGAGGAGAACCAGCCGCGGGACGTCCCGCTCGTGTCCCGGGGCCGCCTCCGCCCGCGCTGGTACGCCCGCTACCCCTTCTTCGACGACGTGGAGAGGGGCGTCCCGGAGGACGTGTACGACGTCACCGACGAGCTCACCCTGTGGGCGGACGTCGACCGCGTCGAATGGGACGTCGACACGCTCATCGTCGAAGGCCACGCGCACTTCGACCGGCTGGACGTGTCGTCGGCGGCGGACTCCCGTATCCGCGTCTGGATGCGCGATGTGCGGACCGGGAAGGAGATCAGGCTGCCCGTGGAGCGGAGCCGCCGCCCGGACGTCACGGCGCGCTCCGGCCAGTCGAGCGTCTCCTACGACTGGTCCGGGTTCACCGTGCGGGTGGAGCCCGACTACCTGCTGGACGGCGACGAGTGGCGGACGGCCACCTACGAGCTGTTCGCCGAGGTGACGACGGCCGGGCGCCGGGCGTCCCGGCGGCTGACCGCGATGGCGCCGGCCGTGCGCTGGACGGCGGCCCGGCAGGTGGACGAGCACGTGGCCGTCCAGCCGGCCGCCGGTGACGACGACGTGTTCGTCGTCCACGTCAAGCGCGCCAAGGCCGTCGTCACCCGGATCCGCTGCGAGGACGGCGCGCTCGTGCTGACCGGATGGACGCGGCGCGCGCTCGGAGCCGGGGCCGCCATGGTGGCGCAGCGCCGCCACGGCGGGCCCGAGGTCCGGGGCGAGGTGACGCTGCGGCAGTCGGCCGTCCTGCGCATGGCGGAGGGTACCGGGTTCGACTTCACCGCGAGGCTGCCCCTGGAGTTCCTCGGGTCCGTCCCGCCCGGCGAGAACGGGTCCGCGCCCTACCGCGCGCACCTGCGCGACGCCATCGACTGGGACATCCGGCTGACCGGCGAGGGAGGCCCGCTGAGGCTCGCCGTCGCGAGCAACGTCAAGGTCGCCCGGTACGCCCTCCCGGACCGCGCGGGACGCGGCCGGGAGTTCGCCCTCACCCGCACCGCCTTCGGGAACCTGCGCGGTGTGGAGCGAAGCCGCCGCCCGGTCGTCACGGCCGCGGACTGGGACGAGAACGGCCGGCTCGCGCTGAACGGGGACTTCACCGACGCTCGAAACCGTCCCGACCACTTCGTCCTGCGGCGGCGCCGGTCGGGCGACGAGCACCGCATCCCGGTCACCTGGGAGGAGGACCGCTTCACCGCGGCGGTCACGCCGTCCACGATGGGCGTGTTCGGGACGGACCTGCCGCTGAGCAGCGGCACCTGGGACCTCCTGGCGCGCACGGAACCCGGCGAGGTGGCCGTCGTCGTCGCGCGTGAGGCCATCCCCGGCCTCCCCGGTCCGCGGCGCCTCGGCACGCACGACTTCGCGGTCGGCGTCCACCAGATCGATGCCCTGACCCTGGAAAGCCGCCCTGCCCTTGAGGAGGACGAGGCGGGCGGTCACGCACAGGTGCTCCTCCAGCAGCGCGACTATCCCGTCTACCTGCGGAGCCCCCTGTCGGACATCGCCGTGTTCGACAGCTACAACGGCTCGCAGTACAGCTGCAGCCCGCAGGCCATCTACGAGGAACTCGACCGCCGCGACACCGATCTGGAATGCGTGTGGGTCTCCCAGGACGGCCAGTTCGCGGTCGACGGGAAGGCCCAGACCGTCCTGGCAGGAAGCCGCGAGCACTACCGCGTCCTGGCGCGCGCCCGGTACATCGTCACCAACCAGGGAATGCCGCCCTGGTACGTCAAGCGGGAGGGCCAGACCTACGTGCAGACGTGGCACGGCACTCCGCTGAAGCGCCTCGCCTACGACCTGCGGGACATGCCGTACCACCGCGCCGAGCGCCTGGACTGGATGGAACGGGAGGTGCCGCGTTGGGACCTGCTGCTGTCTCCCAGCCCGTACGCCACCCAGGTCATGCGGCGTGCGTTCAAGTACGACGGTGAGGTCCTGGAGACGGGATATCCCCGCAACGACATCCTCAGCACACCCGAGTGGGAGCGCATCGGGACGCGCATACGCAAGCGCCTGGGCATCCCCCGAGGGAAGAAGGTCGTCCTGTACGCGCCGACATGGCGGGACGACCGGTGCCACCCTGACGGCAGGCGCGGGTTCTCCCTGGAACTGGACGTGGAGACCATGCAGCAGGCCCTGGGCAAGGACCACGTGCTTCTCCTGCGGACCCACCACCACGTCACCGACCGGGACCGCATCGCCATAGATGAGGCCGGCGGCTTCGCCATCGACGTGTCCCGCTACCCCGACATGGCCGAGCTGTACATGGCGGCCGACGTGCTCGTCACGGACTACTCGTCCGCGATGTTCGACTACGCCGTCCTGGGCCGCCCGATCGTCCTCTACACCTACGACCTGGAGTGGTACCGGGATCACCTGCGCGGCATGTACATCGACCTGGAAGCCGAAGCCCCCGGGCCGGTCGTGCGGACATCCGCGCAGGTGGCCGAGGTGGTCAAGGCCGCGCCCGACAGCGAGCAGGACTACGCGGACGCCTACGACCGCTTCTTCGTGAAGTACTGCCCGCACGACGACGGCCAGGCGGCGTCCAGGACGGTCGACCGCATCTTCGGAGCCTCCTGAGCGGTGCCGTCCCAGCAGCGCCGTCTCAGCCCGGACGGCGGCCCCGCGCGAACAGCCACGCGCCCGGCCACGACGCGACCGGGAGCCGCCGTTCCAGCGCGGCCGACAGGCGCAACGCCTCGTTCGCGAGCGGGTGCAGGGGAGCCAGGTCCTCCCCTCGTGCCGTCCGGTTCCTGAGCAGGCGCAGGAACGGCCGATGCAGGACGCCCCTGCTCCACACGCGTTCCAGCACGAGCCCGGCGCCCTCCAGCAGCTCGACGAGCGCGCGGCGGGTGTAGCGGCGCACCCGCCCGAGCGTCACGTCGTGCACCGACCACAGGGCCATGTCGCACGGCACGGACACGAGGGCGGTCCCTCCCGGCCGCAGCACCCGGACGATCTCCGCGGCCGCCCGCGCGTCGTCCTCCACCTGTTCGAGGACGTCCAGCGCCAGCGCCAGGTCGTACTCGCACGGCGGGAGCGGCAGGTACCGCGCGTCGCCCTCGTAGGCCTCCACGCCGGACGCGCGGGCCAGCACCACGGCCTCCGGGTCCAGGTCGACCGCGACGGCCCGCCAGCCGTGCCGCATCAGCATCCGGCAGCAGGAACCCGACCCGGCTCCGATGTCGACGCCCGCCCCGGGCACGCTGAACCGCAGCAGCTCCGCGGACAGCATCTCGCGGCGCTCGCGGTGCCACCAGTTGCCGTCCTCGATCCGCGCGATCCGCTGAAGGTCGATGGTGTCCACAGGACAAGCCGACGGCATCGGCGGCGGCGCGTGCCACCACCTCCGCCGGACGCGCACGGATCGTTGACCCCGGTTTGACCCGGGGCCGGTACCGGCCGGTCTCCGCGGAGGTCAGCCCTTCTTCCGCCGGCGCAGGAAACGGAACGCCAGCAGCACCGCGATCAGGCCGCCGAGCGCCGGCACCGCGCGCTTGGCGATCGACGGACCCGCGACCTCCAGCAGGTCGATCGCGTCGTCCTTGGTCGCCACGTGGAGCGGTGGCCGGGCGGGCGCCGCCTTGGCCGGCTCCGCTTTGGCCGGCTCTGTGGCCGGCTCGGCCTTCTCCGCGGGCTCCTCCGGCTTCGCGGACGCCGCCCCGGCCCCGGCCTCCGCCTTCGCGGCCTCGGCGGGGCTCTCGGCAGCCGTCGCCGGCGCCTCGGCGGCAGCCTCCGCAGGAGCCTCGGCGGGCGCGGCCGCGCCGCCGTCGCCCGAGCTCTCCAGCTCGGCTGCCAGCGCCGTCGCGAACCGGTCGATGACCTTGGAACCGACCTCCGACAGGATGTTGCGGCCGAACTGCGCCGGCCGTCCCGTCACGTTCAGCTTCGTGTGGACGGTCACGCGTGTCGTGCCGTCCTCCTCGTGCAGCTTCGCCTGGACGGTCGCCGCCGCCGTCCCGGACCCGCGGGCCTCCTTGCCGGAAGCCTCCATCGTCACCACGCGGGCGGACTCGTCCGCCGAGACGATGTGCGCGGTGCCGCGGTAGGTGATGGTCATCGCGCCGACCTTCACCTTCATCCGCCCGGCGAACTCCTCGCCCTCGACCGAGTCGAGGGTCGCCCCCGGCATGCAGGCCGCGACGCGCTCCACGTCGAGCAGCACCTGCCAGGCCTGATCGATCGGAACGGGGACGGTGAAATCGTGGTCGAGTTCCATGATCAATGTCCTTATCGTCCGCGGACCCTGCCGCGACCCTACGGTGGCCGCCCGCCGCGCCGCCAGGGGGGACCCCGACGAGCCGTACCCGGCGGCGCGCCGGCCATGCGGCCGGACGCCCGCGAACCGCGGGATCCGGCCCCACGACCGCGCCCGTACGGACGGTCAGCCCGCGGCGGCGGCGAGCGCCCGCGCCGTGAGGACCGTCGCCAGATGCGCCCGGTACTCCGACGACCCGTGCAGGTCGGTGGGCGGTTCCGTGCCGGCCGCCGCCTGCGCCGCGGCCGTGCGGAACGCGTCCTCCGACGCGGGCCGTCCCCGGACGGCGGCCTCGGCCGCCTCGGCCCGCACCGGCTTCGGGCCCATGTTGGTCAACCCGATGCGCGCCTCCTCGATCCCGTCGCCGTTGCGGCGGACCGCGCACGCGACACCGATGATCGCCCACGCCTGCGCCGTCCGGTGGAACTTCTCGTAGTGGACGCCCCAGCCCGCGCCCATCTTCGGCACGCGCACGCCCACGAGCAGCTCGTCCGGCTCCATCGCCGACGTCATCCAGTCGACGAAGAACTCCGACGCCGGGATCTCCCGTTCACCGCGCACGGACCGGACGAGGAGCAGCGCGTCCAGCGCCAGCGCGACCGCGGGAAGGTCGGCCGCCGGGTCGGCGTGGGCCAGCGACCCCCCGAACGTCCCGCGGTGCCGGACGGCCGGGTCGGCGACCGTCTCCGTCGCCCGCGCGATCAGCGGCGCGTGCTCGCGCACCAGCGGGTCGCGGATCACCTGGTGGTGCGTCGCCATCGCGCCGATGACGACCGAATCGCCCTCGTCGCGGATCTCCCGGAGCCCGTCCACCCGGTCCAGGTCGATCAGCGCGTCCGGGTAGGCGAGCCGCAGCCGCAGCAGCGGCATCAGGCTCTGCCCGCCGGCCAGCACCTTCGCGTCCTCGCCCGCGTCGGCGAGCGCCCGGCAGGCGTCGTCCACCGAGGCGGGACGGACATAGTCGAACGTCGCGGGGATCACTGGTCACCTCCGGCCGAACCGAGACCGCCGCCCGCGCCGGGTTCGGCGGCGGCGGGCTTCTCCTCCGCGCGCATCGCGCGCCACACGCGTTCCGGCGAGCACGGCATCGGCACGTCGTGCACGCCGAACGGCCGCAGCGCGTCCACGATCGCGTTGACGACCGCCGGCGTCGAGGCGATCGTGCCCGCCTCGCCGACGCCCTTCACGCCCATCGGGTTGGACGTCGCCGGCGTCTCCGTCCGGTCCGTCGTGAACGTCGGCAGGTCGGCCGCCGACGGGACCAGGTAGTCGGCCATGGTCGTCGTCGTGAGGTTGCCCTCCGCGTCGTACACGGCCTCCTCGTAGAGCGCCTGCGCGATGCCCTGCGCGAGACCGCCGTGCACCTGCCCCTCCACGATCAGCGGGTTGACGACCTTGCCGACGTCGTCCACCGCCACGTACTTGCGGAGCTTCACCATCCCGGTCTCGGTGTCGACCTCGGCCGCGCACAGGTGCGTGCCGTGCGGGAAGGAGAAGTTGTCCGGGTCGAACGTGGCGTCGGAGTCCAGCGAGGGTTCGATGCCGTCGGGCAGGTCGTGCGCGGCGAACGCGGCCATCGCGACCTCCTGCAGCGTCCTGCCCTCCTCCTGGACGCCGCGGACGCTGAACCGCCCGCCGCTGAACTCCAGGTCCTGCTCGGACGCCTCCAGCAGGTGCGCGGCCACCTTCTTGGCCTTGTCGACGACCTTCTCGCAGGCCGAGAACAGCGCGACACCACCCACGGCCAGCGAACGCGAACCGTAGGTGTCCATCCCCTTGTGGGATATCGCCGTGTCGCCGTGCAGGACCTTCACGTCCTCGAACGGCACGCCCAGCCGGTCGGCGGTGATCTGCGCCCACGCCGTCTCGTGGCCCTGCCCGTGCGCGGACGACCCGGTGACCACCTCGACCTTGCCCGACGCCAGCACACGGACGGCGGCGTGCTCCCAGCCGCCGGCGCCGTACGACAGCGAGCCCAGCACGCGGGACGGAGCGAGACCGCACATCTCCGTGAACGTGGACACCCCGATGCCCAACTGCACCGGATCCTGGCGTTCCCGCCGGTCCGCCTGCTCGGCACGCAGCTTGTCGTACTCGAACAGCTCCAGCGCCTTCTCCGTCGCCGCCTCGTAGTTGCCCGAGTCGTACGTGAGACCCGCGATCGTCTCGTACGGGAACTCCTCGTGCTCGATCCAGTTGCGGCGCCGCACCTCGATGGGGTCGAGCCCCAGCTCGACGGCCAGCTCGTCCATCACCCGCTCGATGGCGTACGTGGCCTCCGGACGACCCGCGCCCCTGTAGGCGTCGGTGGGCGTCTTCGTCGTGAAGACCCCCGTGCAGGTGAACGACAGCGCGTCCATCTTGTAGATGCCGTTGTACATGAACGCGCCCAGCAGCGGGATGCCGGGAGTGACCAGCATCAGGTAGGCGCCCATGTCGGCCAGCAGGTCCACCTTCAGGCCGCGGATCCGGCCGTCCTGCTCCGCCGCGAGCGTGATCCGCTGGATCTGGTCGCGCCCGTGGTGGACGGTCATGTTGCCTTCGCTGCGCGTCTCGGTCCACTTGACGGGACGGCCGAGCCTGCGCGCCAGCAGCAGCGCCAGGACCTCCTCCCCGTACACCTGGAGCTTGGAGCCGAAGCCGCCGCCGACGTCCGGTGCGACGACCCGGAGCCGGTGCTCGGGGATCCCGGTGACCGTGGCCAGCATCAGCCGCAGGACGTGCGGGATCTGCGTGGCCGAGTACAGCGTGAACTCGTCGCTCTCCGGCACGCACAGGACCGACCGCGGCTCCATCGCCGTCGGGATCAGCCTCTGCTGGACGTAGCGGCGCTCGATGACGACCGGCGCGTCCCTCATCGCGGCGTCGAGGTCCCCGTTCTCGAACACCCACGTGTAGGACTTGTTCGTGCCGAGGTCGCCGTGCACCAGATCGGCGCCGTCGGCGATCGCCTCCTCCATGTCCACCACGGCGGGCAGCGGCTCGTAGTCGACGTCGATCTCCTCAAGGGCATCGACGGCCGCGGCCCTGTCCCGGGCCACGACGCACGCCACGGGCTCACCGACGTACCGGACCTCGTCCACCGCCATCGGCGGGTGGTCCGGCAGCTTCATGTCCTCCGTCACGACCCACGCGCAGGGCAGCGACCCCTGCTCGTCGGCGAAGTCGCGCCCGCTGAACACCCCGACCACGCCGGGACGCTCCTTCGCCGGGCCGGTGTCCACACCGGTGATCCGGGCGTGCGCGTACGGGCTGCGCAGGAACGCCACGTGCAGCGTCCCCGCCGGGGTCATGTTGTCGGTCCACCGCGTCCGGCCGGTGATGAGCCGGGCGTCCTCCGACCGCTTGCGCGGGCTGCCTACCTCCTGCACGGTCACGGCGTCACCTCCTGCCGGCCCGGCTCGCGCATCTCGCTCGCCGCGCTCCGGACGGCCTTGACGATGTTCTGGTAGCCGGTGCACCTGCACAGATTGCCTTCGAGGCCCTCCCGGACCTCCTCCTCGGACGGGTCGGGGTTCTCCCGCAGCAGGTCGAGCGACGCCATGATCATGCCGGGCGTGCAGTAGCCGCACTGGAGCGCGTGCTCCTCGTGGAAGGCCCGCTGCATCGGGTGCGGCGTGCCGTCGACGCCGAGGCCCTCGACGGTCGTCACGTCACGGCCGTCGGCCTGGACGGCGAAGACGGAGCAGCTCTTGACGCTCAGCCCGTCCATCAGGACGGTGCAGGCTCCGCAATTGCTGGTGTCGCACCCGACCGGGGTTCCGACCTTTCCCAGCCGTTCGCGCAGGTACTGGACGAGAAGGAGGCGCGGTTCGACGTCGTCCTCGTACGTCGCTCCGTCGACCTCTACACGGATACGTGGCATGCGTTTTCTCCCAGGGACGTCTCGGGGTGGACTTGGAGAGACGTCCCCTGGGCGGGGCGCGCGAATCCGGCCACGTCATCGGGGCCACCTCCGTGGAAGGCGACCCTACGAACCTATTCCGCTGTTGAATCCCGTACTAGCCCCAGACGCGGTTTGTTTACCGATGTCTGGGGCACTGATGGGCGCTAGTGGACGCGGAGTAGAACAGGCCAGGTCTTGGCGCCGACGATGCCGTCGTCCTCGACGCCTCCCCACCGCTGGACCGCCTTCACGGCCTGCTCCGTGGCGTCGTCGAACTTGCCGGTCATGCTCACCTCGGGGTGGCTGCGGGCCATCAGCAGCCCCTGCACGCTCTCGACGTGCTCGCCGGTGTCGCCCTTGCTCAGCTCGGGGAGCTTCTTCACCATGTCCTCCGTCCAGTTGCCCCCGCCGTAGGCGGGCCTTCCGTAACCGGCGATGACACCGGAGTCCCGGACGCGGCGCTTCACCGCGTCGCCGGTGTTGCCCTCGATGGTCTGGAGCCGCCCGCCGCCGAGGACCTTCTCGACGACGCCGACGTGGTCGATGGCGCCGATGCTGTTGGTGGCGCCCCAGTCGAAGAACACGATGTCGCCGGGCTTGGCCTGGTTGACGTTGGCGGTCGTCCCGCTGTGCCACCGTCCGGCCTTCTTGAAATCTTCGGCGTGCCAGACCGTGTAGGCGCGGTCGCCGCCGGGCAGGACCGCGCCGGCGTTCCCGCTGTGGCGGGCCCAGTAGGTGATGGCCATGTCGCACCAGGACGCGCGGAGGAACTCGTCCCCGTGCCGGGACGCGTACTCCTTGGTGATGGTGTTCGGGCGGCCCGACATGCCGAGCGACTTGCGGGCCTCGGCGATCATTCCTGCGGCGCTCATCCGGAACCCTCCCCGCGGAAGATCCCGTCGGCGTCGGGCTCGCCGTAGAGCTCCCGGAGGACCTGCTCCTCGTCGGGTTCGGTGGCCCGGTGGACGTCGGGGTGGACGTCCACTTCGTCCATATGAGTGGCTTCTGTCGCGTCTGTTCTGCTTTGGGGGGTCATGTGCTCCTCCAGGAGCGTCGGCCTTCGCCGTCCCTTCCCTTCCGTTCCGTGGGCGGCTCCCAACCGACCGTAATGGGCTCACCCCTTACTTCTCCGGTTTTCGCCCTAAAACACACCCTTGGACCCCGACACCCTCTCCACCAGGTAAGACGCCGGACGAGGAGGGGGCCCAAGGGGGGTGCGCAGGCGATTTCCGGCGGTTGGGGGGTAGAGCCCGCCGTATGTTCCTCTTCTCCTCGTCCAGGCTGGGATGCCTCGGATCGATGCTCGTGACCCTGGTCCTCACCTGGATCGCGTACCTGATCCTCAGCCGCTGAGCCTGCCGAAGAACCGGTGGCCCTCGGTCGGCTGCGTGGGTGAGGTGTTCGCGTCATTCGGGTTCTTGTGCGTCCGCATGTCGAGCATGAAGACGTCCAGCAGGGGGCCGTAGGAATTCGCCGGGTTATATGTCACCCGTTTCTCGGTGTACTGCGGGAGGTCGAGGATTTCGCCGGGATATCAGTTGTTCACGGTTTCGTGGTCGTCCCACTGGTAGAGCATGGGGACGCGTGCGTTGAACGCACGGAAACCGACGTCCTCCAGGTTGTAGCGGAATTGGTCGCGGAATTCGGCGAGCGTCTGGGCGACGGCCGACTTTCACGGCTGTGAAGATGCGGGAGCCGCCGAGGTCGGGGTTGACGCGCGGGTCAGGCCGGGGCGGTCGCGGCGCGCCGGGCGGATGTCCGGTGGACTTAGGGTGATCGGCTTGACAAGGGTCGGTTACGGAGTGTCTTCTTGTCTCCGTGACCGAGCGCGTGTCGACCGACAGCCCCGTGGCCCTGCGCCGCGTGGCCAGCGCGCTGTGTCCTTCGTGTTGTCGCTGACCTCAGTTCATTCCGGCCGACACACGTACACGAAGGACTGTCTTCCCGTGGACCTTTCCGTGGTTCCCGATCTCACCATGCGTGGCCAGGACGATCCGCACGGCCGCGCGTCCACCGTCCGCCCGCCGACCGTCGGGCAGCTCGCCGCCCGCGTCCGCGACCTGGCCGGACGCCCGGGGGAGTGGTGGGGGCTCGTCCGCTTCGACGCCGCGGGGCCGGTGCATGTGCCGCTCGACGGCGAGGCGTGGCTGACCACCTGGCCGCCCGGCCACGGCGGGACGGTGCACGGCCAGGTCAGCACGCTGGTCGCGGGCGAGCTGGCGGCGGTGACCATGACCGGGCGGGGCGTCACCGAGCGGGCGCTGCGGGCCAACCGGGTGCGGGTGCACGGCGGGCCGCTCGCGCTGACGAATCCGGGGCCGGCGTTCGCGGTCAGCCTGCACGCCGGTGGAGCACGTCCCGGCGACCTCCCGTCCAGCTGACCACGAGCTTTCCCGAGCGCAGCTCGGCATGGCCGATGAGCCGGTCGCGGGAGCCGTTCGCGCAGGTCAGCTTGATCCGGCCGGAGGCGTCGACGGTCCCGGTGCAGAAGCCGGGCGCGTTCAGGGCGGCGGCGCCCCGGTAGAGGAAGAGCGCCACCCGGCGGGAGCCGGAGCCCGCCGTCCAGTTGCCGTCCAGCGACGACTTCTTCTCGGCGCCGGGCCGCACGCCGTTCAGCACCGGCGGTGTCGGACGGGCCGAGGCCGTCGCCGGCGCGGGCGAGGAGGCCGCGGGCGGTTCGGAGCCGCTGCATCCGGCCGGCGAGACCGCGAGCACCAGGGGCAGCGCGAGCACCGCCGCGCGCATGGGTCCTCCAGGAGGTAGGGCGCGCGGCGGGCCCCGGGGGCCGGGCCCGCCGCGCGGGTGCGAGGGGTCAGCGCGGGGCGACCCGGACGGTGGTCTTGCGCGGGGCGGCCGGGAGGGCGCCGGGCGCGACGGGGGTGCGGGCCTTCCGGAGGAGTTCGGCCGCCGGGGCGGGCGGCGCGGTCTCGGGGGTGTTGGAGGGGTTGATCCCGGCGGCGAGGCTGATGATCCCGGTCAGGGTCATCGAGTTCTCGGACGCGGGGGACGGCAGGCCCATCATCTGGTTGATGACGCCGTCGAGGATCCCGAACGGGCCGCAGCCCTTGGCGGCCGGGACGGCGACGGGCGCGTCGATGGCGATCTGCGCGGCGCCCCACGACAGGGCCGGGTTGATGGCGAGGCCGCCGGTCCGGAACGCGGGCGCGAGGTCGGCCTCGATGGGGCCGATGGCGCAGGTCGCGCCGAGCAGCTGGTTGTTGAGGTGGACGTTCAGGGACGCCTTGGCGCCGAGGCCGCCGGAGAGCGAGACGTGGATCGGGCCGGCGAGCGACTGGGTGACGGTCAGCCGGTTGACGTCCCACAGGGCCGCGGGGGTCTTGCCGAGGATCGGGCCGACCAGGGGTAGCCGGCCGATCAGCCCGCCCGGGACCTCGACCGGTGCGGACTCCAGCTGCCGTCCCGCGACCGGGGGCTTCAGCACGAGGTCACCGGTCTCGTCCGGTTCGCCGATGTAGCCGGTGATGCGGATGGCGCCGGCGGGCAGCTCCTGCTCGAAGGAGCCGATCTTCACGCTGCCGCCGGTGGTGGCCTGGGTCTGGCAGATCTGCCCGGCCGGGCACTGGTTCATGAAGCGGGCCGCGCCGTTGGGCGCGCTGCCGGCCCTGGTCGGCGGGACGGCGGGGTTGCGGGTCCCGGCGGGCGGCGCGGCCGGGTCGAGGTGGCCGATCAGGCCGCGTCCGGGCTCGGTGAACCACAGGTGCCCGCCGGGTCCGCTGATGATCCGGGCGGGGGCGGACAGCGTCGCCGGCAGCGGGTACTCGCGCATCGCGCCGGACAGCGGGTCGACGCTCGCGATGTTGCTGGCCGCCATCTCGGTGATCCAGAGCCTGCCGTCCGGGCCGGCGGTGATGCCGCTCGGCATGGAGTCGGCGAGGGGGGTGGCGTACTCGGTGACCGCGTGGGTGGCGGGGTCGATGCGGCCGACCTTGCCGGCGCCGGGCTCGGTGAACCAGAGGTCGCCGTCGGGTCCGGTGACGATGCCGCCCATGACGGGGCTGCCGTTGCGGCCGTTCGGCGTCGGGTAGGACGCGACCTCGCCGGTGGCGGGGTCGAGGCGGCCGATCGTGCCGCCGTTGGTGGTGAACCAGAGGGCCCGGTCGGGGCCGGTGGTGATCTCGACGGGGACGAGTCCCGTGGCGTAGGCGGTGACGGTGCCGGACGCCTCGATGCGCCCGATGGAGCCGGAGGAGCGGCCGGTGAACCACATGGCGCCGTCCGGTCCGGCGGTGATGCCGGTGACCTGGGCGTTCCGGAAGCCGACGGTGCCGGTGGTGGGCAGCTCGTAGAGGGTGGACGCGCCGGTGGCCGGGTCGACGCGGCCGACCCGCGGGACGCTGGCGGACAGGTCGGTGAACCAGAGCGACCCGTCCGGGGCGGCGGCCATCGCGTCGGGGATGCCGAGCAGGTCCCTGGAGTTGGCCCCGACGGCGTACTCGGTGACCTTGCCGGCGGCGTCGACGCGTCCGATGCCGCCGCTGTTGGCGGCGTACCAGACGGTCCCGCCGGGGCCGGCGGCGAGGCCGGACGGCACGACGTCCGGGACGGGAAGGGCGATCTGCGCGACCGGGCCCGCGGCGGCGGCGACGCCGGGGACGGCGGTCAGGGCGCCCGCGGCGAGCGCCAGCGCAGCGGCGAGGGAGATGGCTTTCCTGCGTCGATGGCGCATCGCCATCGCCTCCTTGGGAACCGTGGAACCCCGAGTCCGAGACACACTCCACCGTCACTAGAAACCCGTAGGTTTTTCACGTCAAGACGCCGGATGATCTCGGGCCGTTCCCGGTCAGGACGTCAACCGGCGGGCCGCGGCGGGGGTCCCGGCGCCCGGAGGCGCCGGTCAGGCCGAGTCGAGATATGCGGACGCGGTCTCGCGGCCGGCGAAGGGGAGCAGCGCGAAGTAGGTGAGCGGCGCCAGCAGCGCCGGCAGCTCCTCCGTCTCGCCCGTCTCCATCCGGACGTGGATCGCGCTGTACACGCCGCCGACGACCGCGTCCACCACCTCGACCGGGACGGGCGGCAGCGACGGATCGGTGAAGAAGGCGCGGAACCGTGCGAGGTTGTCGATGCGCGCCCGCCGGACCTGCGGGCCGGCCGCATTCACCTCCACCAGCGACGCCCGCGCGAACCGCGGCTCGCGGGCGAGGACGGCGAGCAGCGTGCGCAGGGCCGCGTGGATCCCGTCCGGCCAGGACGGCGCGGACCGGTGGGCCTCCGTCATGCGGCCGAGCAGGATGTCCATGCCGCGCTGGTAGGCGGCCAGGAAGCAGTCGTCCAGGTCGGTGAAGTGCGCGTAGAACGTCTTCTTGGTGACGCCCGCGCCCTCGGTCACGCTGCTGATCGTGGTGTGGGCGTACCCGCGCTCGGACACGACCTGGACGAACGCGTCGATCAGGCGCTCGCGCTGGATGCCGGCGACGGTCTCGGGGGACAGGCCGTGCCGCCCGGGCTTGATGGCGCGGCCGGGGTCGAGCGCGGAGCGGGATCCGGGCAGCACGTCCGCGCACCCCTCCGGGTTCCCGGCCTCCCCCGACATCCGACCTCGTTCCGTCACCTGCCGTCGAGATCACACTACTCGGCGTCCCCGGCGTCCGGGAAAGGGCCACCGGCGGGCGGGACGGGCCGGGCGCCCGCGCGTCAGCGCAGGTCGCGGCGGCGCGACCGGGTCAGCACCCGGACGGTCCCGACGAGCCCGAGGCCGATCAGCACCACGGGGATCAGCGTCGTCGCGGGCAGGACGTCCTCGTCCGACAGGCCGTCCACGAGGAACAGTGCGGCGAGCAGGAGGAAGAACAGCCCCGTCACGGGCCCCGCCGGATCGAACCGGAACCTCTTCTTCTTCGCCACGTCGCGCTCAGCCACGGTTCACGTCCACATCTCCGAACTTGCCGCGGATCCGCAGCACGATCACCGGCGGGTTCCCGCTCGACCCGCTCTCCGGTTCGAGGGTCCGGACGTCCCTGGCGTTGGGCCCGCTCGTCGTCCGCCGGCCGACGCTCAGGTCGCCGACCGCGATCTTCGCGTCCAGCAGGACGCGGGCCGCGGGCGGAAGCGTGACGGTCAGCCCGCCGACCCCGATCCGCGCCTCGATCTCGACCCGCTGCCCGGCGGCGAGCGGGAGGGCGGTCAGGTCGAGATCGCCCTGGCCGACGCCGACCTTGTAGACCTGGTTCGTCTGGGCGGGGTCGGTGGGGCGCCACTGGACGTCCCCGTACTCGGCGTTGCGCGGGGCGTCGCCCGCCACCGCCGTGGTCAGCATGGCGAGGGTCAGCACGGTGCCGGCCGCCGCGAGGCCGCGGGTCCGGAACCAGCCGCCGAGGACGAGGCCGCAGCCGATGACGGCCAGCGCGGGCGCCATGACGATCAGCCACGAGTCGGGCGCCGTGTACGCCTGCGCGACCGGGATCATCGCCGCGCCCGCGGCCATCGCGGCCAGCAGCGTGATCGTCGCGACCGGCGAGCGCCCGCCGCAGTCCCGCTCCCGCTCCCGCGCCGGCGCCGCGGGCCGGACCGGCTCGGGCTCCTCCCACGCGGCCGAGTACGCGGCGAGGTCGATCATGCCCTCCGGCAGCCCGCCCGCCTCGGCGGGACGCGGCTCGTCCTTGCCGAGGGAGACGCCCGCGCCGCCCTGCCGCACCCAGGACGCGGACGGCTCCGGCGTGTGCCCGGTGACCCGCTCCGGGACGGCCCGCGCCGCGGAGACGAGGTCCACGCCCCGCGAGCGCGCGACGAGCAGCACCAGCCCGAACACGACCAGCATCGCGATCGAGTCGGTGGAGACGCCGCTGGTCAGGCTGAGCACGACGCCGACGCCGAGCAGGCCCCCGAGGATCGACAGGACGCCCTGCGCGTCGAACCAGCGCTTGAGGAGCTGCTCGGCGAGCGACGACTCCTGCGGGCTCGCCGGCATCAGCAG
The DNA here is from genome assembly GCF_039871695.1 of Actinomadura sp. B10D3. NCBI lineage: Bacteria > Bacillati > Actinomycetota > Actinomycetes > Streptosporangiales > Thermomonosporaceae > Actinomadura > Actinomadura sp. B10D3. The sequence continues at coordinate 126,255 of NZ_JBDPLY010000016.1, forward strand.
CGCCGCCGCGATGTAGAGGAAGACGCCCTGCCCGTGCGCGAGGGCGAGGATCGCGAACCCCACCCGGAACACGACGGGGTCGATGCCGGTGTAGCGGCCGAGGCCGCTGCACACGCCGGCCAGCAGCCGCCGGTCGGTGTCGCGCGTCAGCCGCCGGTAGCCCGCGTCCGCCTTCTGCTGGACCGCTTCGCTCTGGACCGTCTCTTCCTCGCCCATGCCGCCATGGTCGCGCGCCCCGCCCGCCCGGGGGTATCGGGGACGTCCCTGATTCGGACCCTGAGACGGGTCCGGGGTGGTCCCCTGATGCGGTTCGCGCCGGGGCGTGTGACGATCGATGACGTGGGAGAACCCCAGGGGAGGACGGCGGTGAGCCAAGAGACGGCCGAGCGGCCGGGCGCGACGCCGGTCGCGCCGCCCCGGCTGGAGCGGGCCGCGGAGGGCCGGCTGGTGGCCGGGGTGTGCCGCGGCCTGGCCGCGCACCTCGGCGTGGACGTGTTCCTCGTCCGGGCCGCGTTCGTGCTGCTGACGATGGCGAGCGGTCTCGGCGTCGCCGCGTACGCCGCGTTCTGGATCCTGGTGCCGGCCGCGGAGGGGGCGGAGCGGCCGGCCGGGCGGCGGGGCCGCGACTGGGGCCAGCTGCTCGCCTACACGGCGGTCGCGCTCGGCCTCGCCGCGCTGCCGTGGGGCGCCGCGGTCGCCCGGTGGGCGCTGTGGCCGTTCGTCGTCGGCGGGGTCGGTGCCGCGATCCTGTGGCAGCAGGCCGACCGCGACCAGCGGCAGCGCTGGACGCTCCCGCTGCGCGAGCGGTGGCTGCGCAGCCTGCTCGGGCTGCTGCTCGTCGTCGGCGGCATCGGCGGGTTCGTGGCGCAGAACGTGGACGCCGACCAGGCGCGGTCGGTCGTCATCGCCATGCTGATCATCCTCACCGGGGTCGCGGTGATCGTGACGCCGTGGGTGGTGCGGCTCTGGCAGGATCTGGACGCCGAGCGGCACGAGCGCATCCGGTCCCAGGAGCGCGCCGAGCTCGCCGCGCACATCCACGACTCGGTGCTGCACACCCTGACGCTCATCCAGCGGAACGCGCACGACACCCGCGAGGTGCAGCGGCTCGCCCGCTCCCAGGAGCGCACGCTGCGGACGTGGCTCTACCAGCCGCGCGCCGACCCCGACCGGACGTTCGCCGCCGCGATCCGGGAGACGGCGGGCGAGGTCGAGGACGACCACGGCGTGCCGATCGAGGTCGTCTGCGTGGGCGACACGGCGCTGGACGAGCGGCTCGGCGCCGCGCTGCAGGCCGCCCGGGAGGCGATGGTGAACGCGGCCAAGTACGCCGAGGCGTCGTCGGTGTCGGTGTACGCGGAGGTCGAGGGCGACGAGATCGCCATCTTCGTCCGCGACCGGGGCAAGGGCTTCGACCTCGACCAGGTCCCGGAGGACCGGATGGGCGTCCGGGGGTCCATCATCGGACGTATGGAGCGCAACGGCGGCAAGGCGACCGTCCGTACCTCCCCTGGTGAGGGCACTGAAGTGCGGTTGGAGATTAGGAGAGCATGAGCGACGTGCTGAAGAGGGTCGTGCTGGTCGACGACCACCAGATGTTCCGGACCGGCGTGAAGGCGGAGCTGGGCGGCGGCGTCGAGATCGTGGGCGAGGCCGGCGACGTCGACGAGGCGGTCTCGGTGATCCGTGCGACGCAGCCGGACGTGGTGCTGCTGGACGTCCACCTGCCGGGCGGCGGGGGCATCGAGGTGCTGCGGCGGCTGCACGGCGCCGTCGGCTCCAAGTTCCTCGCGCTGTCGGTGTCGGACGCGGCGGAGGACGTGATCGGCGTCGTGCGGGGCGGGGCGCGCGGCTACGTCACCAAGACGATCTCCGGGCCGGAGCTGACGGACGCGATCGGCCGGGTGGCCGAGGGCGACGCGGTGTTCTCGCCGCGCCTCGCCGGGTTCGTGCTGGACGCGTTCGCCGCCACGGACGTCCCCGCGGTGGATCCCGAGCTCGACCAGATCACCCAGCGGGAGCGGGACGTGCTGCGGCTGATCGCCCGCGGCTACGCCTACAAGGAGATCGCCAAGGAGCTGTTCATCTCCGTCAAGACGGTGGAGACGCACGTGAGCAGCGTCCTGCGGAAGCTCCAGCTGTCGAACCGGCACGAGCTGTCCCGCTGGGCCGCCGCGCGCCGCCTCGTCTAGCCGGCGGAGCGCGCGGGGCGAATACCTTTGCCCACGCCATGGTCAGAGGTAAACGTTTTCACCTTAACTGTGAGCAAATCGTAACGCCGGAAACCGCCCCAGGCTGATCATCGATACCGTCCGATATGGGACAGTCGCTCCCCATGACCTACCCTCCCCCCGGGCCCGGGCAGCCGGGCCCCGACGCTCCCTATCCGCCCCCGCCCATGCCGGTGGAACCCGGCTACGGCTCCCCTTACGGCTCCAAGGCCGACAAGACCAACGGCATGGCGATCGCCGCGTTCGTCACGGGGCTTCTCGGCTGCCTCGGCGTGCTCGGCATCATCCTCGGGGTCATCTCGCTCAACCAGATCGGCAAGAACGGCGGCAAGGGCCGGGGGCTCGCGATCGCCGGCATCATCCTGTCCTCCCTGTGGATCGTCGCCGGCATCGCCGGGTTCGTGCTGCGCGGCAGCGGCGGCTCCGGTGACGACACGGGCGGAGCCTCTCCCAAGGTCACCCAGACCAAGCCCGAGAAGGTCGACGCCCAGAAGATGCGGGTCGGCAACTGCATCAACGACGACGCTGGCGCGACCACCGGCAGCGCGACCAGCGAGCCGGTCGAGGTGGAGAGCGTCAAGATCGTCCCGTGCACCCAGCCGCACGACGGCGAGGTGACGGCGGTGTTCCGCCTCAAGGGCTTCACGATGCCGCCGGAGTCGCAGCTCCAGCAGCTCGCCTCCACCGGCTGCAAGGCGCGCACGCAGGCGCGGCTCCGCCGCGACCCCGCCGCGGGAAGCCTCGCGAACTCCTACTACTACCCGACCGCGGACTCCTGGAAGTCGGGCGACCGGACCGTCACCTGCGTCGCCGTGGCAGCCGCCGAGGGCAAGAAGCTCACCCGGCCACTGGCCCGCTGACGATCCCGGCACGTGCTGGGCGGCCGGCCCGCCGCCCGGTCTGGGGATCCGCCGCCGGGCGCCGGTCTCACGCGTGCGACGCCCGCATCGTGTCGACGACCATGCCGGCGACGTGCTCGACCGTCGACACGCCCGACCCCATGGTCGGGCTGCCGCCGCTGCACACCGCGATGAGGAAGTCGTGGTCGGCCCCGGTGATCCGCCCGACGCTGTTGACCGCCCACCCGTGCCCCTGGCGGTGCACGGGCGTCCAGCCGTTCTTGAGCGCCACCTTCTCGCCCGGACGGGCCGCGGCGCTGACGCCCCACGCCTGCTCCTCCATCACCGAGCCCATCAGGCCCAGGATGTACCGGCGTCCGGACGCCTTCAGCGCGCTCCGGTCCGACGCCAGGTGCCCGAGCAGCCGCACCTGGTCGGCGGGGCTCGTCCAGGACGACCCCCACGACCCCGCGCCGGGGAACGGCTTGGTGTGCTTCAGGCCGAACGCCGCGTTCGCCTTCCTGACGCCGGCCCCGCCGCCGGCCGCGGAGTACAGGGCGTCCGCGGCGGCGTTGTCGCTCTCCCGGATCATCCGCTCGGCCAGATGGCGCTGGCCGTCCGACAGCCTGCCCCGGGCGCGCTGCCGCTGCAGGAGGAGGCTCGCCAGGATGTCGACCTTCATGACGCTGGCCGAGACGAAGCGCTGCTTCTCGTTCTCGCCGAAGGACAGGCCGGTCCGCAGGTCCGTCGCCATGATCCCGGCCTCGCCGGGGCGCTTCTCGAAGTAGGCGCGGACCGCCCGGCGCAGCGCCGCCGCGTTGAACGGGCGTGTCGTCACCTTCGCCGCGGTGGTCCGTTCACCGGCGGGCCTCTTCTTGATGGACTCGGACGCGTTGACGGTGACACCGCTCCTGCGGCTCTGCCCGTCCGTCACGGCCAGGTAGGTGGCGGCCCCCGCTCCGGTGGCGCCCGCCGCCGCCAGGGCGAGCGCGATGAGGTGACGTCGCATCGATCCCCCCGAATGCGTGCGACATTCCGTGTGACCGGATGAACCGGTGCGTCAGATGGCGCCGGGCAGGCGGGCGGCGCAGCCCGGCTCGCAGCGCTCGGCGTGCCGCGCCACCCGGCGCGCGTAGGCGTCCAGCCGGCGGCGCAGGACGGCGCGGGTGAACGGCCGGGTGCCCGGGAACCCGTCGACCTCGCCGCGCCAGCGGATCAGCGTCCCCCCGACGTGCGGCTCCAGCGTGATGTCGGCGCGCAGGCGGCGGGGCGGCGGCCCGGCCTGCGCGATGTACCCGTAGTGCCGCGGCGGATCCCAGGCCACGACCTCCTCGCGCCAGGACCGGACGTACCGGACGGCACCGAGCCCGTTCGGGTGCTCCGCGCCGGCGGACTCCCGCCGCACGCGCGTCCAGAACCCGCCCCAGTCGTCCCACGCCTCGGCCACGCACAGATGCTTGAAGATCACTTCCGGTGCTGCGGAGGAAGTGGCGGTGGCCTCGATCTCCTGCGGCATGATGACCCCCCGTGTTGTGACACATGGGGGTACATGCCCGATCTGGGGCTAATTACGGCCTGTAAAGAGTCATATTTGATGCGTGACCGTATTTAGGAGTGTGCAGGGCTCCGTCATGCGGTGTCGATGACATGGAAGGACTCCGCCAGGGCGCCCTCGGGAAGGCCCGCCGCCGCGGCGTTGGCGCCCAGCCAGCCGCGCAGCATCTCCGCCAGCCCGTCGCCCATGTGCGCCGTCTGGCTGGCATGCGCCCGCAGCGCGTTCAGCTTCCGCTCGAACCGGGGGGTGATGTCGACGTAGTGGTTCACGACGGGACCGCCGCTCATCCACACCTCGCGGACCGTCCACGCCTCCAGCCCCTCGTCGGCGAGCAGCTCCGGGAACGCGTACGGGTTGCGGGCGTCGGGGTAGACGGCGTCCAGCGCGGCGGAGCCGACCGCCCGGTGGTCGGGGTGGCTCGGGTAGATCCGCTCGTAGTTGCGCTCCGGGCTCGGCATCACCACCCGGTCCGGCCGCACCTGCCTGATCACCCGGGCGATGTCGCGGCGCAGGTCCAGCGTCGCCTCGACCCGCCCGTCCGGGTGGCCGAGGAACCGGACGTCGCCGACCCCGACGCACTTGGCCGCCGCGCGCTGCTCCTCGCGGCGCAGCGCGGCCATCTCCGCGCGGGTGATCCCGTCGTCGAAGCCGCCGGCGTCGCCGTCGGTGACCATGAGGTACACGACCTCGATGCCCCGGTCGGTCCAGCCGGCGACCGTCCCGGCGACGCCGAAGTCGACGTCGTCGGGATGCGCCATCACGGCCAGGATCCGCTCTACTTCGCCGTCGTCCAGAACGCTGGTCACCTTTCAACAATAAGGTCGGCGAACGGTTTCCCGGCAACCCTGATGATCAGAAGGAGGTCAGCGCGGCCAGGAGTCTCTCCTTGAACGCCTCCACGTCGCCGCCGACCGCGATCTTGACCGGGCGGCGGGCGTCCTCGGCGGGCACGGAGCGCGCGTCCCACACCGTCGTGCCGCGGGTCAGCTCGCCCCGCAGCTCCACCCGGACGGGGCGGTGCGCGTACTCGCCGAGGTCCGGGTCGACGACCAGCATCGCGGCGAGCGCGTCGTGGATGACCGCGCCGCGCCGCCTGAGGGTCGGCGTGTAGGCCTCGGCGTAGAACTCCAGGATGCTCGCGGCGAAGCGGGTGACGGAGGTGCCGTGGGCGGCGAGCCGGTCCAGCCAGTCGTCGTGGACGGCGGTCGGGTGGGTCGCGTCCAGCGGCACCAGCACGACCGGCCAGTCCGCCGCGAACACCAGGTCGGCGGCCTCCGGGTCGTGCCAGATGTTCGCCTCGGCGTGCGTGGTGATGTTGCCCGGGTGGTCGAACGCGCCGCCCATGACCACCACCTCGCGGATCAGCGACGGGAGTGCGTCGTCCAGCAGCAGCGCGGCGCCGAGGTTGGTCAGCGGGCCGGTCGCCAGCAGCGTCAGCTCGCCCGGCGCCTCGCGCGCCATCCGGACGATCTGCGCCGCGGCCGGCTCGGCGACCGGGCGCCCGGCCGGCGCGGGCAGGTGCGTGTCGCCGAGGCCGTCGGTGCCGTGCCAGTCCAGCGCGTAGTGGACGTCCTGCGCCATCGGCCGGGCGGCGCCCACCGCGACCGGCACGCCCTGCTCGCCCGCCTTGACGCCCGCGGCCTCCAGGACCCGCAGCGTGTTCAGCGCGCCGGTCAGCGGGTCGATGTTGCCGTGGACCGTTCCGACCCCCGCCAGCTCCGCCTCGCCCGCCCGGACCAGCGAGGCCAGGTACAGCAGCGTCATCGCGTCGTCGATGCCGGTGTCGCAGTCGTAGAGGATTCGTGGTGCTCTGTTCACGGGTGAAACCTATGCCGCGGGGAAGCGCCCGGCCATCCGATATACGCAAGATCGACGATTGGGCCTGGGATGCGGCGTCCCACCGGGGTAGAGCAGAGACATGCGCAAACTCATCAACGCTCCGGCGGACGTGGTCTCCGACGCGCTGCGCGGCCTGGCCGCAGCGCATCCCGAGCTGACGGTCGATCCGGGGAACGGCACCGTCGTGCGGGGGGACGCGCCCCGCACGGGCAAGGTCGCTCTGGTGTCGGGCGGCGGCTCCGGCCACGAGCCGCTGCACGCCGGCTTCGTCGGGTACGGGATGCTGGACGCCGCGTGCTGCGGCGAGGTGTTCACCTCGCCGGTGCCCGACCAGATCATCGCGGCGACGATGGCGGTGAGCGGCGGCGCCGGGGTGCTGCACCTGGTGAAGAACTACACCGGCGACGTCATGAACTTCCAGATGGCCGCCGAGCTGGCCGAGGACGAGGACATCGAGGTCACCTCCGTCATCGTCGACGACGACGTCGCGGTCGAGGACAGCACGTTCACCGCCGGGCGGCGCGGCACCGGCGCCACCCTCTTCGCCGAGAAGATCGCCGGCGCGCGCGCCGAGGAGGGCGGCGCGCTCGCGGACGTCGCGGCGGTCGCGCGGGAGGTCGACGAGCGGAGCCGGTCGTTCGGCGTCGCGCTGTCGTCGTGCACCGTCCCGGCCGCCGGGTCGCCCACGTTCGAGCTGGGCGAGGACGAGATGGAGCTCGGCATCGGCATCCACGGCGAGCCCGGCCGCGAGCGCGCCAGGGTCGGCACGGCCACCGAGATCGTGGACGCGTCGCTGAGCGCGATCGACGCCGACATGCCGCTGTCCGGGTCCGAGGTGCTCGTGCTGGTGAACGGGATGGGCGGCACCCCGCTGATCGAGCAGTACGTGGCCTACGCCGCCGCCGCCGAGTGGCTGGAGGGGCACGGCGCGACGGTCGTCCGCCGCCTGGTCGGGCCGTACGTCACCAGCCTGGAGATGGCCGGCTGCATGATCAGCGTGTGCCGGGTGACGCCGGATCTGGTCCGGCTCTGGGACGCCCCGGTCGAGACCCCCGGGCTGCGGTGGGGCCGGTGAACGCCGAGGAGATCGCCACCTGGGTAAGGCACGCGGCCGAGCTGGTGTCCGCCGACGCCGACCGGCTGACCCGGCTGGACGCCGCCATCGGCGACGGCGACCACGGCCACAACCTGGACCGCGGCTTCCGCGCCGCCGTCGAGGCGCTGCCGGACGACCCCACCACGCCGGCCAAGGTGCTGATCGCGGCCGGGCGCGCCATCGTGTCGAAGACCGGCGGCGCGTCCGGTCCGCTGTACGGGACGGCGCTGCGCCGCGCGGGGAAGGTGCTGGGCGCCGCCGAGGAGGTCGACGCCGCCGCGCTGGGCACCGCGCTGCAGGCCGCGCTGGAGGGCGTCCAGGACCTCGGCAAGGCCGTCGAGGGCGACAAGACGATGGTGGACGCGCTCGCGCCCGCCGTCGCGGCCTACGACGCCGCGCTCGCCGAGGGCTCCGGCCTGGCCGCCTGCGTGCGCGCCGCCGCGGACGCCGCGGCCAAGGGCGCGGACGGCACGGTTCCGATGCGGGCCCGCAAGGGCCGCGCCAGCTATCTGGGCGCGCGCAGCGAGGGGCACCTCGACCCCGGCGCGTCCTCCACGGCCCTGCTGCTCCGCGCGCTGGCCGACGTGGCCGGGGAGGAGTGACGTGGTCGGGATCGTGATCGTCTCCCACAGCCCGACGCTCGCGGAGGGCGCCGTCGAGGTGGCGCGGGCGATGGGCATCGGCAAGGCCGTCGTGGAGCCCGCCGGCGGCGACACCGAGGGGCGCCTCGGCACCAGCATCGACCTCGTCGAGCACGCCGTCGGCGCCGCGGACGGCGGTGACGGCGTCGTGCTGATCCCCGACCTCGGCAGCTCCGTGCTGACCGCCACGATGTTCATCGAGGACGCCGACCGCGATGACGTGCTCCTCGCGGACGCCCCGCTCGTCGAGGGGGCGGTCGCCGCCGCGTCCATGGCCGCGACGGGCGCGGACCTCGTCGCCGTGCACATGGCCGCCGAGGCCGCCCGCGACCACCGCAAGACCGGCTGAGCGGCGGCCGTGGCGGGCCGCAGGGGTCGGCCCGCCACGGCGGTCCGGCTACGTGCCGAACACCCGGCGCAGCTCGTCGAGCTCCTCCCGGAGGATGTCCTCGTCCGTCAGGGAGCCGCGCCTGGCCAGCTTCTCCGCCGCGATGACCTGGTACTCGGGCATCTGCATGGTGCCGCAGCAGCGCGACCGGTCCTGGCCGGCCCGCAGGCTCGCCGAGTGCTCGTCGTGCGGCTCGACCTCCGTGACGTCCTGCCCGTCCCCGGTGTAGCCGGCCTCGGTCATCGGCACCCGCCCGCTCATCAGGTCGCGCAGCGGCGTCACCGCCGTCGTGATCTCCCGGACGGCGAACCGGTTGCGGATGAACGTCCGGTAGATCGCCGGATCGCCGCGGTTCGCCGATATCCGCAGCATGGTGTTCGCGACGTCGACGTACCGGGCGCCGGTGCCGGGCGCGGCGACGAACGCCTCGAAAACCAGCCGGCACAGCGCGGACGCCGTCTCGATCAGCACGATCGCCGGGTCCTTGGTGCGCCGCTGCCGGCTCAACTCGAAGGTGTACAGGTCGGCGAGCACGTCGTAGACCGCGCCGGTGAACACCTGCGAGATGGCGTGCACCTCGTTGCCGACCTCGCTGAGCTTCAGGTCGTTGTCGGCGTCGCGGAGCCCGGACGGCCTGCCGAGCGCCCGGCCGAACTCCTCCGCCAGCTCCGGCAGGAACGACGTGTCGTGCAGGTTCGCCTTGGTGAGCGCGACGAGAGCCTCGGCCTGGTCCGGCTCCGCCAGCGCCAGGAAGATCGCCGTGATGTCGCCGAAGGCCTCGTGCAACCCGCCCGTCTGGGGCGGGTTGTCCGCCGACAGCCAGCCCGGCTTGAGGCCGTCCAGGATCGCGTGGCCGGTCTCGTGCGCGACGATGTCGAGCGACCGGCACGTGTGGACGACCTCCGACGGCTGCCGGCCCTCCGGAGTGAAGGACAGGAACTTGAGCGCCTTCGCCGTCCGGCTGTAGAACGCGTTCGCGCCCTCGCCGGCGTGGGGGAACACGGTGAGGCGGTCGGTGTTGCCGCCGACGTTCCACGCGAACGGGAGCGGGGTGCCGCCGTTGTGCCGCTCGTACATCGCCATCGTCCGCCGGACGACGGCGAACGTGTGCGCGCAGTCGAACTGCGGAGTGCCGGCGGCGAACACGAAGTCGCCGCCGGCGTTGCGCGCGACCGGCGTGACGCCCGGCATCTCGGTCCGGACGCGGGCGTCCGCCGGGCCGATCAGGACCACGGTCGGGACGAACACCGGCCGGGCGCCGAGCTCGGTGACCGACGGGTCCTGCTTGTAGACGAGGAACCGGTGCCCGCTGCGCGCCGGCACCGGGACCGGCACCGGCCGCGGCACGGGCGGGGCCGCCGCCCCCTGCGCGAGCTGCGCCGTCGCGCCCGGCCACTGCGCGGGGACCGCGACCGTCCCGCCGTCCCGCCGCCCCTGGACGTCATGCTGGTGGATCGTCATCGATGCCACTTCCCCCTCACGGTGCGCGCGTCCCTGTTGACACCGCGCATCTGCGGGCGGGCATGCCGGGACGCGACACGGGGCCTCGCGTCCCGGTCACGGACCGGCCGGGCCGGTCCGGCGGGGTGTGCCCGCTCCGTACTCGTCAAGTTGCGCCGGTCAGGAGATCGAGTCAACCGGACGCCCCGAAAAGGACTGCCGTCTGTCCACATGCTGCCGCGCGGGCCGGCGGGCGCCCCGGGTCGGCGGACGCGCCGAAAACGTCTTCGCCGAGCCGTAGACTCGCACGTGATGTCGAAGACCGAAGCTCACCCCTTGCTCGATGGCCTCAACCCGCAGCAGCGCGACGCCGTCGTGCACTCCGGCGGCCCCCTGCTGATCGTCGCGGGCGCCGGCTCGGGCAAGACCCGGGTGCTCACCCACCGCATCGCCCACCTGCTCGGCGAGCGGGACGTGCACCCCGGCCAGATCCTCGCGATCACCTTCACCAACAAGGCCGCGGCCGAGATGAAGGAGCGCGTCGACGCGCTCGTCGGGCCCCGGTCGCGGGCGATGTGGGTGATGACGTTCCACTCGGCGTGCGTCCGGATCCTGCGCCGCGAGGCCAAGCGCCTCGGCTTCCCCACGAGCTTCTCGATCTACGACCAGGCCGACGCCAACCGGCTGATGGCGCTCGTCTGCCGCGAGCTCGACCTCGACCCCAAGCGGTACCCGCCGAAGTCGTTCAGCGCCCAGGTGTCCAACCTGAAGAACGAGCTGATCGACTACGAGACGTTCAAGAACCGCGCGTCCACGCACATGGAGCAGACGCTCGGCGAGGCGTACGAGATGTACCAGGCGCGGCTCCAGCAGGCCGGCGCCATGGACTTCGACGACCTGATCATGATGACGGTCAACCTGCTGCAGGTGTTCCCGGAGGCCGCCGAGCACTACCGGCGGCGCTTCCGGCACGTCCTGGTCGACGAGTACCAGGACACCAACCACGCGCAGTACGAGCTCGTCCGGGAGCTGACCGCCCCGATCTCGGGCGGCCCGGCGGGCGGCGACGGCGAGGGGCCGGGCGCGGCCGAGCTGTGCGTGGTCGGCGACGCCGACCAGTCGATCTACGCGTTCCGCGGCGCCACGATCCGCAACATCCTGGAGTTCGAGCGCGACTACCCGGATGCGACGACGATCCTGCTGGAGCAGAACTACCGCTCCACGCAGACGATCCTGTCCGCGGCCAACGCGGTCATCGAGCGCAACGCCGACCGCAAGCCGAAGAAGCTCTGGTCCGACCAGGGCGAGGGCCACAAGATCACCGGCTATGTGGCCGACAACGAGCACGACGAGGCCGCGTTCGTCGCCCGGGAGGTCGACCGGCTCACCGACGAGGGCGACGCGCGCCCCGGCGACGTCGCCGTCTTCTACCGCACCAACGCGCAGTCCCGTGTCTTCGAGGAAGTGTTCATCCGGGTCGGGCTGCCGTACAAGGTCGTCGGCGGCGTCCGGTTCTACGAGCGCAAGGAGATCCGCGACGCGCTGGCCTACCTGCGCTGCCTCGCCAACCCCGAGGACACCGTCTCCCTGCGCCGCATCCTGAACGTCCCGAAACGCGGCATCGGCGACCGGGCCGAGGCGTGCGTCGAGGCGTACGCGTCCCGGGAGCGGATCTCGTTCTGGCAGGCGCTGCGCGTGCCCGAGGACGTCCCCGGCATGGCGACCCGCTCGATCAACGCCGTCCGCGAGTTCGTCGCCCTGCTCGACGAGCTGCGCGCCGCCGCCGAGACCCTCACCCCCGCCGACCTGGTCGCCGAGGTCCTCAAGGCCAGCGGCTACCTCGCCGAGCTCCAGGCCTCCAAGGACCCGCAGGACGAGACCCGCGTCGAGAACCTCCAGGAGCTGGAGGCCGTCGCCCGCGAGTTCGAGGAGCGCCTCGACGGCGAGTCCGCCGAGGGCCGCCTGCCCGAGTTCCTGGAGCAGGTCGCCCTGGTCGCCGACGCCGACTCCATCCCCGGCGGCGCGAAGGGCGGGCCCGTCCCGCCGGGCGAGCAGCCGGAGGAGACCGACCACGGCGTCGTCACCCTGATGACCCTGCACACCGCGAAGGGCCTCGAGTTCCCGGTGGTCTTCCTCACCGGCATGGAGGACGGGGTGTTCCCGCACCTGCGCGCCATGAGCAATCCCAAGGAGCTCGAAGAGGAGCGGCGGCTCGCCTACGTCGGCATCACCCGCGCCCGGCAGCGCCTCTACCTGTCGCGGGCGACGATGCGCAGCTCGTGGGGCGCGCCGCAGGTGAACCCGCCGTCCCGCTTCCTCGGCGAGATCCCGAAGACGCTGGTCGAGTGGGAGCGCGAGGCGTCCTCGACGTCCGGTTCGGCGATGGAGCGGATGGCGTCCCGCCCGGGGACGCGCTCCCCGGGGAACCGTCCGGTCCCGTCGCTGGCCCCGGGCGACAAGGTCACGCACGACGCCTTCGGCCTCGGCACGGTCGTGTCCGTCTACGACCGGGGCGAGAAGGCCAGCGTCGACTTCGGCGGCGAGTACGGCGTCCGGACGCTCGTCCTGCGGTTCGCCACCATCGAGAAGCTCTGACGTCCCGCGCGGCCCGTCTCGCTAGGGGATCTGCTCCACGCGAACGCCGGGGACGGACTTGTAGACGTCCGGCTCGGCGGTGATCAGCGGCCAGCGGCGCCAGCGGGCCGACCACGCGGCCTGGGCGGCGTCCATGCCGAGGTTCGGGATCGTGGTGACGAGCAGCCCGGTCTGCTGGGCGATCACGTCGTCGAGGTCGTCGACGTGGACGACCTGCATGCCGGGCAGCCGTTCGAGGACGGCGCGGCCGTGGTCGGGGACGAGCTGCCACGCCCGCGCGAGCGCGGTCGCGGGGATGACGATCGTGGCGTGCTGGGCGATGGACGCGCGGAGCCGGGCGCGGACGTAGATGGTCTTGCCGGTCGCGAGGTCCAGGAGGGCGGTCGCGTCGAAGACGTGACCGGTGATCACGCGACGTCCCGGCGGGACGGCGCGCCGTCCTCGACGAGACGGTCGACCATGGCCTGCTCGTCCGGGGTGGGCGGGCCGAAGAGGTCGTCGATGGTGGAGGCGTCGCGCAGATAGGCCAGCTTGAGGCGCGCCCCGTCCGCGAGGAACCCGGACACCGAGGGGATCTTCTTCTCCTCGGCGAGCCCCTGCAACGTGGCGGCAAGCTCGTCGGGGAGCGTGATGTTGACTCTCGCCATGGGGCACAGAATACACACTCGGATGCCCTCCAGTGTGTACTCGGAGAGGTGGAAATCTCTCCCCGGCGCGTGTCGATCCGGGCGGTGGCCGTTCGTGCAGAGGGTGGGACACCGCCGGCGGAGAAGGAACGGTGGACGACGATGGAGGCCGTACGGACGCTGCTGACCGGCCGGGGGCCGGTCGAGGTCGCCGACGAGCGCGGCAACGTCTACGTCAACACCATCGGCTTCGACCCGGCAGCGGCCGGATCCTCGCCGTCCAGGTCGACGTGCCGGGCGCGGGCCGGCCGTGACGGGCCGGGGTGGTCAGCCGGCGGGCTTGCGGGAGCCCGGGGCCGGCAGGCGGAACAGCCCCGCGAGCCGCCGCAGGGCCTCGGGGTCGCCGGACGCCGACGCCGAACCGTCCCGGATCGCCTCGGCGAACGTGCCGCAGGTGCCGGTCAGGGCGACGAGCGCCTCCTCGCTGATCGTGATCGTGGCGTCCGGGTGCTGGGCGGGGCCGTGCAGCGCCTCGATCGTCCCGTCGTCGATCCGGGCGTGGAAGACCTCGTCGCCGACGCGGAACTCGTACACGGCGCGGAGCCCGGCGGCGCCCTCGGGCTCGAAGCAGGCGCGCAGGCCGAGCACCGTCCAGCCCGGGTGGAACGTCTCGGTCTCGCGCCGCTCGCCCATCGCCCACGTCATCCCCCACCTGGCCAGCGCCATGACGGCGGGGCCGAGGTCCTCGCCGGCCTCGGTGAGCGCGTACGCGGGGGTGCGGGCGGGCGGCGGCAGCGTGATCTTGCGCACCAGGCCCTCGCGCTCCAGGTGCTTGAGCCGGGCGGCCAGCAGTCCGGTGCCGAGGCCGCGCATGCTGGCCCCGAGGTCGCCGAACCGCTTCGGCCCGGTCAGCAGCTCGCGGACCAGCAGCAGCGTCCAGCGCTCGCCGACGATGTCGAGAGTGCGCGCGGTCGCGCAGTACTGGTTGTACGTTCGCTGTTCCACTTCATCACTCTAGACTTCGCGCTTCCCCTTCCTGAACCTTCAGGAGGAGGCGGGTGAGCGGCTCCGGGTCGGTCATCATCACGTTGTGGGGGCCGTCCAGCGCGATCGTCCGGTATCCGACCTCCTTGCCGAAATGGTCGAAGGGGTAGGTCAGCGGCCTGCAGTAGACGGCCGTCCCGGGGATCCGGTCGACGGCGCCGCTGAGGCGGGTGCGCTCGGTGAACGACCGGAGCGGCTGGGGGAGGAGGCGGGCGGCCAGCCGGTCGGCCGCGCCGGGGTCCGTGATGCCGAACGCGGCCGGCGGCGGGGCGGGGATCCGCCGCCCGTCGCCGAGCTTCTCGGCCGCCGTCCGGGCCAGCTCGACGAACGTGTCCGGGGCCAGGTCGAACATGCCGGCGCCGTCGGGCCCCGCCCACCCGTCCACCATGACCACGTGGCCGACCGTGCCGGGGCGCGCGTCGGCCGCCTCCCGCACGACCAGGCCCGCGTAGCTGTGCCCGACCAGCACGACCTCGTCGTGGACGGTGTCGAGCGCGGCGACGACGGCCTCGGCGTGGTCGTGGAGGCCGTGGTCGTCGCCGGCCTCGAGGACGGGGGTGAGCGTGCGCGCCCCTGCGGCGTGCAGCAGCGGGACGACCCGCTCCCAGGCCCAGGGACCGTGCCACGCGCCATGAACGAGAACGAACGTGGTCATCGGTGCGCCTCCTCGCGCAGCAGGGGGAGGACCTCGTCGCCGAGCCGCTCCAGGTCCGTGTCGTGGTCGTCGGTCGCCAGCCGGATCACCAGGTGGCGGGCGCCCGCCTCGACGTAGCCGCTCAGCCAGTCGGCGGCCTGGCGGGCCGTCCCGGCGAACAAGGCCTGGATGGACGCGACGAACTCCAGCGGCGCGTCGTAGTAGCGCTCGATGCTCGTCCGCAGCCGGTGCCGGGCCTTCTCCGGGTCGTCGTCCAGGCAGAGCGTCGCGTAGAGCGCCGGGGTCGCGCGCCCGATCAGTTCGCGTTCCTTCGCGTACGTGGCCGCCTCGGGTGGGTAGGGCAGCCACCCGTCGGCGAGGCGCGCCACGCGCGGCAGCGAGGGGCCGCTCCCGGCCAGCCATATTGGCGGCCCTCCGGGACGCACCGGCGGCGGCACGATCCGCACGTCCGAGAACGCGAAGTGCCGGCCCTGGTAGGAGACCGCGTCCCCGGTCCAGAGCCGCCGCATCGCCTCGATCGACTCCTCCATCCGGCCGACGCGGCCGCGGAACCCGACTCCGATCGCCGCGAACTGGGCCTCGGTGACAGGTATCGGGAACCCGGCTCCCATACCGGCGATCACCCGCCCGCCCGACAGGCGGTCGAGCGTGGCGAGCTGGTGGGCCAGCAGGATCGGGTGCCGGAGCGCCGGCAGCAGCACCGCCGTCCCGAGCGTGATCCGCTCGGTGGCCTGCGCCACGGCCGCCAGCAGCATCAGCGGGTCGGCGCGCGGCCTGGTCACGGGGCTGTCGCCCGCCCAGACCGAGTCCAGCCCCGATTGCTCGGCCCTCCGTGCCTGGGCGACGAGCCGCCCGGAATCGTGGTCGCCCAGCAGGTCTTGCTCTCTCGTCGGCAGCAGGTAGCCGATCTCCAGCCTCGCCATCTCGCCTCCGGATGATCGTGGTTCCACGACCATAACCGTTGACTTCTTGTTTTTGAAGTGCGAGATTCAGGGACCAAAAGGATGGAGGGTCAGATGACCGCACCGATCTACACGGCCGAGGCGCAGGTCACCGGGGGCAGGAACGGTCGCGGCCGGACGTCCGACGGGCGCCTCGACCTCGACCTGCGCCTGCCGAAGGAGCTCGGAGGGGACGGCGAGGGCGCCAACCCCGAGCAGCTCTTCGCGGTCGGCTACGCGGCCTGCTTCGGCACGGTCCTCGCGATGGTCGGCCAGCGCGAGAACCTCAAGGCCGACGACGCGCGGATCGACGCGTCCGTCTCCCTCATCCCGGCCGGCGGCGGCCGGTTCAAGCTGGGCGCCCGGTTGCGGATCTCGCTCCCGTCGGTCACCGCCGAGCAGGCCGCAGACCTGGTGAAGGCCGCACACCAGGCCTGCCCCTACTCCAACGCCACCCGCGGGAACATCGACGTCGCCCTCCAGGTGAACGGCATCGACCTGTAACCCGCCCGGCCCCCAAGGGCGGTCGGCCCCTCCGCGACCCGCCCGCCCTTGGGACTCAGTCGTACGGCAGGCAGTCGCCAGACCCGGTGCCGGGCATCTGTTTCGCCGGGGTCCAGATCACACGCCCAGACGAAGAACGCCACGAAGGACGCGATGCAGAGCGCCATGAGCACGTGCCCGAGAACCCTCCGCCAGCCGGGCACCGGCGCCGGGGCAGGCGCATGATCGCAGCGAGCGCCATGGGATTCTCGGCGCGGCCGAACCGCCTGCGGGCTGCTAGATGACCTCGTCCGTCATGACCTCGTCCGTCAAGCGCCAGGCCTGGACCGTGATGAACGCGGCGGCGACGGCGAAGACGATGGGGAGGTAGGGGAAGTGCAGGAAGCCGAGAGCGCCCGGCGACACGGGAGAGACCTCTTGCACGCGTTGCTGGGCGGGCCAGAACGCGAATCCGTATGCGACTGCTGGGATGAGCACTCCTGCCAGGAGCAGCGGAAGGCGAAGCCCGCGGGACCAGATCGCACTCGCCATGCACACGGTGGCCCCGGCGAACAGGGCGATGCTGATCGTGCCGAGTAGTTCGACACCGAAGAGCCATGCCCCGGAGATCGCAGTGTCTTCTTTGCTCTTCTTGGCTTCCTCATAGGTGACGCCGCCGCCGGTAGCGGGTCTTCCTCCGTAGGAGGTCACGCATTCCTGGCCCGGAGCCTGGACCTCATGCCCGCACGTGGGTTCGCTGGTGTCCACCGCGCTGTCCGCCGTGTAGGCGTTGTTCAGGCTGAACACGGCGGCGACCACGCTCGCCACGAGCAAGCAGATTCCCAGAGCCAGCTGGAAGCGTCGCACCGCTCTTCTCCGTTCCCGGTGAGCCCGTGCGTCCGGCTCAACGACAAGTGATCAAAGCAAAGCAGAGAGTCGATGGCGCTGCCACCCGGCGCCCGCCGCGTTGGGGGTGGTGCGGGCACCTTCTCCAGATCCTTTCTGTGGTGGTGTCGAAAGCCGTCGGGTAAGCCGCTGATCGTCAGCGGCCTGACCGCCGCGGCCGTCGCCTCCGCGGCGACCGCGACCGTCGCCGCGGCGGGTCGGCTCGCCGGGACCGGCCTCGATCCCGGCCGTGGCCCGCCGCCTTTCCACCTGATCCCTTCGACCGCCGTGAAATTGTCGGCGGGCCTCCGTAGGCTCGGGGCATGGCGCTCAAGAGGATGGACAACGTGCTCATCGTCGTGGACGACCTCGATGCCGTCATCGCGTTCTTCACGGAGCTTGGCATGGAACTCGAGGGGAAGGGGCCGCTCGAAGGGCGCTGGGCGGAACGGGTCATCGGCCTCGAAGACGTCGAGCAGGACGTCGCCATGCTCCGGACCCCGGACGGCCGCGGCCGCGTCGAGCTGGCACGTTTCCACCGGCCCGCGGCGATAAGGCCGGAGCCGGGGAACGCTCCGGCGAACACGCTGGGCATTCGCCGCATCATGTTCGCCGTCGACGACATCGAGGACACGGTCGCCCGCCTGAAGACGCACGGCGCCGAACTCGTCGGCGAGGTCGTGCGGTACGAGGACGTCTACCTGCTCTGCTACGTCCGCGGCCCCGAGAACATCGTCGTCGGGCTGGCCGAGGAACTCGGCTGAAGCCCCACGGCCGGCTCCGCGAGGGGGAGCCGGCCGCGCGGTGGCTCAGCCCATGCTCATGAGGCCGCCCAGGCACAGCTCGCTGGCCGTCGTCCGCAGCCCGGCCTGCTCGTCGCCGAGGTCACGCGTGGTGAACCGCAGGAAGTGCCGGTACTTGGCCAGCATCGCGAGCAGATCGGCCCGCTCCCCGGTGAGCTCCATATGTTCCGCCTCTGTGGTCGTCGTTCCATCGGCCAACGACCACGCTAGGCAGCGTAGCGGCCAGATCCTGTCCTGATCTTCGCCTCCGCGCGGCGAACCGTAGCGCCCGCGAGCATGGCGGTCGTCGAGGGGTGGTGAACCACGGCGAATCCTGTGATCGTTGAGCACTGTCAGTGGTGCCCCCGACACGGACGAGGCTGAACGATGGCGACTCCCCGAATGCGGATCGACCCGGTGACCCGGGAACGGCTCGGCCCGCGCGCGCTGGCCGAGCTGGATGTGAACCTTCGTCCGGTCGACTGCCAGACGTGCGGGCGGCCTCTCGGGCGCTGGGGGAAGCCCGCGCTGGAGGTCCGGTCGGAGGACGTTTTCGCGGCGGCGTCGCTGCACCACCCGCGGTGCCGCCAGCCTGGATGGGTCGAGGACGGACTCCAGGTCGCCGAACTCCAGGTCTCTGGGCGGCCCCACGTCACGTGGCGGGCGGGCTGTTTCCGGCTGCCGCCCGGCGAGCTGCCCCTCTTCCTGGTCAACCCCTCGTACGAGTACGCCCTCCTGCGCGACGACGGCGGGTGGCGGGTCGCGAACCTGGAGCCGTTCGTGCGGCTCGGGTTCGAGCTGGAGTTCCCGTCGAGGCCGCTCCCTCCGCTTCCGGCCCTGTCGGCGTCGATCGACGGGGACCGCGTGAGCGTCGACGTCCGGCACGAGGGCGCGGTCATGCACGCGTGGCGCGACGTCCCCATCGAGCACGAGATCGCCAGGGTGACGCACGACTGGGGAAGCCTCATGGTCGGAGTCACCACGCTCTTCGACGTCAGCAGGGCGTTCTTGGTCGAGCGGCTGATGGACCTGATGGCGGTCGGTGGGGTGGCGCTCGCGCAGGCACCGCTGGTCTCCGTCTCGTACGCGCCGCAGGAGCAGAAGCTCAAGCCGCGCAAGCACTCCGACCAGCAGGTCGAAGCGTTCAGCCTGGCCGCCGAGGCGATGCGGAGGGTCTTCGACCTGGAGGTCGGCGACAAGCAGGTCGCCGCCGGATTCGCGCTGTCGGACGGCAGGACCATGCTCATCCGGCACCTGGCGGGCCGGGACAGGATCGCCGTCCTGTACATGCTGAGCGTGTACTACGCGCTCTGGTCGCGGGACAAGGACGACGAGCCGAACAGGGCGTCCGGGGTGCACCTCATCGCCCCCGACGCCGCGAGCGCCGACGAACTCGCGGGCTTCTTCTCGGCCGCCGCGGAGACGGGCGTGCTCGGATCGGTCGGCAGGCTGGGCGCCTCACCGCTCTCCGCCGAGGGCTCGGCCGCGTACCTGTCCGACGCCGTCATCGGGACGGCGGAGGAGTTCGCCGCCGCCTTCAGCGCCTATCGCGACGCGGGCGATGACTGGTCCCTGCACGCGAGCCGCGGCTACATCGCCATCGCGATCGACGCGTCCGAGGCGGACATCACCCGGGCGGACTTCATCCGTCACTACCCCAAGGTGGTCGCCTTCTGAGGAGCGGTCGCCCCCGGTAAGACCGACGGGGTGCTGGAGGCCGGCCTGTCGATCGTGGTCACCTACGACCCGGAACGCGGCGGCCCGGCGGTCCTCGGCAGGCACGCCATCGCCGATGCCGGGCTGTACTCGGTCTGCCTGGCCATCCAGAACCTCTGGCTCGCCGCCACCGCCGAAGGGCTCGGCGTCGGCTGGGTCTCCTTCTACCGGGAGCCGTTCCTCCGCCGCCTGCTCGGCATCCCTGAGGGCATCCGCCCGGTCGCGTGGCTGTGCGCCGGCCCGGTCACCCATCTCGAACCCACCCCGGATCTCGAACGGCACGGCTGGCGTCACCGGCGTCCCCTGGACGCGGCCGTTCACCATGACCGCTGGTGCCCCGGAGCCGGACGGCCATGTGAGCCAGGAACACCACACCGGCCAGCAGGTAGCAGTTGGCGACCGGGGTCAGGAAATGGAGACCGTATTGGCGTGGGTCGCCGTTGTGAGGCGTCCACCAGAGCGGTGAGAGCACGAAGAGGACGTAACCGCAGATGGCGGCCCTGCGGCCATTGTCGCGGAGGAGTACGGCCAGCGCGGGGACGACCCAGACCCAATGGTGCGCCCACGAGATGGGGGAGACCAGAAGGCCGGTCACGCCCGTCACCGCCGTGGCGCTCAGCCAGTCGCCCCGCCGGGCCCACGCGGCCGCGAGCAGCAGCCCGAGGACGCCGATCGTCAGCGGGACGGCCGTGTACCAGTCGCCGACCTCGGCCGTCCCTCGCAATATGCGGGTCAGCGCGCCATAAGGGGATTGGTTGCTGATGTAAGGGACGCCCACGCGGGACGTGTCGTAGAAGGTGTGCAGCCAATAGAGGCGGGACGCCTCGGGTGCGATGGCGTAGGCGAGCAAGGTGCAGACGGCGAAGGTCGCGGTGGCCGTGACGGCGTCCTTCGTGCGTCGTGTCAGCAGGAGAAGGACGACGAAGACGGCCGGTGTCAGCTTCACGGCGGTCGCGATACCGATGCCGATCCCGGCGGGGCGGCCAAGGGCGACGCGATGCATGTCCGCGAGGACGAGAGCGAGCAGGAACAGATTCACCTGCCCGAGGAAGAACGAGTGCCACACCGGTTCGAGCAGCAGCCCGGCGGCGGCCGCGAGCGTGAGAGACACTCGGCGGCCGGCCAGTTTCCCCGTCACCGCGCACGCCCGTACGAACGCCGCCAGGGCTGCCAGTTGCCACAGCATTCGCGCGAAAAGGAGCGGCAGCCCGGCAAGGGGAGTGAACAATGCGGCCATGAAAGGCGTGTTGGTGAACCAATGGTCGGCGAGCTGCTCACGGTACAGGCGCGTGCCGTCCGTCACGGCCTCCCCGCCCAGCCAGTAGATACGGAAATCCAGCGAGTCGTAGGCGGCGGAGAAGACCACGATTCCCAGGATTACGATCGGCGCATGTCCGCCCTTCCGCTGAGCCGGGTGCGCCACGTCGCGTGGACGGTGCTGCTGTGGTCCGGGGCCGTCCTGTACCCGGGCGTCGTCTATGTGGTGCTGGGGAGCGGATCGCAGGGCTACCCGGAGATCCTCGTCTGTGTCACGCTCACCTTCCTGCCGGCGAAACTGCTGACGCTGCATCCGCTGCCGGCCCACGCGATCCTGCTGTGCACCTGGACCCTCGGCCTGCTGGAGGTGCAGAACGGGGGCGTCGCCGGCCTGCAGATCCTGCTCACAGACCTGGCGGTCTGCTACATCGCGGCGACCCGCTCGCAGTGGGTGTCCATCGGCGTGGCGGTAGTGACCCTCACCGTGCAGGTCCTGTCCCTGTCCGCGTTCGTGTCGATCACCGACGTCCTCCTCATCGCCGTCGTCCTCGGGATGGCCGTCACCTGGCTGACGGGGACCATGGCCGGCGTGCGGCGCGCCCACGCCCTGACCCTGCACGAGCAGGCCACCGCGCAGGCGGTCGCCGCCGAGCGGCTGCGGATCGCGCGGGAGCTGCACGACATGGTCGCGCACAGCATCGGCATCATCGCGATCCAGGCGGGCGTGGGCGGGCGGGTCATCGACACCCAGCCCGCCGAGGCCCGCAACGCGCTCAACGCCATCGAGGCCACCAGTCGCGACACCCTGTCCGGGCTGCGGCGGATGCTCACCGCGCTCCGCAGGGACGATCCCGGGGCGGCACCGCTCGGCCCGGCCCCCGGCCTCGGCGACCTCGCCCGGCTGGCCGAGGCCGCGAGCGACGCCGGCGTCACCCTCGACCTCCGGACCGAGGGCGAGCCGAGGCCGCTCCCGCCGGACGTCGACCTGTCGGCGTACCGGATCGTCCAGGAGGCGGTGACGAACGTCGTCCGGCACGCGGGCACCGACCGCTGCCGGGTGACGATCGGCTACCGGGAGGGAGAACTCGCGATCGAGGTCGAGGACGACGGGGACGGCGGCGTGGTCGGCACCGGGTACGGCATCACCGGGATGCGCGAGCGGGCCGCCCTGCTGCGCGGCGAGTTCAGCGCCGGACCGCGCCCGGAGGGCGGCTTCCGGGTCGCGGCGGTCATCCCCGCCCCGGCGGCGGCATGACGATCCGCGTCGTGCTGGCCGACGACCAGCCGCTGATCCGGGCCGGCCTGCGCGTCCTGGTCGCCGACACCCCGGACATGGAGATCGTGGGCGAGGCCGGGACGGGCGCCGAGGCGGTCGCGCTCGCCGAGCGGGCGGCGCCGGACGTCGTCGTGATGGACATCCGCATGCCCGGCATGGACGGCATCGAGGCCACCCGCAGGATCACCACCGCCCACGTCCTGATGCTGACCACGTTCGACGACGACGAGTACGTCTACGGCTCGCTGCGCGCGGGCGCCGCCGGCTTCCTCGTCAAGGACATGGCACTGGAGGAGATCCTCGCGGCGATCCGCGTCGTCGCGAACGGGGACGCGCTGATCGCGCCGAGCGTCACCCGGAGGCTGATCGCGGAGTTCGCCGCCCGCCCCGAGCCGAGATCGGAACCGGCCCCGGAGCCGAGGCGGGCCGACGGCGTCACCGACCGGGAACGCGAGGTCCTGACGCTCGTCGGGCGCGGCATGTCCAACGCGGAGATCGCCGAGGAGCTGTACATCAGCGTGGCGACCGCGAAGGCGCACGTCGCGCGGCTGCTGGCCAAGCTCGGCGCCCGCGACCGCGTCCAGCTCGTCATCGCCGCCTACGAACTGGGCCTGGTCAGGCCGCCTACGGGCGGTAGTACTACCTGACGTGGTCGGTGCCGGGAGGGTCGGATAATCTGGAATGCGTGAAGGGTCTGGGAGAGCTCGAACGCACGGTCATGGAGGTCCTCTGGGCGCGTGAGGACGCCGGCCACGAGGCGGCGACCGCCCGTGACGTCAGCCGTGCGCTCGCCGGCGACCGCGACCTCGCGCACACCACCGTCATGACCGTCCTGGACCGGCTCGCCAAGAAGGGCTTCCTGGAACGGGAGCGCGACGGCCGCGCCTGGCGCTACCGCCCGGTCGCCAGCCGGGAGATGTACGTCACCGAGCTGATGCTGGGCGCCCTCAACGAGACCGGCGACCGGGACGCCGCGCTCGCCCACTTCGTCCGGTCGGTCTCGCGGGACGAGATCGACGTCATCCGGGAGACCCTCGCGGGCCTCACGCGCAAGGAACATCCGGCATGACCGGCACCGCCCTGCTCGCATTGATCTCACTGGGGACCGTCGGCGGGGCGCACCTGCTGTCCCGGGCCCGGTGGACGTGGCGGACACCGCGCATCGGGATCGCGCTCTGGCAGGCCCTCGGGCTGTGCTGGGGCGTCGCCACGATCGGCGCGCTGCTCGGTCTCGCCCTGCTCCCGTACGGCAAGGGCGTGCTCGGCGGGCTGCCCGGCCTGTACGACGACCAGGCCGCCCGGCTCAACGCCGTGCAGGTCGCGGCGCTGCTCAGCGCGATCAGCCTCACCGGCGTGCTGCTGGTCATGCTGATGTTCGCGGTGGCCCGGGTCATGCGGGCCCGGCGGCGGCACCGGGCGCTGCTCGCCCTCGTGTCGCGCCGCGACTCGTCCGTCCCCGGCACCCTCGTCCTCGACCACCCCGGCGCCGCCGCGTACTGCGTGCCGGGGGTCCGCTCCTCCAAGGTCGTCGTCAGCGCCGGGACGCTGGAGCTGCTGGACGACGGCGAGCTGGCCGCGGTCCTCGCGCACGAGCGCGCCCACGCCCGCGAGCGGCACGACCTGGTGCTGCTGCCGTTCGCGTCGCTGCGGCAGGTGTTCCCGCAGTTCCGGCTGGTCGGGCGGTGCCTGGACGCGGTGGAGCTGCTGATCGAGATGGCCGCCGACGACCGGGCCCGGCACGGCCGCCCGCCGCGCGAGCTGGCGACCGCGCTGCTGCGGTTCGCCGCCGCCCGCCCGGCGAACGCCCCGTCCGGCACGCTCGGCGTCGCGTCCCGCAGCGACATCCCGGTGATGGCGCGGGTGAACCGGCTGCTGGAGCCGCAGCCGCTGTCCCGCCGGACCCGCGTCGCCGCCACCGTCGCCGTCCCGGTCATCGCCGGCCTCCCTCTCGTCCTGCTCGTCCTGCCCCACTGATGGGTCAGTCCCCGATGACCGTCCCGTAGAGGCGGGAGGCGCGGAGGCGGATCACCAGCCGGCGGTCCTTCACCATCTGCTCCAGGAACGCCTGTTCGTCGGCCGGGTCGCCGAACCCGGGCGTCATCGCGAGCAGCTCGCGCCCGGCCGCGTCACCGGGCGTCTCGCTCACGCCGGACAGCTCGGCGGTGCCTTCGGCGACGGCGAACGCCATATGGTCGGCGCTCGACGCGTGCAGCGCGGCGCGCGGGTCGTTGCGGAGCTGCTTGACCTTCGCCCGCTCCGCCGTCGTGGAGATCCGGGCGACGCGCTCGTCCGGGTCCCACGTGTAGACGACGGTCGACAGGTGCGGGTGGCCGTTCCTCTTGGTGGTGGCCAGGACGGCGAACTGCTGCTCGCCGAGCAGGCGGACCAGGTCGTCCTCGGTGATGGGCTTCGGGCCGGGCCCCTGGCCGGGGCCGTACTTCTTCGTCTCGGTCATCGTGAGGCTCCTTCGGGTGTCAGGCGCTGGTGGGAACGTTCTCGGCAGGCGCCGTGGCGGCCACCGGGGGCTTCGGGGTGCGCAGGACGAGCAGGGCGACGGCGAGCGCGGCGGCCAGCAGGCCCGCCGAGATGCCGAACGCCAGGTGGTAGCCGCCGGTGAGCGCGGCGGCATCGTCCCGCCCGTCCAGGCGGAGGGCCTCGATGCGGGACGCGGCGAGCGTGGTCAGCACGGCGACGCCGACCGCCATCCCGACCTGCTGGACGGTGTTGAACAGCCCGGACGCGATCCCCGCGTCATCGGGGCGGGCGCTGGACATGCCGAGCGAGGTCAGCGACGGCAGGACGAGCCCGGCCCCGGCGACCAGCAGGAACACCGGCAGGAGATCGGTCACGTAGTCCGCGTCCACCGGGACGGTCGTCAGCCACGCCATCGCGCCGATCAGCAGGACCAGCCCTGCCACCAGCACGGCCCGGTCGCCGAACCGGTTCGCCAGCCGCGCGGAGACGAACAGCGACACCGCCCCGATCATGACCGCCGCGGGCAGCATCGCGAGGCCGGTGTCGAGCGCGCTGTAGCCGAGGACCCGCTGCATGTACAGGGCGACGATCACCTGGAACGAGAACATCGCCGACAGGGTGAGAAGCTGCACGGCGTACGCGCCGGAGACGTTGCGGGAGCGCAGGATGCGCAGCGGCATCAGAGGGGTCGCGGCGCGGGACTGCCGGACGGCGAAACCGGCGAGCAGGAGCAGCGACACCGCGCCGAGGCCCAGCGTGTGGGCGGAGATCCAGCCGGACCGCTCGACCTTGACGACCGTGTAGATGCCGAGCATCAGCCCGGACGTGACGAGCAGCGCGCCCCACACGTCCGCGCCCGCCTTCAGGCCGATGCCGCGGTCGCGGGGCAGGGCCGGCAGGGCCAGCAGGATCGTGGCGACGCCGATCGGCAGGTTGATCAGGAAGATCCAGTGCCAGCTCAGCGCGTCGGTGAGCACGCCGCCGAGCACCTGCCCGATGGACGCGCCGGCGGCGCCGGTGAAGCTGAAGATCCCGATGGCCTTGGCCCGCTCCCGGGGGTCGGTGAACAGCGTCACGATGATGCCGAGCACGACCGCGGAGGCCAGGGCGCTGCCGACCCCCTGCAGGAACCGGGCGGCGATCAGCAGGCCGGACGTCGTGGCCGCGCCCGCCAGCACGGACGCCGCGGTGAACACCGCGTTCCCGGCGAGGAACAGCGTGCGGCGGCCGGCGAGGTCGCCGAGCCGCCCGGCGAGGAGCAGCAGGCCGCCGAGCGGGATCAGGTAGGCGTTCATGATCCAGCTGAGCTCGGCGGGGGAGAAGCCGAGGTCCTCCTGGATGGCGGGGGTCGCCACCGTGACGATGCTGCCGTCCAGGATCGTCATCAGCATGGTGGCGGACAGCACGCCGAGCGCGGCCCACCGGGAGCGAAGCGGTGCGGACATGGTCATCTCCTGTCTCAGGGACACAGGAGAGACCGTAGCAGATAGTTTCGTTGCGGACTATCTCTGACGGATTTACTTCGTCCGCTCGCGTGCCCGGCGCACCGCCGCGGGGCCCTCCGACGGCGTCGCGAGATGCCCGCCGGCCAGGGAGGTCAGCGCCCGGACGAGGGCGTCGCGCTGGTCCTCGGGCAGCGAGCCGAGGGCGGCCTCGTGGACGCCGTCGACGATCTCCTGGCTGCGGGCCGCCACCCGGGCGCCCTCCTCGGTGACCGCGATGACGCGGGCCCTCCGGTCCGTGGACGACGGCCGGCGCTCGGCGAGGCCCGCCTTCTCCAGGGCGTCCACCGTGACGACCATCGTCGTCTTGTCCATGTCGCCGATCTCGGCGAGCTGGATCTGGGTGCGCTCCTCCTCCAGCGCGTGCACCAGGACGCAGTGCATGCGCGGCGTCAGCCCGATCTCGGCGAGCGCCGCCGTCATCCGGGTGCGCAGGACGTGGCTGGTGTGGTCGAGGAGGAAGGACAGGTCCGTCTGCGAGCGCGCGGGGGCCATCGACGTCATGCGCCCAGCCTACCCACGATGGTTTCGTTCCAGATTATCTAGAGGCAGTCGTATCAGGTGGGCTATGCTTCTCCCATGAACCGCACCGTGTGTCTGGGCTGGTGGCCGTCCTAGTAGGACGGCCGACATCCACGCACGCCACGGGCCGTCCGCCGGACGGCCCTTTCTCTTTCCTCGAAGCCGCGGGCCGGCCCGGTGAGACGGCCGGAACCGACGAGGAGAGACCCCATGGAGACCATCCCCGACAGCCTGCGCATCGCCGAAGCGCGGAGCCGCGAGCTGGAAGAACGCATCGCGGACGACCCCGGATCGTTCCGCATCCTGACCGGCGACCGGCCCACCGGCCCGCTGCATCTCGGCCACTACTTCGGCACCCTCGCCAACCGCGTGCGGCTCCAGCGCGCCGGCGTGGAGCTGATCGTGCTCGTCCCCGACTACCAGGTGCTCACCGACCGGGACGTCGCCGAGCACCTGTCGGAGTACATCGAGGGCCTGGTCGCCGACCATCTGGCCGCCGGGTTCGACCCGTCCACCGGCACGATGTTCAGGCACAGCGCCGTCCCCGCGCTGAACCAGCTCATGCTGCCGTTCCTGTCGCTGGTGTCGGTCTCGGAACTGAGCCGCAACCCGACGGTGAAGGACGAGATCGCGGCGTCCCGGCAGGCGTCGGTCAGCGGGCTGATGCTCACCTATCCCGTCCACCAGGCCGCCGACATCCTGTCCTGCAAGGCGAACCTCGTCCCGGTCGGCAAGGACCAGCTGCCGCACCAGGAGATCACCCGCACCATCGCGCGCCGGTTCAACGAGCGCTACGGCCCGGTCTTCCCGGTGCCGGACGCGCTGCTGTCGGCCGCGCCGGGCCTGCTCGGCATGGACGGCCAGAAGATGAGCAAGAGCCGGGGCAACGCCATCGCCCTCTCGGCCGGCGAGGACGAGACCGCCCGGCTGATCAGGAGGGCCGTGACCGACGACGACCGGAACATCACCTACGAGCCGGAGACCCGGCCGCAGGTGTCCAACCTCGTGCTGCTCGCCGCGCTGTGCCAGGACCGCGACCCGCACCGGGTGGCCGAGGAGATCGGCGGCGGCGGGGCGGCGGCGCTGAAGAAGGTCGTGACCGACTCGGTGAACGAGTTCCTGCGCCCGATGCGCGCCCGCCGCGCCGAGTTCGCCGCCGACCGGGCCTACCTGCGCGGCGTCCTCGCGGCGGGCGACGAGCGCGCCAACGAGATCGCGGACCGCACGCTGGAGGAGGTCCGGGCCGCCATGTCCTCCTAGAGCGGGGCGTCCTGGTGCGGGGCGTCCTGGCGCGTGGCCAGGCCGCGCAGCACGGTCGCGACGAGATCGTCCACGGTGTCCAGGGACACCGGCCGGACGATCCCCCGGCCCCGGAACAGGACCGACAGCACCGGCTCGTGACACGCGCCGACGATCATCGAGGTGGCCGCCTCCACCCGGGCGTCCGGGGCGAGGCGGCCGAGGTCGCGCTCGGCGCGCAGGTAGGCGGCCAGCCGCCGGTTCCACTCGCCGCTGCCGCCGCTCAGCTCCGCGAACCGGGCGAGCACGTCCGGCTGGGCGACCAGCCCGGCCAGCACGGGCAGCAGCCCGTCGTGCAGGAGGAGCCCGTGCTCGACGTACGCGCGCAGGTTCTCCTCGACCGTCCCGGTGCCGGGCTCGGGCAGCGGAGGCAGCGGCCCCTCGACCGCCTCCGCGTGCGCCCGCAGCGCGTGCGCGAGGAGCTCCTCCTTGTCGGAGAAGTGGTTGTACAGGACGCCGTCGGCGACGCCCGCCTCGCGGGCGATCGCGCGGACGGTCAGCCCCGCCGCCCCGCGCTCGGCCATCATCCGCCGGGCCGTGGCGATCAGGTGCTCGCGCAGGGACCTGCCGCCGCCCAGCGCCGCCGCTTTTCTAGGTGACATCACCCGCATCGTATTGAGTCAGCTCGAACCCGTGCGCGGCCAGCTCGGGCAGGAAGTCCTCGCCGACGGCGTCCTCGATGTGCCGGACGCCGGGCGGCATCCCCTCCAGCCGCCGGACGACCAGCGCGGTCGCCAGGCCCGTCGCCCGGCTCTGCCGCCGTCCCGCGAACGCCCGGACGGTCCCGCCGGACGCGGCCGCCACCGCGAACCCGTCCCCGCCGACGTGGACCCGGCTGAACGCCGCCCGCACTAGACGCAGGTCACGGAACCGGGCGAGCCGGGGGAGGGCGGCGGTCAGGACGCGGGAGTCCAGGGCGAGACCCGTCCGGACGCGGCCCGGCAGCGTGTACTGGTCGGAGAACGGGAAGCGGTGCACCGTCCGGACGCCGTAGGGTGCGGGAAACCGCATCCGCCACGACTCGCCCAGCTCGCCGAGCGAGCCGAGCGTCCATTCGACGGCGGACGGCCCGTGCCGCTCCCCGGATCCGATCAGCACGCCGATGTCGACGTCCGCGGCGCAGAACTCGCTGGCCAGCAGGTTCGTGACGCCGGGCGCGAGCCCCACGCTCAGCACCGCGGTAGCGTTCCGCTCGGCCGCGAGGTCGTCCAGCGTCTCGATCCCGGCGAGTATCCAGTGCGACGCGGAGACGTCGACGTAGTGGACGCCGCGCGCCAGGCACGCCTCGGCGACCCGCACGTTGCCCGTCTCCGCGCACATGACGACCGCGTCGGCGTCGATGCCGCCGGGGTCGTCGGCGCGCAGGTCGAAGCGCATGGGGATCGCGCCGTCCACCGTGCGCGCCTTGGCGCGGTCGCGCCCGGCGACGACGATCTCCGGCACGTGCCCGCGCAGGCCCGCCACGACCTCCCGGCCGACGGCCCCGTACCCGCCGAGGACGACGACGCGTCTCATCGGCGGGCCGTCACGAGCCAGGCGGTGCTGCGCAGCCGGACGGCGCCGTCGCGCTCGAACGGGCGCATGGCCTCCGCGACCGCCGTGCGGATCTCCTCGCCCGCGCCGTAGTTGTAGCGGATCGGGCCCCAGCCGGCGAAGAACTCCGCCGCGTCCTGCGCGTCCCGCCCCCAGACCTGCTCGGCCTCCACCTTCCGCGTGGTCACGCCCGTGAACCCGGCGCCCTCCAGGACCTCGCGGACGCGGGCGGGGTCCGACAGCGACAGCGGCCCGTCGTGCCCGACGGCGGGCTCGTCGCGGGCGGGCAGCGCGGCGAAGACCGACGCGAGGTCGGTCTCGCCGAGCGGCGACATCACCAGGAACGCCAGCCGCCCGCCCTCGCGCAGCGCCCGCCGGACGTTGCCGAACGCGGCGACCGGGTCGGCGAAGAACATGACGCCGAACCGGCTGATCGCGACGTCGAACGCGGCGTCGGCGAACGGGTACACCTGCGCGTCGCCCTGCTCGAACGCCACGTTCGCGACGCCCTCCTTCGCGGCGAGGGAGCGGGCGCGGTCGAGCATCGGCCCGGACAGGTCGACGCCCGTCGCGCCGCCCAGCCGGGCGCGGTTCGCGGCGAGCCGGGTGACCTGCCCGTTCCCGCAGCCGAGGTCGAGCACGCGGTCGCGCGCCCCGATCGCGGCGGCGTCCAGCAGGTGCCCGTTGAACCCGCCGTTCATGGCGTCGTACCGGTCGTACCGGTCGGCCCAGTGCTCGCCCTCGTACCCGTTCCACGCCTCGGCCTGGTGCGTGTTGACGACCTTCATGCCCCACTCCTATATGAACGCACGTTCATGAACATGCGTTCATACTGCGTGGAACGCGGGCCGTTTGTCAAGAAGGGTCAGGTCAGCGCGGCGACGAAGGACGCGGTAAGCCCACGACCCGGCCGATATAGAACGGAATTGTTCGTTCCCTTACTATGAGGGCATGGAGAGCACGGCACGGGCGCCGATGAGCGGGCGCAAGGCGCAGGCGGCACGCAACGACGAGCTGATCCGGGAGGCGGCCCGGGCGGTGTTCACCGCCGACCCGGGCGCGCCGATCTCCGCGGTGGCCGAGCACGCCGGGGTGGGGATCAGCGCCCTCTACCGCCGGTACAAGAGCAAGGAGGACCTCCTCCAGAAGCTCGCCGACGACGGGATGGACCGCTACCTCGCCGAGGTGGAGCGGGCCCTCGACGACGACGGCGACCCGTGGGAGGCGTTCGCCGGCTTCATGCGCCGCTGCCTGGACATCGGCGCCGGCTCCCTCACCATGCGGCTCGCGGGCTCGTTCCCCGTCACCGAGGCCATGAGCCGCAAGGGCCAGGAGATCCATCTCGCCACGACGCGCCTGCTGGAGCGCACGAAGGAGGCGGGCGCGCTGCGGCCCGAGATCGAGGTCGGCGACATCTCGGTCATGCTGGAGTACCTGCACGGCATCCGGATCGGCGACGACGAGCGGATGAACCGGCTCCAGCACCGCTACCTGGCCCTCATGCTGGACGCCCTGTACCTGACGGACCGGCAGGAACTCCCGGGCCCGGCCCCCACCTGGCAGGAGCTGCGGGGTCGTTATGGCGGCTGAAACGCTCGGACGCAGAGCGCTGAACCGGGCGCTGCTGGCCAGGCAACTGCTGCTCGAACGGCACGCCATGCCCGCCCTGGACGCCATCGAGCACCTCGTGGGCCTCCAGTCGCAGGCCCCCAACCCGCCGCACATCGGGTTGTGGAGCAGGCTCGCCGACTACGCGTTCGACGAGGTCACGCCGCTGATGAGCGACCGCCGGGCGCTGCGGATCGTGCTGATGCGCGGCACGCTCCACCTCGTCAGTGCCCGCGACGCCCTGGCCCTTCGGCCGCTCACCCAGGTGATCCTCGACAATCATCTGAAGAACCGCCGGGCCGACCTCGGCGACGTCGACCTCGACGCCGTCGTGGCCTGGGCCCGCGAGCGGCTGGAGGAGGAGCCGCGCACCGACAAGGAACTGCGCACCCTGCTCGCCGAACGGTGGCCGGACGCCGACGCGGCACTGCTCGCCTGGGCCGTCCGATGCAGCCTGCCGCTGGTGCAGGTACCGCCGCGCGGCATCTGGGGCGCCACCGGGGTCGCCCGGCACACGACGCTGGAGGCATGGCTGGGGCCGGCGGCCCCCGTCCCGTCCGTGGACGACCTCGTGCTGCGCTACCTGGGGGTGTTCGGGCCGGCGAGCGTCCGGGACGTCCAGCACTGGTCGGGCCTGACCCGCCTCGGTGAGGTGGTGGAGCGGCTGCTGCCCAAGCTCGTCACGTTCCAGGACGAGGAGGGGCGGACGCTGTACGACCTGCCCGAGGCACCGCGTCCGGATCCGGAGACGCCGGCGCCCGTGCGGCTCGTCCCCGACTTCGACAACCTGCTGCTGTCGCACGCCGACCGGGCGCGGATCATCACCGAGGAGCAGCGCAGGCGCGTCTTCACCGTCAACGGCATCATCCGCGCGACGTTCCTGGTCGACGGTTTCGTCCACGGCAAGTGGACGATGGAGAAGAAGCGCGGCGAGGCGAGGGTGCGCATCGACCCGTTCGCCCCGATCCCGAAGCGGGACCGCACCGCCCTGGAAGAGGAGGGTATGCGCCTCCTCACCGCCGCGCACCCGGAGGCGAAGGCGCACCGCGTCGAGTTCGCCGCCCCGTCGTAGACCTAGCGGGCGCAGGGCGCCTCGCGGTCCGGATCGAGGGAGGCCAGCAGGGCGCGCAGCGCCTCGCGGAACTGGAGCATCTGCTCGCGGCTCAGCGGGTCGAACAGGTGCCGCCTGACCTCGGCGACATGGCCCGGCGCCGCCTCGGCGAGCACGGCGAAGCCCGCGTCGGTCAGCCGGCAGATCGTGGTGCGGCGGTCGGAGTCGTGCTTGCACCGCTCGACCCAGCCCGCCTCCTCCAGCCGGTTGACGGCGTGGGACAGGCGGCTCGGCGACGAGTAGACGACCTCCGCCAGATCGGTCATCGTCAGCGCGCGCCCGGGTGCCTCCGACAGCATCGCCAAGATCATGTAGTAGGTGTGCGGCAGGCCCGAGTCGCGCTGGAGCTGGCGGTCCAGGGCCTCGTTCAGCAGCCTGGACGTCCACAGGAAGGCGCGCCAGGTCTCCTGCTCGTCATCGTCGAGCCACCGTGTCCCGGTCGTCTCCGTCATGCCGCCAGTCTACCCAACGCTTGAATCCTCAAGACTTGAAGTTTCAACCATATCGGATATAGTTGAGAACTCAAGTACAAGGGGTGATCGCGATGGCCCGGATGCCGGTCCTGTACCTCAGCCACGGCGCGCCGCCGCTCGCCGACGACCCGCGGTGGCCCGGCGAGCTGTCCCGCTGGTCGGCCGGCCTGCCGAGGCCGGAGGCGGTCCTCATGGTGTCGGCGCACTGGGAGGAGGCGCCGCTCAGCGTCGGCGCGACCCGGCAGATGCCGCTCGTGTACGACTTCTGGGGCTTCCCGGAGCGGTACTACACCGTCCGGTACGACGCGCCCGGCGCCCCGGGCCTGGCCGAGGACGTCCGCAGGCTCCTGCCCGGCGTGCACCAGGACGAGGAGCGCGGGCTGGACCACGGCGCGTACGTCCCGCTCGTGGAGATGTATCCCGACGCCGACGTCCCCGTGCTTCAGATGTCGATGCCCACGCTGGACCCGGAGCGCCTCTTCGAGATCGGGCGCGGCCTCGCGCCGCTGCGCGATCGGGGCGTACTGATCATCGGGAGCGGGTTCACCACGCACAACCTGCGCGAGATGCGGCCGGACTTCGACGCCGAGCCTCCGGCGTGGTCGGCGGAGTTCGACGAGTGGGCGGAGCGGGCCGTGACGGGCGGCGACGTCGACGCCCTGCTCGACTTCCGCGCCAAGGCCCCCGCGGCGCGCCTCGCGCACCCGCGGACCGAGCACTTCGCGCCGCTGTTCATGGCGCTCGGCGCCGACGCGGACACGCCGTCGGAGCGGCGGTCGGTCATCGACGGCTACTGGCTCGGCCTGTCCAAGCGCTCGTTCCAGTTCGGCTGACCGGACCGGCCGGAACGTTCCCCCGCGGCCGGGCGGTCAGTCGGCCCGGACCGCCGAGTCCATCTGCGCGAAACCGGTGCGCCACGACGCGACCCGCGGCTTCCACCCGAGGCTCAGCGCCCTGGCGTTGGAGACCGCGCGGCCCGTCGCCGCCGCGTGCCGCCCCGCGTTGCCCGGCGTCGGCGCGCCGAGCGCCGCGCTGTAGACGGGCAGCCAGTCCGCCGTGGTCGCCGGCTCGTCGTCGACGACGTTGACGGCTCCGGCGGGCCAGTCGAGCGCCGCGAGCGCGGCCGAGGCCGCGTCGTCGGCGTGCACGAACGACGTCCAGGACGGCGCGAGGCGCAGGCTGCCCGCGCGCACGCGCTCGGCGATCGCCCCGTCAGGCGCGTACCAGGTGCCCGGGCCGTAGAGCGCGCCGTAGCGCAGCACGACGCCGCGCGGCATCTGCGCGACCGCGCCCTCCAGCGCCGCGATGCCCTCGTACGGGGGCAGGCTCGCGTCGAGCGGGTCGGTCTCCACGGCGGGCGCGTCGCCCGGGACGTACAGCCAGGCGATGCTCTGCGCGACCATCGTCTCGACGCCCGCGGCCTTGGCGGCGTCGACGAGGTTCCGGGTGCCCGCGATCCGCAGATGCGAGTTGGCCTCGAAATCCTCGTCGGCGAGGTCGGTGAGCTGGTGGATCACCGCGTCCGGGTCGATGGCCGCCACGGCGGCGCGCACGTCGGCGGTGTTCAGAACGTCCAGGACGACCGGCGACGCGCCGAGATCGCGCAGCATGCCGGCGCGTTCGGACCGGCGCGTCGTCCCTGCGACCTCATGGCCCGCCTGGACGAGCAGCGGGATCAGCCGGCGACCGACGACTCCGGTCGCTCCGGCGAGGAGAATCTTCAAGGGGGTACCTCCGCGACTGTCGCGCCCTCGCGCATCGTCTGCTCTGGTGTCTGTATGCACTGGTCACGCCCGGCGTTCCGCATGGACACCCCCCTGCGTCCGGCCGGACGACATCGGACGAGCCGACCCACCCCGGAGTCTCGTCCGCCATGAGCGTACCGCCGGGAAGCGCCCGAACGCGTTTCGCGTCCTCCCCGGGAGAGAATTCTTCTCTTCTGATGGGGTTCGGCCACTCTGGAGGAACGGCGCAGATGAAGATCACTCTCGTCCGGGGCGACATCACCGAGCAGGAGGTCGGCGCGGTGGTGAACGCGGCCAACTCGTCGCTGCTGGGGGGCGGCGGGGTGGACGGTGCGATCCACCGCATGGGGGGTCCCGAGATCCTGGACGAGTGCCGCAGGCTCCGGGCGTCGCAGTACGGCGGCGGGCTGCCGACCGGCCAGGCCGTCGCGACGACGGCGGGACGTCTCCCGGCCGACTGGGTCATCCACACCGTCGGCCCCGTCTACTCCTCCACCGAGGACCGCTCTCACCAGCTCGTCTCCTGCTACCGCGAGTCCCTGCGCGTCGCCGACGAGCTGGGCGTGGAGTCGATCGCGTTCCCGGCCGTGTCGGCGGGCATCTACGGGTGGCCGGTGGCCGACGCCGCCCGGATCGCGGTCGGCACCGTCCGGACCACGCCGACCAAGGTGACCGACGCCCGCTTCGTCCTGTTCACCGCGGACGCGTACGAGGCGTTCGAGCGAGCCGTGGGAGAGCCGTAGGCGCGCGGCCGGTTCCCGGCGGGCCGGCGAAGGCCTGCGCGACGTCCAGCCAGCGGTCGGCGTCCGGTCCGGTGACGTCGAGGTCGAGGTCGTCGCGGTGGCGGCGCTGGGTGACGGCGTGGCAGAAGTCGAGCGCCGGACCGGTGACGGACTGGCGGGCGTCCGGCGGGCCCCACGTCCACTCCTCGCCGTCCGGTCCGCGCAGGACGACGCGGAACTCCTCGGCGGGCGGCTCCATGCCGCGGTTGCGGAACGAGAAGTCGCGGGTGCGGACGCCGATGTGCGCGACGTGCCGCAGGCGGTGCGTGGGCTCGCGGCGCACGCCGAGCGCGTCGGCGACGTCCTCGCCGTGCGCCCAGGTCTCCATGAGCCGAGCGGTGGCCATGGACGCGACGCCCATCGGCGGGCCGAACCAGGGCAGCCGCGTGCCCGGCGGGAGGGCGGCGAGGGCGTCCACCATGCGGCGGCGCCCGTCGCGCCAGCGGGCGAGGAGATCCTCCGGGGGATGGGCGGCGCCTTCGCGGGCGCCGTCCTCGACGAAGCCCTCCGGGTTCGCGAGGGCCTCCTCGATGATCTTGGGGAACGCCTCGGGCTCGGCGGCCGCGACGAGGGCCTGGTTGTCGGTCCAGGCGAGGTGCGCGATCTGGTGCGCGATCGTCCAGCCCTCGGCCGGGGTCGGATCGGCCCAGCGCGCGGCGGGCAGCGGCGAGACCAGGGCGTCGAGCGAGTCGCCCTCGGCGGCGAGGTCGGCGAGCAGGCTGTGCAGGTCCGGCATCACGCCAGGATCCACCACCGCGGACCGCCGCGTACAGGGCCCGGCAGAATCCGGTTCAGTCGAGGAGCGCCCGCGCGGCGGCGTAGTCGGCCTTGCCGTTGGGCAGGCGCAGGCCGGCGTCGGTCCGCACGAACGCCTTCGGAATCTTGTAGCGGGCGAGGTGCGCGGCGCAGCCCGCGCGCAGCTCCTCGTCCGGCGGGGCGCCGGCAGGGGAGAGCACCGCGACGATCTCGGCGCCCCAGCGCTCGCTGAACCGGCCGAGGACCAGGGCGTCCGCGACGCCGGGCAGGCCGCGCAGGACGCCCTCGACCTCCTCGGCGAACACCTTCTCCCCGCCGGTGTTGATCGTCGTGGCCTCCCGCCCGCGCACCTCGACGGTGCCGTCCGCGAGGAGGCGCGCCCGGTCGCCCGGCACGACGAGGCGCTCGCCGTCCACGGTCAGGAAGGTGGCGGCGGTCTTCTCCGGGTCGCCGAGGTAGCCGAGCGGGATGGAGCCGCCCTTGGCCAGCCAGCCCAGCTCGTCCTCGCCGGGCGCGAGCCGCCGGGACCGGTCGGCGCTGAGCACGGCCGTGCCCGCCGCCATCGCGAACGTCCGCGCGGACGCGCCGCTGCGGGTGACCTGGAAGCCGCTCTCGGACGAGCCGAGGACGTCCACGATGCGCGCCTGCGGCAGGAGCTCCAGGATGCGCTCCTTCACGGCGGGGCTGATGGCGGCGGCCGAGTTGACGAACGTCCGCAGCGCGCGCAGGTCGTGCGGGCGGGCCTCCAGGGCCGCGGCGATCGGGCGGGCGAACGCGTCGCCGACCAGCGGCATCCGGGTGGCCCGCTCGCGCTCGGCCGTGGCCATCAGGTCTGCCGCGTCCAGGCCGTCCACCCGGTCGGGGAGCACCACGCACGCGCCGCCGCACCAGCCGCCGAGCGCCGACCAGGTGCCCGCGCCGTGCATGAGCGGCGGTCCGACCAGCACCCGGACGTCGCTCCGGACGGCCCGCTCGACGGCCTCGCCGAGATCGGTGAGCGGGCCCCCGTCGCGGCGCCGCAGGCCGAGCGGCCCGAGCATCAGGTCGCCGATGCGCCACAGCACGCCCTTCGGCATCCCGGTCGTGCCGCCGGTGTAGAGGATGTGCAGGTCGTCGGCGCCGGGCCGCACCGGGAGCGGGTCGGGCGTCGCCTTGGCCAGGGCCTCCTCGTAGTCGAGCGCGCCGGGCAGGAGGGCGGCGCCGGACCCGTCCGCCACCTGGAGGAGCAGCGGCCGGACGCCGAGCCGCCCGACCACCCGGCCGATGGCGTCCGCGAACCGCGCGTGGTAGAGCACGGCGGCCGGGCGAGCGTCGGCGAACAGGTGGGCGAGCTCGTCGTCGACGTACCGGTAATTGACGTTGAACGGGGCGACGCGGGCCCTGTGCGCGCCGACCAGCCCCTCCAGGTATTCGGGCCCGTTGTGCAGGTAGAGGGCGAGGTGGTCGTGGGGTGATTCCGACGGGCCGGACGCGGTGCCGGTCAGCCCGAGGCCGCGGGCGTGCAGGACGCTCGCCAGCCGGCGCGTCCGGTCGGCGACCTCGCGCCAGGTCATCCGGCGGTCGCGCCACACCAGGCACTCGCGGTCGGGGATCGCGGCGGCGATGGCCTCGTGCAGGGTCGCCAGATCGAGCATCGGCACTCCTCGGGGGACGGCGTCGGGTGGGCGGCGTCGGGGGGCGGCTGCGCAGCACCGTAACCGACGGATTACCGAATCATGTTCAGCGGGGGTCGGCGGACAGGGGTCGGAAGCGCGCACAGCGGAGGCGTCCAAGGCATAAGCCTGGACAGGACACAATTGCCGCGTGCCCCCAGTCCCCAGGCCGCGGGGGGAGGTGACCCGCGGCACCACCGCCCCCAACCGGCTGCGCCGGATCGACCGCTGGATCGCCGCCACCCAGGCCCGCGCCCTGCGGTCGGACGCCCGCCCGCTGGCCGTCGACCTCGGCTACGGCGCGTCCCCCGTCACCACCCTCGAACTGCACGCGCGGCTCCGCGCGGTCGCGCCGCGCCTGGAGGTCGTCGGCATCGAGATCGAGCCCGCGCGGGTCGCCGCCGGGGTGGCCTTCCTCGCGCAGGCCGGGCCGCGCGACGGGCTGTCGTTCACCCGCGGCGGTTTCGAGCTGCCGGTGCCGCGCCCGCCCGTCCTGGTCAGGGCTTTCAACGTCCTCCGCCAGTACGACGAGCCGGCGGCCTGGCAGGCATGGGACGACCTGCGTGCGCGGCTGGCCCCGTCCGGCGTCCTGGTCGAGGGGACGTGCGACGAGATCGGGCGCCGCGCGGTCTGGGTGACGCTGACCGGGGACGGCCCGCGGACGGTCACGTTCGCCGCCCACCTGCCCACCCTCGACCGCCCGTCGGTCCTGGCCGAGCGGCTGCCGAAGACGCTGATCCACCGCAACGTGCCGGGCGAGCCCGTCCACGAGTTCCTGACCGTGTTCGACCGGTGCTGGGCGACCGCCGCGCCGCATTCCGCGTTCGGCCCCCGCGCGCGCTGGGTCGAGGCTGTGTCACTGCTGGCGCGGACCCATCCCGTCCTGGCGCGCCCTCCGTACGGTGGCCGGAACCGATGGCGCCTGGGTGAGGTCACGCTTCCGTGGGAGGCGGTCGCGCCTCACTCCCGGTGAAGCTTGTACGGGGCGGCCTGCACGCGCGGCTGGACGTCGATCCGGTCGATGTTCACGTGCGGCGGACGGGTGACGGCCCACGCGACGCAGTCCGCGATGTCGCCGGCGACCAGCGGCTCGGGCACGCCCTCGTACGGCTTGGCGGCCTTCTCCTCGTCGCCGTGGAACCGGACCAGCGAGAACTCCTCCGTCTTCACCAGC
Organism: Actinomadura sp. B10D3; assembly: GCF_039871695.1. Lineage (NCBI taxonomy): Bacteria > Bacillati > Actinomycetota > Actinomycetes > Streptosporangiales > Thermomonosporaceae > Actinomadura > Actinomadura sp. B10D3. Next base: position 165,176 of record NZ_JBDPLY010000016.1, read on the forward strand.
CCCGGCGACACCTCGGTGATCCGGACGGGCTCGGCGACCAGTTCGAGCCGCATCACGTCGTTGACCGCGTAGGCGGCGTGCTTGGCCGCGTTGTACCCGCCGCCCCCCTCGTAGGGGATGTGCGCCGCGATCGAGGTGATGTTGACGACGTGCCCCGCGCCGCTCTCGATCAGCTTCGGCAGGATCGCCTTGGTCACCCGCACGAGGCCGAGGACGTTCGTGTCGTACATCGCCTGCCACTCGGCCAGGTCGGCCGTCGCGACGGTGTCCATGCCGAGCGCTCCGCCGGCGTTGTTGACCAGGACGTGGCACGTGCCGACCGCCGCCGCGAGCGCGTCCACCGACTCCTGCGACGTCACGTCCAGCGTCACCGGTGCCACCGCGCCCGCCCCGGGCACGGTCTCGGTGATCTCCTTGGCGAGGGCGTCGAGGCGGTCCCGGCGCCGCGCGGCGAGCACGACGTTGAACCCCTCCGCCGCCAGCCGCCGGGCCGTGGCGGCCCCGATCCCGCTGCTTGCTCCGGTCACTATCGCGGTCTTACGCATGCGCCAAGCCTCCCAGGTCCCGGCGCGCCCGTGAGCGGTGAGGTCGGTCACTCCGGCGGCCGGTCACGGTTGGCCCCCATGCGGAGGGAACACCCCACGCGGTGGATAGGTTGCACTACCGGAGGTGGTGTCCGGTGTCGCGTCGTATCAACCGGGTTGCGACGGTCAGTGTTCATACTTCCCCCCTCGACCAGCCAGGAACCGGTGATGCGGGTGGCATGAACGTCTACATCGTCGAGGTGGCCAAACGGCTCGCCGCGCGCGGTATCGAGGTCGACATCTTCACCCGGGCCACGTCCCGGGCCCTGCCCCCCGTCGTCGAGCTCGCCCCCGGCGTCCTCGTCCGCAACGTCGTCGCCGGGCCGTTCGAGGAGCTGGAGAAGACCGAGCTGCCCCGGCACCTGTGCGGTTTCACGTCCGGCGTCCTGCGCGTCGAGGCGTGTTACGAACCCGGCCACTACGACCTTCTCCACACGCACTACTGGCTGTCCGGCCAGGCAGGCTGGGCCGTGAAGCGGCGGTGGGGCGTCCCGCTCGTCCACTCCATGCACACGATGGCCAAGGTGAAGAACGCGGCCCTCGCCGACGACGACAATCCGGAGCCCGCCGAGCGCGTCCTCGGCGAGGAGCAGGTCGTGGCGTCCTCCGACCAGCTCGTCGCCAACACCGCCAAGGAGGCCCGCGAGCTCGTCGACCTCTACGACGCCGACCCCGCGCGGGTCGCCACCGTCAGCCCCGGCGTCGACCTGTCGCTGTTCCGCCCCGAGTCGCCGATCCTGGCCCGCAGCACGGGCCTCCTCCCGCACCGCACCGGCCCCGCGCGCCGCCGCCTCGGCCTGCCCCGCGACGCCTACGTGCTGCTGTTCGTCGGCCGCATCCAGCCGCTCAAGGCACCCCACGTGCTGCTCCGCGCGGTCGCCCGCATGCTCGACGACGACCCGGAGCTGCGCCGCAAACTCGTCGTCGCCGTCGTCGGGGGACCCAGCGGCTCCGGGCGGTGCCGCCCCGAGGGCCTGCAGTCCCTCGCCGCCGCGCTGGGCATCTCCGACGTCATGCGGTTCGAGCCGCCGAGCCCGCAGGACGAGCTGGCCGACTGGTACCGGGCCGCGGACGTCACGGTCGTCCCGTCCCACAGCGAGTCGTTCGGCCTGGTCGCCGTCGAGTCCCAGGCCTGCGGCACCCCGGTCGTCGCGTCCCGCGTCGGCGGGCTCTGCACGGCCGTCGCGGACGGCGAGTCCGGCGTGCTGATCCCCGGCCACGACCCGGCCGACTACGCGGCGGTCCTGCGCCGCCTGCACGACCGGCCCGGCCTGCACGCCCGCCTCGCCCGCGGCGCCGTCCGGCACGCGGACGGCTTCGGCTGGGACGCCACCGTCGACCGCCTCCTGGACGTGTATACCGGTGCCATGACGATCCCGGCCGCCCACGCCGCTCCCTCCGCGGAGGTCACCGCATGAGCGACACCGTCGACACCATCCGGAAGGCGCTCCAGGCGGCCGACCTGGAGTTCGACGAGCCGCGCGAGAACGCGTTCTTCGTCAAGCTCCCCGGGCAGCACAAGCTCGCCACCATGACGTGGCTGATCGTCGGCGACCACTCGCTGCACGTCGAGGCGTTCTTCTGCCGCCGCCCTGATGAGAACCACGCCGAGTTCTACCGGTTCCTCCTGGAGAAGAACGGCCGCATGTACGGGGTCGCGTTCGCCCTCGACGACGTCGGCGACGTCCATCTCGTCGGGAAGGTGCCGCTCGAATCGGTCTCCCCGGACGAGATCGACCGGCTCCTCGGCTGCGTCCTCACCTACTCCGACGAGAACTTCGACAAGGCGCTGGAGCGCGGGTTCAAGTCGTCCATCCAGCGCGAGTGGGACTGGCGCGTCAAGCGCGGCGAGAGCCTCGCCAACCTCCAGGCCTTCGCCTCCTTCGCGGACCCGGCCAACCGCGAGTGACCCGCACCGGGCCGATAGGCTCTGGTCCCATGGCGACCCTGGTATTGCTCCGGCATGGCGAAAGCGTCTGGAACGCGGAAGGGCTGTTCACCGGCTGGGTGGACGTCGACCTGTCCGCGAAGGGCGAGAGCGAGGCGACCAAGGGCGGCGACCTGCTGCTCGACGCCGACATCACCCCCGACGTGCTGCACACCTCGCTGCTGAAGCGGGCCATCCGCACCGCGAACATCGCGCTGGACGTGGCCGACCTGCTCTGGATCCCCGTCAAGCGCTCCTGGCGCCTCAACGAGCGCCACTACGGCGCCCTCCAGGGCAAGAACAAGGCGCAGACGCGCGAGGAGTTCGGCGAAGAGCAGTTCATGACGTGGCGCCGGTCCTATGACACCCCGCCGCCGCCCATCAAGGACGACGACCCCCTCTCTCAGGTCAACGACCTCCGCTACGCCGAGTTGCCGTCCGAGCTGATCCCCCGCTCGGAGTGCCTGGCGGACGTCGTCGACCGGCTCCTGCCGTACTGGTACGACGCGATCGTCCCCGACCTCGCCGCCGGGAAGACCGTCCTGGTCGCCGCGCACGGGAACTCACTGCGCGCCCTGGTCAAGCACCTGGACGACGTCTCCGACGAGCAGATCGTCGGGCTCAACATCCCGACCGGCATCCCCCTCGTCTACGAGCTGGACGACGACTTCGCCCCGCTCAAGCGCGGCGGCGAGTACCTGGACCCGGCCGCCGCCAAGGCCGCCATCGAGGCCGTGAAGAACCAGGGCGCCGCCAAGCCGCCGGTCGCCCCCAAGGACGCCCCGAAGTCCAAGCGCGGCCGCAAGAAGTAAGCCGGACAGGGGCCGCCGCGGGCGGCGGCCCCTGCTGGCGACCCGTCATGCGTCCTGTGCCACCTGCGACGGCAGGGCGGTGGCCGCCCGCCGGTCCCCGCGGTGGATGTGGACGGCCAGCACCAGCCCCGCAAGCCCTACCCGGTGAGGATGAAGGTGAGGCGGGCCGCGCGGCCCTTCTCGCCGGCCGCCCAGCAGCCGCCCGCCACGCAGTCGACGGTGTCGAAGCTTCCGGTGTCGAACCGGGTCCAGGTGCGGCCCCCGTCCAGGGAGCCGTCGCTTCCCGTCGGGCCCACGGCCAGCGCGGCCGGGCCGAGGTGGCCGAGCCCCGACCGGTACTCCGTCGGTGGACGGCGCGCCGCCCGCCACGTGCGGCCCCCGTCGGAGGTCGTCGCCGCGGCCGTCGGGGACGGCTCGCCGGGCCGGTAGTCGCCGCCGACCGCGACGCCGTGCCGGGCGTCGCGGAACGCCACCGCGAACACCCCCTGGGACGGGCTGCTCGGCAGCGGCGTGTCGGCGACCGTCCAGGTGAGGCCGCGGTCACGGGAATGGAACACCCGCGAACGGGAGCCGCCGCCCGTCGCGAGCCACACGTCCCGGGACCCGTGGCTCACCAGGCACTGCCCGCTGGCGGCGAACCCGGCCTCGCCCTCCAGCGCCGGCGGCATCCCCTCGGCCGGCAGCACGCGCCAGGTACGCCCGGCGTCGCTGGTGGAGATGATCCGGAACCGGCCGCCGACCGGGTCGCTCATGGCCAGCCCGTGCCGGGAGTCGAAGAACGTGACGCAGTCGTAGAACGCCCGGGGGTCGTCGTTCTTGAACCCGAGCGTCCAGCTCTTGCCGCCGTCCGAGGTCGCGTAGACGCGGGACGCGTCGCCTTCGCCGATGGCGAGGACGACCGCCCGCCGCGCGTCGAACGCCTCGATGTCGCGGAACTCCAGCCCGGCCGCGCCCGGCGGGGCGACGTCCTGCCACGTGCGGCCGGCGTCGGTCGTCCGCAGGACGGTCCCGCCGCTGCCGGCCAGCCAGGCGACCGTCCCGCTGACCGCCGCCAGCCCGCGGAAACGCGCGTCGCTGCCCGTCGGCGTGAGCCGCCAGCCGGGCCCGCCGGTCGCCGCCCGCGCGGTGCCCGGCACCGCCGGCGACGTCGCGATCACCGCCCCGCACGCTCCCGCCACGGCCAGGGTCCGGACCAGCGCCCGCATCGGTCTCATGAGGCGCAAGCTAACGCGTGATGATCAAGCCGTCCAGGCCCGCGGGTCAGGGCAGCTCGTTGATCTCCTCGGGCCGCTGCCCCGTGACCAGGTAGACGACGTTCTCGGCGACGTGCACGGCGTGGTCGGCGAAGCGCTCGAAGTAGCGGCCGGCGAGCGTGATGTCGACGGCGGGCTCGACGCCGTGCCGCCACTTCGGGGACAGCAGGATGTCGAACAGGCGGCGGTGGAGGCGGTCCATCTGGTCGTCGTCGGCGTCCAGCTCCAGGCCCATCTCCACGTCCTGCGACGCGATCACGCTGCCCGTCTTGGCGATCATGCGCTCGGCGATCTGCCCCATCTCCAGGACGGTCGCCTGCAGCTCCGGCGGGACGGCCGACTCCGGGTGCCGGCGCCGGGCCGTCTTGGCGATGTGCACGGCGAGGTCGCCCATGCGCTCCAGGTCCCCGCTCATCCGCAGCGCCGTGATCAGCGTGCGCAGGTCGCCGGCGACCGGCTGCTGGCGCGCCATCAGGTCGAACACGGTCGCCTCGATGCCGGCGTCGATCTTGTTGACGTGCTCGTCCCCGCTGATGACCTCCTCCGACAGCCGCAGGTCGGCGTCCAGGAGCGCGGTCACCGCACGGGCCATCGCGGACCGTACGAGGCGGGTCATCTCCACCAGGCTGTCGGTGAGGGAGTCGAGTTCCTCGTGGTAGGCGTCGCGCAATTGAAGATCCTTTGGTCTGGTGCCGGACCCTCCGGGGGCCGGGCGGACTCGCCCACGCCACAGCCTGCCGCATGACCGTGAACACCCCCCGAGAACAAAGTGAACTTTGGAGGAACGAGAGGTCGCCGACCAGGTCCGCGGTAAAGGATCGGCCCGATCGCCGCTTACGATCCGAGGTGTGGAGGTCGAGATGGTCGCGAGCCTGGCCGGGCTCGCCGGGCTCGCGATCGGGCTCACGACTGGATTGGCGGTGCGCGTGAGCGAGCGGGTCCAGCGGGCGGCGGTTCCGGCGGCACCGGTGGGCAGCCTGCCCCCCGGCGTCGCCTCGGTGCTCAGCGTCCTGCGGTCCTCGGCGGTGGTCGTGGACGGCGAGGACCGGGTGCTGCGGGCCAGCTCGGCCGCACGGGCGTACGGGCTGGTCAGCGGAGACCGCCTGGTCGTGGACGAGGTGCTGGCGATGGCCCGGCTCGTCCGCCGGGACGGCGAGATCCGCGAGAGCGAGATCCAGGTCGCGCCGTCGGGGCCGCGCGGCCGCGCGGACGGCCGCTGGTTCGCCGTCCGGGTCGCGCCGCTCGGGTCGCACGGGCTCGTCCTGGTGCTCGCCGAGGACCTCACCGACATGCACCGCACCGAGGCCATCCGCCGCGACTTCGTCGCCAACGTCAGCCACGAGCTGAAGACCCCGGTCGGGGCGCTGGCGCTGCTCGCCGAGACCGTCGAGGGCGCCGCCGACGACCCCGACGCCGTCCGCCGGTTCGCCGGGCGGATGCAGTACGAGTCGGTGCGGCTCACCAACCTCGTCCAGGACCTCATGACGCTGTCGCGGGTCCAGGGCGACGAGCCGCTGCCCGAGCTCGCCCCGGTCGACATGGACGAGGTGATGGCCGAGGCGCTCGAACGCTGCCGGATCAAGGCGTCCGCCAAGGACATCGAGCTCGCCTCCGGCGGCGAGGACGGCCTGCGGGTCCGCGCCGACCAGGAGCTGCTGGTCACCGCGCTGCGCAACCTCGTCGACAACGCCGTCGCCTACAGCCCCGAGCACACCCGCGTCGTCGTGTCGACCCGCAAGAGCGACCACTGGCACGTCGAGGTGAACGTGACCGACCAGGGCATCGGCATACCGGACGCGGAGATCGAGCGGATCTTCGAGCGGTTCTACCGGATCGACCCCGCCCGCTCCCGCCAGACCGGCGGCACCGGGCTCGGGCTCGCCATCGTCAAGCACGTCGCCGGCAAGCACGGCGGCGACGTGACGGTGTGGAGCAAGGAGGGGCACGGGTCGACGTTCACGATCCGGCTCCCGCTGCTCGACACCCCCCGCCGTCCCTCCGCGGAGACCAACGCCAGTTCCCCAGAGAACACCCGCCGGGAGGCAACACCGTGACCCGCGTGCTCGTCGTGGAAGACGAGGAGTCGTTCAGCGACGCACTGTCGTACAACCTGCGCAAGGAGGGCTTCGAGGTGGCCGTCGCCGCCACCGGCCCCGACGCGCTGGACATCTTCGAGCGCAACGGTGCCGACCTCGTGCTCCTCGACCTGATGCTGCCGGGCCTGCCCGGCACCGAGGTGTGCCGGGAACTGCGCGCCAAGTCCAGCGTGCCGGTGATCATGCTGACCGCCAAGGACAGCGAGGTCGACAAGGTCGTCGGGCTGGAGCTCGGCGCCGACGACTACGTCACCAAGCCGTTCTCCACCCGGGAGCTGATCGCGCGGATGCGCGCCGTCCTGCGCCGCCAGGGCGAGGTGGAGGAGCCCGCCCCGGCGACGCTGGAGGCCGGCCCGGTCCGGATGGACGTCGAACGGCACGTCGTCAGCGTCGGCGGGGAGCCCGTCCAGCTTCCGCTCAAGGAGTTCGAGCTGCTGGAGGTGCTGCTGCGCAACGCCGGGCGCGTCCTCACCCGGATGCAGCTCATCGACCGCGTGTGGGGCGCCGACTACGTGGGCGACACCAAGACGCTGGACGTCCACATCAAGCGGCTCCGCGCCAAGATCGAGGAGGAGCCGTCCGCGCCGCGCTACATCGTCACCGTCCGCGGCCTCGGCTACAAGTTCGAGCCCTAAACGGAACGCTGTGACCGAGACCAACACGTCCATGGCAGAACGGCCCGTCCTGGGGACGGGCCGTTCTCATGCGCGCGGGTGCAGAGCCCCCCGCGATTTGAGCAGCCGCCCCTTGTGCAAGGGTCGCTACGATCTGATGGGACATGGGATGGCGGGATGGCCACGGCGAGTCCTGATCGCTTGCCATCGCTGCCGAACGAGTGCAGGGCCCGGTGGTAGCCGGGCCCTGCGAGTGAGGCGATCGTTGATCGCTATGAGAAGTGGACGCTCCCGCAGGAAGTGCTGGCGGTCACGGTGCCCGGGCCGTAGTGGCCCGAGATGGTGATGTCGCCGCCTGAGGTGGTGGCGGACAGCTCGTTCGGGTTGTCGGCGTGCGCGTAGATGTTGCCGCCCAAGGTTTTGAGGGCGGCGTCGTCGGTGACCCGCCGGGCGGTGACGTTCCCGCCGGAGGTCGTGGCGTTGAGCACGCCGCTGGTGTTGTCGATGACGACATCGCCGCCTTCGGTCTTGAGCACGGTGGTTCCGTCGACGTTGTCGACGAGGATGTCGCCGCCGCTGGTGTGCAGGTCGGCGTTGGTCAGCAGGCCGGAGGCGGTGATGTCGCCGCTGCGGATCTTCGCGGTGACCCGGAGGCCCTGGGGGATCCGGACGATGACTGTCATGTGCCCTGTGGCGGTGCCAGCGGCACGACCGTTGACGACGGTTCGGCCCCCGACGCTGGTGATCCTATTTCCGTTGCCGATGACAACGGATCCGAAGATGGTCCCGAAGGAGATGTTGTCCCTGATGTCGTCGGCGCCGCTGATGACCTTGCCGCCGGTGACGACGCCGCCGGTGACGACGCCGCCGGTGATGGCGGGAACGGTCAGCGTGTTGCCGACCAGGGTGGCCTTGTTGACGGCCTCCTCGAAGTGGGAGCCGCTGGCGTCGAGGGTGGCCTCGACGTTCTTCTTGCGGAGTTCGTCGACGACGATCCGCACGTTGGCCGAACCGGCCTCGATGATGAGGGTGTCGGGCTTGGGCGCGGTGAGAACGCGTCGCATGGTGAAGCTCCTTCGCTCGGATTGTTTTGCACCCCGTTGAGTCGGAGATGCCAAGCAAGACCGTGCGGAGCAACGCGTGTTGCGCCATGGCTGTGAGGGCACATCGAGGGCACATGAGCGTGTGATCAGTCGCGAAACAATGAGAAACCGCGTGAGATCTCGACTGCCACCGGCCCTGGCACGACGCATGGATGCACCTGTTCATCACCGTCCACGCTCCACCCGACAGCGTCTGACCTGCCGCTACCCACCGCCCGAGCGAGCACCAGGGGCGTGAGTGTGGCCGAGCGCCGTTGGAGTCCCCGGGAGATCGCCGGAAGACAGGTTGAGCGTCGCTATTCCACAGCCTTCCAAGAGAATTAGACCAAAGTCCGCTTCTGTGGTGCTGTTGGATCATGAACGGGCCGCCGGTCACGCGGCCTCGGCGTGCCCGGCGTCAATCGGACTTGGCGTCGCCCGACCCGGTGGAACACCGTCCATTGCGCACGCTGGCTTCCTCGAAGTACCAGCTTGCTCCTGACTTCGCGATGAGGCAGACCGGGTTCTTCTTCTTGATATTGGTCAGCTCGAATTTGTCAGTACCCGGTTCTTTGGTCCGGAGGCGGTTGATCCGGACATTTCCCTGACTGGCTCCATGGACCATCCTGATCACGTCCGGACCGATCACGAACGGGGAGCCTCGCTGCTGCTCGATGGTGGTCTTGACCTGCATGGCCACCGCTCGTATTTCGGAGCGGCTGTAGGTACGGGCCTTGTCCGGACCGGGCGACGGAGTCGGCGGAGCGAATCGGGTGGAAAGCTGCGAAAGCTCGCGCTCCCTGTCGACCGGGTCGGGCTTGTCGTCATCGATGGACATCATCCACACCCCCGCCATCGCGACGAGGAACGCAAGCAGGAGGTACAAACCGCGCATGAACCCGAACGCCGCGTCCGACGGCTCGTTGGCCTCGGGGTTGCGGTACATCCACCCGTGGGTCCCGTGCCATACGCTCCGCCGGCTCGCCAAAGCCAGAACGAGTAGCAGACCCGCGAAGGCGAAGAACGTGAGAGCCAAACCGTTCATGGCAGAGGGCTCCTTCCGGTCGCCGACACTTACATGATCTTTCGACGCGACCGGGCGAACCGGGGTTCACGTTCAGTGCAGTGGCCGGCCCTTCGCAGGAGCACGGCTCGAACTTGTCATTCGTCTGACGAGAACGACCTGTCGAACGCGAGAACGGCCCGTCCTTGTGGGGACGGGCCGTTCGGCGTTCTCGCGGGTCAGTGGCCGGCGGTGGGGGGCTCTCCGGCGGCGGGGGACTCGGTGCCGTTCGGCTGCGCCGGGGTCGTGGCTCCGCCCGGCGTCTGGCCGCCGGGGGTCTCACCGCCGGGCGTCTGGGCGCCGGGGGTCTCGCTGCCGGGGGTCTGGTTGCCCGGGGTCTGCGGCGTGGGGGTCGGGGTCGGGGTGCTGGGGAGCGGGTAGGAGACGTACTCGTCCTGCCGCGGCACGAGGGGCACCTGGAACTCGACGGAGCCGGCCTTCTCGAACTGCATCGTCAACGGCACCGACGCGCCGGCGTGCAGTTCCTCCTTTAGCGACGGCAGCACCACCAGGGGCTGCTGCTCGCCGCCCTGGGGCGCCGGGACGGTCTGCCGCGGGCTCACCGTGTTGCCGGACGTCGGCGTCTCGGACACGTCCGGTGTGGCGCCCTGGCCGGTGGGCTCGGGCGTGGCGCCCTGCCCCGTGGGCTGCTGCGTCGCCCCGGGGGTCGGCGTGCCGCCCGGCCGGCGTGTCTGCCGGGTCGGGGTCGGCGTCGGGGACGGCGTGCCGAGCAGCCGCGTGAAGCTGCCCGTCCCGTCCGGGGCGGCGGGCGGCAGCACCAGACCGCCGCCACCGATCTTGGCCGGGCCGCCGAACGCCGGCGAGCTGACCGCGACCAGCCGGTCGGCCCGCCCCTTCACCTGGTTGATGATCGCGCCGTAGAGGGGCAGCGAGGTGCCCGGCGCGACGGCCTTGCCGGGCTCGGGCACCAGCAGGAACATGTTGCGCAGATCGATCTGCGCCGCGCCCGGCCTGTTCTTCGGGACCGTCACGTTGACGCCCTCGGTGAGCTGCGTCGGGGCGGCGCTCTGTGGCTGCTCGCCGGCGCCGCAGCCGGAGACCACCGGCGCGATGGCGACGGCGCCCGCGACGGCGAGCACGACCACTCGGCGGCTGTTACGGATCACGGCGTCGGTCTCCTCGCGAGATATCGGTACCAGAACATGGCGGAAGGTTGTGGGGCGGCGTGAGACACGCCAGGGGAAGCGTACCGAGGTCATGCCGGTACCCCCTCCCCGGGGTGGCCGACACGCCCTGCCAGTCGGCCTGAGGTGTGCTCAACCCGTGCGCAGCGACTCCACCTTCGCGGTCAGCTCCGGACCGGGGCGCGGCGCGTGGACGACCTCGGTGACGACGCCGTCCGGCTGGACGAACACGGCGGTGAGCGAGGAGCCCGTCGGGCCGGGCGTGCCGGGCGCGGGCGAGTAGGAGCCGGCGAGGACGCCGTCGCGGTCGTCGAGGATCTGCGGCGTCCCGTTGTGGGCGGTGCCCGCGCACGCCTTGAGCTCCTTCAGCGGCACGGGGTCGCGGTCGCCGGCGGGGCGCGGGTCGGCGACGAGGTAGAAGTTCAGCGTGGACGCCTGCGTCCGGCCGGCCAGCTCCGCGACGAGGTTCTCGCACCGGTACCCGGGCGGGGCGATCGCGATCACGCCGGGGCGCAGGTCGATCAGCCGCTTCGGCGTGTGGTCGCCGGCCACCAGGTCGACCTGCCGGTCCGGCAGCAGCCCGCCGACCTCGCCGGGGCTCGCGGACGGGCGCGGGGCCAGCTGGGCGCCCGTCGGGCGGGGCGCGGGACGCGGCCCGAACGCCGTCATCAGCACGCCGCTGAGCAGCGCGACGAGCAGCGCGCCCGCGATGATCGGGATGGCGACGCCGAAGCGGGTGAACGGGCGCACGAGGCGGCGGGTCCGCTCGCGGCGCCGGCGGCGGCGCTCCTCGCGGCGGTAGGCGACCACGTCCCGCTCCAGCTCGCGGGCGTCGTCGGGCACGACGACGTCAATGCGCGGAAGCCCGTAGTCGTCGGGCTCCGGGTCGCCGCCGTCCGGCCTCACGCAGCACCTCCCTCGCGGACCCGGTGCCACGGGACGCCGTCCCGTTCGGGCCCTTCCGGGCGCTTCGTACCCGCGCGACCCGGCATGTTCACATCCCAGTATGGAACCCGTCCGCGCGTTCCGGTGAACGATGCTTGTAACCGGGGACTGCTTACCGGTAATGGCGCTCCGGCGCAGGCAGAGTGCCCCGTCGGCTACGCTGAGTGGGGGGAACTGGACGGCGATGCACCGATAAAGGGCTTTGTCAATACCCCAGAATGCGGTTTGACCTGGGCATTTGTCGGGAACGTCGGTTCGGACACCCTCGTTTCCGTGCTACCCTGGTTCTAGCGGAAGGGGTACTTGTCACATGACTTTCCAGGTCGGCGACACCGTCGTCTACCCCCACCATGGGGCTGCTCGGATCGAGGCCATCGAGACTCGCACCATCAAGGGTGAGGACAGGACCTATCTGGTTCTGAAGGTTGACAAGGGTGACCTGACAGTGCGGGTCCCGGTCGAGAATGTCGAGGACGTGGGCGTCCGGGACGTCGTCGGCCAGGACGGGCTGGAGAAGGTGTTCGAGGTGCTCCGCGCACCCTACACCGAAGAGCCCACCAACTGGTCGCGCCGGTACAAGGCGAACCTTGAGAAGCTCGCTTCCGGCGATGTCAACAAGGTCGCCGAGGTCGTGCGCGACCTCTGGCGGCGCGACAAGGAGCGCGGCCTGTCGGCCGGCGAGAAGCGCATGCTGGCCAAGGCGCGCCAGATCCTGGTCAGCGAGCTCGCGCTCGCCGAGAAGACCAACGAGGACAAGGCCGAGGCCCTGCTCGACGAGGTCCTGGCCAGCTGACCGGCCGGCCGAGTTGACCGAGCGGCTTCCACGGGTGGGCGTCGGAACCGACGTCCACCCGTTCTCGTCCGCCCCGCGCCCGCTCCGGGTCGCGGGCCTCGACTGGCCCGGCGAAGGCCACGGTCTCGCGGGCCACTCCGACGGCGACGTCGCCGCGCACGCAGCGTGCGACGCCCTCCTGTCGGCCTGCGGGCTGGGTGATCTCGGCGCCGTATTCGGCACGGCCGATCCCCGCTGGTCCGGCGCGTCCGGCGTCGACCTGCTGCGCGAGGTCGCCCGCCGTGTCGCCGCCGCGGGGTTCACGATCGGCAACGTCTCCGTCCAGGTCATCGGCAACCGCCCGAAGATCGGCAAGCGCCGCGCGGAGGCCGAGAAGACCCTGACCGAGGCGCTGGGCGGCGCCCCCGTCACGATCTCCGCCACCACCACCGACGGCCTCGGTCTGACCGGCCGTGGCGAAGGGCTGGCCGCGATCGCCACCGCCCTGGTCCTCCCGTCCGCCTGACGGCGTCAGCCCTGGGCCGGATGGACGGTCCCGGTCACCTCGCCCAGGCTGATGCGGGAGCCCGACGCCCCCGGAGCCCGGGCGCGGATCGTCACCGTGTCGCCGTCCTCCAGCCACGCGCGTTTCGTGCCGTCGTCCAGTTCCAGGGGCTCCTGGCCGTTCCAGGTGAGCTCCAGCAGGCAGCCGCGCTGATCGCGTTCAGGGCCCGACACCGTCCCGGACGCGAACAGGTCGCCGGTGCGCAGCGGCGCGCCGTTGACCGTCGCGTGCGCGAGCTGCTGCGGTGACGTCCAGTACATGGGCGCGAACCGCGGCCGCGCCGCCACCTGCCCGTTGATCTCGACCTCCAGGTGCAGGTCCAGCCCCCACGGCTCGTCGCACCGCAGGTACGGCAGCGGCTCCGGGTCCTGGACGGGCGGGTCGACGCGCGCCGGCTCCAGCGCCGCGACCGGCACCACCCACGGCGAGATCGACGTCGCGAACGACTTGCCGAGGAACGGGCCGAGCGGCCGCGACTCCCACTCCTGGAGGTCGCGGGCGCTCCAGTCGTTCACCAGGACGAACCCGAACACGTGGTCGCGGAACGCGCCCGCCGGGACGCCGCGCCCCGCCGCGGACGGGACGCCCGCCACGAACCCGACCTCCGCCTCGAAGTCGAGCCGCAGCGACGGGCCGAACGAGGGCTCCAGGTCGCCGGGCGTCCGGCGCTGCCCGCACGGCCGGATGACCGGCGTCCCGGACGGGTACACGGTCCCGGACCGGCCGTGGTAGCCGACCGGCAGCCGCTTCCAGTTCGGCGGCAGCGGGTCGCCGTCCGGGCGGAAGATCCGGCCCGCGTTGGCGGCGTGGTGCTCCGAGGAGAAGAAGTCGACGTAGTCCGCGACCACGAACGGCCTCAGGAGCTCCACGTCCGCGACGGGGACCAGGTGCGGCTCCACCCGGTCGCGGTGGGCCTCGTCGGTGAGCAGCTCCGTCAGCCGCTCCCGGTTCGCCTGCCAGGCGGCCCGTCCCGCGACCATGAAGGCGTTCAGCGAGCCGGACGCGAAGTACCGGCGGTCCTCCACGAGCCCCGCGGCCGACAGCGCGGCGAGGTCGAGGACGTGCTCCCCGATCGCCACGCCGACGCGGGGAAGCTCCCCCCGCCGGGCGAACACCCCGTACGGCAGGTTCTCGACTCCGAAGCCGCCGTCCTGACTGCCCGTAACCCACGAAACGGTCGTCATGGACACATATCTTCCCCGGTGATGCCCTTTCATCCGGTCCGCGGCGCCGCCCGCGATGGTCAGCGACCGGACGGGGAAAAGGCCGCTTTCCTGATCAGGGCCAGGGCGTCCATTGCGTCCCCGAGATCTGGCACGCTCACGGCCACCAGCGATCGCCGCATCGCCCGCGCCGTCTCCCCGGGCAGCCCGGCCAGTTCCCCGGCGACCCCGTCCGGGTCCTTCCGCTCAAGCGCCCCCAGGACAGCGCCGTCGGCTCCCTGGCCCGTGGCCGCCGCCGCGGCCAGCAGGAGGTTCGGGACGCCGCGGCCGGAGGGCGCCGCGATGGTGAAGGGGAGATCGCGGTCGGCGCAGGCCCGGATGAAGGCCGCCGTGTCGGCGGGCGGGCCGTCCGGGCGGTGGTGGGCGCCCAGGTCGGCGCCGCGGGCGCGGGCGGCGGCGATGCGGTCCAGGGCCTCGCGCCGGCCGGGCGAGCGGCGCACCCCGATGTGCGCCCGCGACCCGTCCGGGAGCCGGGCGAGCATGACGGCGGTGGCCCGCGCCTGGTCCGCGTCGCCGGGCAGGGCGATCTCCACGGCCGACGGCCGGACGCGCGGCTCCGCGCACACGGCGTCCAGGGCGTCCGGCAGGCCCTCGATCCCGGTGTCGGCGACCAGGACGAGGTCGAGGAAGTCCTCCGGGACCAGACGGGGCCGCAGTTCGGCGAACCGGGACGCCGGACACCGTAACCGGCCGACGACCCGGTCGCGGGCGGCCTCCCGGTGGGCGGGCAGCGCCGCGTCCGCCGGGGCGCGGCCCGGTGGGCAGAGCGCGGCGTCGTCGAGAAGCCGAGCGAGGAGGGCGCTCATGCCGCCTCACTACCCGGGACCCGCCGGGCTAGTCGACGAACAGGCCCTAGTCGACGGGCGGGGTGGGGCCGCTGCGGAAGTTGCTCGCCGGGGGCGGGTTCGTGTCGTCGGCGTCCGGGTCCTCGGCGCGGTCGGCGGGCGGGGCGTCGTGGTCGTCCTCGTCGCCGCCGGGGCCGTAGGGCGCGGGCATGACGATGTCGGGGCGGGTCGTCGCCGCGACCGGGGCCTCCTCCTCGCCGGCGCGGCCGCGGCTCCGGACGAGTTCGACGTCGGTGGGCAGCGACGCCGGGGCCGGGTCGAGCGGCGGGCGCGGCTCCGGCAGCGGGTCGAGCGGCGGGGCCGGCTCGGACGACAGGCTCTCCTCGTACGCGACCGGTTCGAACTCCTCCGGCTCGTGCGTTCCGTCGTCGGCGGTCTCCTCGGCCTGGAACGGCGGGACCGGCTCGGGCTCCGGCTCGCGTTCGGGCTCCGGCTCCGGCTCCTGCTCCGGCGCGGGCCCGGGCTCTGGTGCGGGCCCGGGCTCTGCTGCGGGCTCGTCCAGGAAGACCAGCGAGGGATCGGACTCCGGCTCCTCGTCCGAGGGGGCCGCCAGCGCGAGCGGCGGCGGCGCGGGCTCCAGGACCTTGACGTGGCCGCGCTGCGTCTCGGCGGGCGCGGCCTCCTCGGCCGGGGGACGCGCCACGCGGATCTGCTTGAACATCGTCAGCCACAGCCACACCGCGAGCACCAGCATGACGTGCGGCGCCACCGCCACGCCCGCGCGCAGCGCGTCGTCCGGCAGCTCCGCGAAGCCCCGGACCGAGCGCTGGACGGAGATCGCCGCGCCGCCCGCGACGAGGACGATCAGCAGCGTCCAGCGGAGCAGCCGCGTCCACCAGCGGGCGTTGCGGGTCACGACGAGCGACAGGATCGTCAGCACGGTGAGCGTGTCCGCCATCGCCGGGTACAGAGGCGCCCAGCGGCGGCTCACCCGGCCCGCGAGGGCGAGCTCGCGGAGCGTGTCGTAGGTCAGCGCGAACGCGCCGCCCGCCAGCGCGGCGACGACGAGGCCGGCGACGGCGGTCAGCAGCCGCCGCTGCACCGGCGTGTAGGAGGGCCGGGAGGAGTCAGATGGCATGTCTCTCGTTCCGGAAGGGAGGGGTCCTCCGCCGAGATTAACCAGCGGGGACGGAGCCGAACCGCAACTTCTTGGTGATCAGCTTGTCGCTGCGCACGATAAGCGGGGAGACGTACGGTATGGGCGTCGACACGCCAACGGGAGGGCAGGGGATGCCGCACGGCAGGGTCGGGAGCGCGGCGCGGACCCGCACGGCCGGGTAGCGCGGTGGCGGCGCTTCCCCGGGACCGGCTCGGCGAACCGGTCCGGGTCTTCGACGGGCGGTCCGCCGGCCGCCGCACGTGGGGGTGGCTGGCGCTGCTGAGCCTGGCCGCGGCGGCGCTGATCCCCGCGGCCGTCGTCTACCTGCGCGACCGCGTGTGGTGGGTGGGCGTCCCGGCGCTCGTGCTCTCGATGGGGTACGCGGCGGCGGCCGGGTGGATCGCCGGCCGCGACCGCCCGCGCCTGCGCACCAGGGTCGCCCGCCTGCACACCGGCGGCCTGTCGGTCGACGGGCCGGGCGGCGAGTCCCTCTACACGTGGGACGAGTTGGTCTCGGTGACGGTCTCCGGCGTCCCCGGCGGGCCGGGCGGGCGCATCCGGTGGCGCTTCACGATCGTCGCGGACGACGGGAGCATCCTGCGGCTCGGCGACGACATTCCCGACGTCCGGGCCCTCGGCGTGGCCGTCGCGCGGGAGGTGACGGCCCGGATCGTCCCGCGCCGCCTCGCGGAGGTGAAGGCGGGGGAGGCGGTCTGGTTCGGCCCGTTCGCGGTGGACATGGACGGTGTCGAGAAGGACGGCGAGCGGCTGCCGTGGAGCGCCGTCCGCGACATCGTGATCGAGAACGGCCTGGTGACCGTGTGCGCGCGTCCCGGCCGCGCGGACCTGATGACCGTCGCCGCGCAGATGCCGGACGCGCTGGCGTTCACCGTCGTGTGCCACCGGGTCAGGGACATGGCCGAAACTTCCTGAAAAATATCCCGGCCGGGATGTCGAGAACGCGCCGTCCGCTCCGATCCTGCTGTGACCGGCCCCGCCGGGGCCGCCACGATCGAGGAGAACCCGTGAAGTACATGCTGCTGATCTACAACCGTCCCGGCTTCGTCGAGGAACTGGGCGAGGCCGAGCGCGACACGCTGTTCGCCGAGGTCGGCGCGATCATGAAGGAGCTGCAGGAGTCGGGGGAGTGGGTCGGCGGGGAGGCGCTCACGGACCCGTCCACGACCAGGACCGTGCGGGAGCGGGGCGGGCGGCCGGCCGTGACGGACGGGCCGTTCCTGGAGGCCAAGGAGCATTTCGCCGGCTACCTCACCGTCGACTGCGAGACCGAGGAGCGCGCCGTGGAGATCGCCCGGCGGTGGCCGGACGTCCGGTACGGCGGGCACATGGAGGTCCGGGCGGTCATGAACCAGTCCGGGACGGAGATGTGAGCACGCCCCCGGCCATGGGCGGCGGCGTCGCCGAGGAGTTGCTGCGCACGCTCGCGCCGCAGGTCCTCGGCACGCTCGTGCGCCGCCACGGCGCGTTCGACGCCTGCGAGGACGCCGTGCAGGAGGCGCTGCTCGCCGCCGCCGTCCAGTGGCCGGGGGACGGCGTGCCGGAGAACCCGCGCGGCTGGCTGCTGACGGTCGCGACCCGGCGGCTCACCGACCAGTGGCGCAGCGAGCGGGCCCGCCGCGACCGCGAGGCCGCCGTGGCCGCGGACGAGCGGGACGAGCCGGGACCGGACGAGGAGCGGCCCGGCGACCGCGACGACACGCTCACCCTGCTGCTCCTGTGCTGCCACCCGTCGCTGTCGCCGTCCTCGCAGGTCGCGCTGACGCTGCGCGCGGTCGGCGGGCTGACGACGGCGCAGATCGCCCGCGCGTTCCTCGTCCCGGAGGCGACGATGGCGCAGCGGGTCAGCCGCGCCAAGCAGAAGATCAAGGCGGCAGGAGCGCGGTTCGCCATGCCGCCCCCGGCGGAGCGGGACGAGCGGCTGCGGGCCGTCCTGCACGTCCTGTACCTGGTCTTCAACGAGGGATACACCGCGTCCAGCGGCCCCGACCTGCAGCGGACCGACCTCACGGCCGAGGCGGTCAGGCTCGCGCGCGCCCTGCACGGGCTGCTGCCCGGCGACGGCGAGACCGCCGGGCTGCTCGCGCTGATGCTGCTCACCGACGCCCGGCGGGCCGCCCGGACCGGCCGCGACGGGATGCTGATCCCGCTCGCCGAGCAGGACCGGACGCTCTGGCGCCGGGACGCCATCGGCGAGGGCACCGCGCTGATCACCGACGCGCTCACCTGGTCGCCGCCGGGCCCGTACCAGGTCCAGGCCGCGATCGCCGCCGTCCACGCCGAGGCGGCGCGGCCCGAGGACACCGACTGGCCGCAGATCCTCGCGCTCTACCGGCTGCTGACGCACCTCGCCCCGAACCCGATGGTCACCCTGAACGAGGCCGTCGCGCTCGCGATGGTCGACGGCCCCTCCGCCGGGCTCGACCTGCTCCGGACCCTGGACGGCGACGCCCGGGTGTCCGGCCACCACCGGCTCGCGGCCGTCCGGGCCCACCTGCTGGAGATGGCCGGGGACACGCGCGCCGCGCGCGCCGCGTACCGGGACGCCGCGCGCACCACGACCAGCCTGCCCGAACGCCGCTACCTCGACTCGCGCGCCGCACGGCTCGACCGGCCCGGCCCCTGACGCACCCGGCGTCCGGCCGGACGGGACGGGCCGGGACACGACGGGACGGACGGCACCGCCCCGATGCGCCACGCGTTGGGACCCGTATCCAATAACCTGAACGTGTGAGCCTGCGCCTTTACGACACCGGTACCCGTAGCGTCCGCACGTTCGAGCCCCTGGAAGAGGGCCGCGTGGGGATGTACGTGTGCGGCGCGACCCCGCAGGCGGCCCCGCACATCGGGCACCTCCGCTCGGGCGTCATCTACGACGTCCTGCTGCGCTGGCTGCGCGCGTCCGGCTACGAGGTGACGTTCGCGCGCAACGTCACCGACGTCGACGACAAGATCATCGCGGTGGCGGCGGAGACGGGCATGCCGTGGTTCGCGGTCGCCGAGGGCAACCAGCGCGTGTTCAACCAGGGCTACGACCTGCTCGGCTGCCTGCCCCCGACGATCGAGCCGCGCGCCACCGGGCACGTCCCGGAGATGATCGTGCTGATCCGGCGGCTCATCGAGAAGGGCCACGCCTACGCGGTGGGCGGCGACGTGTACTTCGACGTCAACTCGTGGGCCGGCGAGTACGGCGCGCTGTCGCACCAGCGGCTGGAGAACATGCGGCCGACCGGCGACACCCCCAACGAGGACCTCAAGCGCGACCCGCGCGACTTCGCGCTCTGGAAGGGCGCGAAACCGGGCGAGCCGTCCTGGGAGACGCCCTGGGGCGAGGGACGTCCCGGCTGGCACCTCGAATGCTCCGCGATGGCGACCAAGTACCTCGGGCCCACCTTCGACATCCACGGCGGCGGCGTCGACCTGATCTTCCCGCACCACGAGAACGAGATCGCCCAGTCCCGCGCCGCCGGCGACGGCTTCGCCCGCTACTGGCTGCACAACGGGCTCCTCACCGTCGACGGCGAGAAGATGAGCAAGTCGGTCGGCAACGTGGTGCTGCTGCCCGACCTGCTGGGCAAGGCCCGTCCGGTCGAGGTGCGGTACTACCTCGCCTCGGCCCACTACCGGTCGCTCATGGACTACACCGACGCCGCCCTGGCCGAGGCCGTCTCCGCCTACCAGCGGATCGAGGGCTTCGTCACGCGGGCGTCCGAGGTCGTCGGGGCCGCGGCCCCCTCGTCCGTGCCGCCCGCGTTCGCGTCCGCGATGGACGACGACCTGGGCGTCCCGCAGGCGCTGGCGGTGCTGCACGAGACCGTCCGCGAAGGCAACAGCGCCCTCGCGTCCGGCGACCGGGACGCCGTGCGCGCGCACCTGGCGGCCGTCCGGGCGATGGCCGACGTCCTCGGCGTCGACCCGCTGTCGCCGCAGTGGCGCTCGGCGGGCGACGAGGACCTGCGCCCCGTCGTCGACGCCCTGGTCGCCGTCGCGCTGGAGCAGCGGCAGGCGGCCCGCGCCCGCAAGGACTACGCGGCGGCCGACGCCATCCGCGACAGCCTGTCGGAGGCCGGCATCGTCGTCGAGGACACCCCGCAGGGCCCCCGCTGGGAGCTGAAGCGCAGCTGACCGTCCGGCTCCGCGGGGCGGATAAAATCGGACCTTCGCGGGGGTTCGCCGTCCGCTGAGATCTTGAGCCGCCCGGCAGCCGCGAGGGCGAGCACGCAATCGTCGCGAAGGGCGTCATCGACAATGGCCAAGCGCAAGGGCAAGGGACCCACCCCCAAGGCCGAGGACCGGCACTGGCACGGCAAGCGCCAGAAGGCCCGCGCCGTCAAGAACGCCAGGCGCACCGGCACCCCGACCCTCGGGCCGGGCGCGCGGGCCAAGGCCGCCGAGCCGCGCTCCACCGGCCGCCCCGCGGGCGCGCGGCGCGCCACCGGCGAGGTCCCCGAGCTGGTCACCGGCCGCAACCCGGTCGTCGAGGCGCTGCGCGCCGGCGTCCCGGGCACCGCCCTCTACGTGACGTCCGGAACGGACGAGCGGGTCCGCGAGTCGATCCAGCTCGCCGCCGACCGCCGCATCCCCCTGCTGGAGACCGGCAAGAACGAGCTCGACCGGCTCACCGACGGCGCCGTCCACCAGGGCATCGCGCTCCAGGTCAAGCCGTACCGGTACGCCCACCCCGACGACCTGCTCCAGGGCACCGCCCCGCTGATCGTCGCGGTGGACGGCATCACCGACCCCCGCAACCTCGGCGCGATCGTCCGGTCGGCGTCCGCGTTCGGTGCGACCGGCGTCGTCGTCCCCGAGCGCCGCGCCGCCGGGGTCACCGCGGGCGCGTGGAAGTCGTCCGCCGGAACCCTGGCGAACGTCCCGGTCGCCCAGGCGACCAACCTCTCGCGGCAGCTCAAGGCCTACCAGAAGGCGGGCTGCTTCGTCGCCGGGCTGGACGCGGCCGGCGGCGTCACCGTCGCCGACCTGGAGGTCGCGTCGGGCCCGTTCGTGCTGGTCGTCGGCTCGGAGGGCAAGGGCCTCGGACGCCTGGTCGCCGACACGTGCGACCTGCTCGTCACCATCCCGATGCCGGGCCGCGCCGAATCCCTCAACGCCGGCGTCGCCGCGGGCATCGCCCTCTACGAGATCAGCCGCCTGCGCGCCTGAGCGAGAAAGGCCTTCTCGGCCTCGCTCTCCGTCCGCTCGGCGGCCATGTCATACGCTTCGGCGGCCTCCGTGTCCCGCCCCAGCCGCCGGAGCAGATCCGCCCGGATCGCGTGGAACAGGTAGTACCGGCCGAGATCCAGCCGCTCCACCAGCTCCAGCGCGACCTTCGCCCCCTGGACCTCGGCCACCGCCACGGCCCGGTTGAGCGCCACCACCGGAGTCGGCGCCGCGACCATCAACTGGTCGTACAACTCAAGGATCTGGTCCCACCGAGTGTCCTCGGCCGCCGCCGCATCACTGTGCACGGCATTGATGGCCGCCTGAATCTGGTACGGCCCCGGCCGGTCGATCTCCAGGCACCGCCTGACAAGAGCCTGCCCCTCCTCGACGAGCACACGATCCCACAACCCACGATCCTGCTCGCCAAGGAGCACCAGCTCACCCTCGCGGAACCGCGCGGCCTTGCGCGACTCCACAAGCAACATCAACGCCAGCAGCCCCAGGACCTCCGGCTCGTCCGGCATCAACTCCCGGAGAACCCGCCCCAGCCTGATCGCCTCGGCCGCCAGATCATCGCGCCCGCCATACCCCTGGTTGAAAACCAGATAGATCACCGCGAGCACCCCGGACAGGCGCCCCGGCAGCTCCTCCTCGTCCGGAACCCGGTACGGAATCCCCGCGTCCCGAATCTTCGACTTCGCCCTGACGAGCCGCTGCGCCATCGTCGCCTCCGGCACCAGGAACGCCCGCGCGATCTCCGCCGTCGACAGCCCGCCCAGCAGCCGCAACGTCAACGCCACCCGCGCCTGCATCCCCAGCGCCGGATGGCAGCACGTGAAAATCAGCCGCAACCGGTCGTCCATGACCTCCGGCTCGGCATCCATGTTCATCATCACGGCCTGCGCCTGCTTCCCCGCCCGCGCCGCCTCCCGCCGCAGCCGGTCGACCGCCTTGTTCCGCGCCGTCGTGATGATCCACCCGGCCGGGCTGGGCGGCATCCCGTCGTCCGGCCACCTCCGCACCGCCTCGGCGAACGCGTCCTGCACCGCGTCCTCGGCGACGTCCACGTCCCCGAAGACCCGGACCAGCACGGCCACCGCCCGCCCGTGCTCCTCCCGGTAGACCTCCTCGATCACACCTCTCCCTGGAAGGGCCGCACCTCGATCGGCAGCCCCGTCACCGACGCGAACCTCGCCGCCACCTTCAGCGCCGCGTCCAGATCCTCCACCTGGATGATCGTGATGCCGCCGATGTGCTCCTTGCCCTCCGTCCACGGCCCGTCCGTCGCGACCACCTCGTCCCCCCGCAGCCGCACCACCGTGGACGCCTCGGGCCCGTGCAGCCCCCGCCCGAACACCCACGACTCCTGCAACTCCAGATCCCGCCGGATCTGCGCGATCTCCGCCATAACGGGCTCCAGCACCTCCGGCGGCGGGACCTCGCCCACCGGCTGGATCATGTTGAGCGCGTACAGCTTCATGCCTCCTCCTTCTCGTACGTCGCGATCAGGACCCCGGTCGTCGAGGTCACCTCGCCGACAAGCCGCAGGGGCACCTCCGCACCCCCGAAAAGCCGGCGCCCCGACCCCAGCACCACCGGATGGATCATCAGCATCAGCCCGTCCACGAGCCCCCGCCGCATGAGTTCCCCGGAAAGCTCCCCGCTCCCCAACACGGTGAGCCCCTGACGCCGCTTGATGCCGGCCACCTCGCCCACGTCTTCGACGAGCACGGAGTTCTCCCAGGGCAGCTCCCGCAACGTCCTGGAGACCACGTACTTCGTGACCCGGTTCAGCGCCTCGGTGTACGGATTCCCGTCCGTCTGCTTGGGCCAGACGCCGTAGAACTGCTCGTACGTCCGCCGCCCGAGCAGCAGCGCCCCGTCCCCGCCCATGCGCTTCCCCAGCTCGGCGCCCATGACCTCGTCATTCCCCGCGAGCGCCCACCCACCGCGCGCGAACCCGCCCCGCACGTCCTCATCGGCCGCCGCCGGCGCCTGCATGACCCCGTCCAGCGACACATGCTCAACCAGAACCAACGTCCCCACGCCGATCCCCTCCTCGTTCGTCTCACCCCCTACACGAACGAGCCCCCCACCAGATCGACACAACCCCCGAAGAAACCTCCTCGCGCCCCCACCCCACGTCGACTACGATGCGGGACGAGCCCGCCGGCGTAGCTCAATTGGCAGAGCATCTGTCTTGTAAACAGAAGGTTAGGGGTTCAAGTCCCCTCGCCGGCTCCCAGCTCAAAGGCCCCTTCCGATCAAGGAAGAGGCCTTCTTGCTAACGGCAGCGTCTACGCGACCCCGTCCACCCGTCCGGCGAAGGTGGCGGCCGCCTCGGCAAGCTGCTCGTTGACGAGTGGCGTAGACCCTCAGCGTGATGGCCGGGTCAGCGTGCCCGAGCCACGCGGCCACCATATGGACGGGGACGCCCGCCCGGCGCAGCGTGGTGCGTGGACGTGCCGGAGATCATGAGGCCGAGCGTGGGGGAGAGGCTCGACGCCGTCCGCCTCGTTTGTGCGCCTTGATCAGCGTTGCCATCAGGAACGAAACAGAGTCTGGGTGGATTGGTGCGCCCCATCCCGTGGTGAACACGTGGCCGTCTTCCGCGCCCTTCCAGAACTCGCCCGCTTTGAGTTTGTCGGCGAGCTGGTGCTTGCGGTGCGCTCTGAGCACGTCGACCGTTCCGGGGTCGAGGCTCACACACGGGGCCGGCCGCTCTTGGTCGTCCCCTCGATGCGCTCGCCGGCGATGACCGAGGCCGAGCCCCTGATGTGGATGGTTGCACCGTCGAGGTCGACGTCAGGCCACCGCAAGCTGAGCAGTTCCCCGCGCCGCGCGCCGGTGTAGGTCGCAAGGCGGTAGAAGGCGAACAGCCGTGCCCCTGGGCCACGCCGAGGAAACCTCCGGAGCTGCGCGGGTGCCCATCCACCGGATGAGGACTTTCTCTACGTCTTCTAGGGCGCCGCTACGCGGCCGTCGGCGGCCGCCCGCCCCGGCGCGCCGGGCGTGCGGCCTGTTCCGTCCGGTCCCGCCGGGCCGGGTCGCCCGGCCGCCCAGAGTCGGCAGCGAGGGCTTGAAGCTAAGAAGACCCCCGGCAGCAGTGCGGCCGGGGGTCAGGGATGAGAGGTCAGACCCGAAGCCGAGGTCTCGGGAGGGCCTTACCTGGTCAGATCAGTTCAGATCTTGATCTTGCTCAATTCCTTGGTGTTCTCAACTGCCGTCAGGAGGAGGGCCATGACGGCCTTGACCTGGTCGTCCGAGAGGTCGCTGAGTTCCTTCGGGGTGGAGTTGCCGAGATCTGCGAACGCCTCACCGAAGCCGCGGAAATACCTGGCGATCGTGTTGGCCAGCTCGGGGATCATGCTGATCGCCAGCTGCCGGCCCTGCTCCTTTGCCGTCGGATCACCGTCGGCGCTCAGCGCGGCAAGGGACTGGAACATCAGGAGTGTGCTTCCCCTCGTAGCGTGGAGACCTGAACCAGAGAGATGGTTGGGTCGTGGGAGACAAGAGACGCCGGTTTGATCCGGAGTTCCGCGAGGGAGCGGTGCGGATCGTCAAGGAGACCGGCAAGCCCGTCGCGCAG
>NZ_JBDPLY010000017.1:0-179298 GCF_039871695.1 Actinomadura sp. B10D3
ACCAGGTCATTGACCAGGGCCTGCACTGGTCGATCATCCGCCGCGAGCATCAGGCCCGAGCACGCCGAAGCCACTTCCGGCGACGCCTACACCTCCAAGTCCTACAGATCTAGTGATGTAGTACTAGCCGCTGATCAGCGGCCCGGCGCCACGTCCTCCGCGGCCCGGGGCACGGGCGCGGCGGGCACCGGGACGGCGGGCTCGGGCAGGGTGCGGATCAGCAGCCAGGCCAGGGCGGGCATCGCGATGAGCGGTGCCAGCGCCGTCCGCAGCGACGTCGCGTCCGCGACGCTCCCGAGGATCGGGCTGGCAAGGCCGCCGATGCTGACGGTCAGCCCGAGCGTGACGCCGCTCGCGGTGCCGACCCGGGTGGGCAGGTAGTCCTGGCCGAGGGTGACCTGGAGGGAGAACGGGATGTAGAGCCCGGCCGAGGTCAGGGCGATGAACAGGTAGATCGCCGGGCCGGGGACGAACACGATGCCCGCGACGGCGGCGGCCGTCAGGAGGTACGACCGGCGCACGGCGGTGACCCGGTCCCAGCGGGCGGCCAGGGAGCCGCCGAGGACGGTGCCCACCGCGCCGCCGAGGTACAGCACGAACAGGGCGGCGGTGCCCGCGGCCACGCCTCCTCCCGTGCGCTGCCGCGCGTAGAACGAGATGAACGTGGCCATCCCCATGAACACGACGGATCGGCAGACCACGGCCAGCGACAGCTTGACGAAAGAGCGCCGGTCGTCCACGCCTCGCTTGGCAGAGGAGCCGGAGCCACCGGGCGACGTCCTCTCCAGCGCGCGCAGAACGGGCAGGCACAGGACGCTGCCCGCGAGGGCCGGGACGGCGAGGAACGGCGTGAACCGCAGGTCGTGCGGGGCGATCACGGCGGCGACCAGGAGGGGCGCCAGCGCGAATCCGACGTTGCCGCCGACGGAGAACCAGCTCATCGCGGTGTGGCTCCCCCCGCTGGCCCTGCGGGCGACCCGGGCCGACTCGGGGTGGTACGCGGCGACCCCGACCCCGGAGACCGCCACGAACGCCAGCGTGAGCGCGTAGTCGCCGCTGAGCCCGCTCAGCGCGATCCCGGCCCCGCCGAGGAACGTGCTCAGGGGCAGCAGCCAGGGCATCGGCCACCGGTCGGTGAGCGCGCCGAACAGGGGCTGCGCCACGGACGAGAGCAGCGACGCGGCGAGGACGATCCCGGAGGCGGCGGCGTAGGTGTAGTGGCGCTCGGCGACGAAGAACGGGACGAGCGCCGTCACGGACCCCTGGTAGACGTCCACGCAGGCGTGCCCGGCCGAAAGGAAGAGGACCTGCTTTCGCGATGACACGGCGTTCATGCTTCCGCCGGGGCGGCATGTCGGGCTTCCGATAATCTGCCAATCGATGCAGGAAATCCGCCATCAACCGGCCGCCCCCACCCGCACGCGCTGGCTGGCTCCAGGCGCCGCCATCGACGCCCACCGGCACGACGACCACCACATCGCCTATGCCGGGCGGGGCGTCGTGTCCGTCACCACCGACGCCGGGACGTGGGTGGCGCCCGCCAACCGCGCCATCTGGATCCCCGCCGGCGCCGCCCACGCCCACCAGGCCCACGGCGAGGTCGAACTGCACCTGGTCGGCCTCCCCGCCACCGACAACCCGCTCGGCCTGGACGAGCCGTCCGTGCTCATCGTGAGCCCGCTGCTGCGGGAGCTGATCCTCGCCTACACCCGCGAGCCCGGCCGCCCCGGCGATCCCGCGCGCGCACGGCTTCGCGCGGTGCTGCTCGACCGGTTGCGCACGTCGGCGCAGCAGCCCCTGCATCTGCCCGCTCCGACCGTCCCGCAGCTCACGGCGCTGTGCGGCATCCTGCACGCCGACCCCGCCGACAGGCGCACCCTGGCGGAGCTGGGCCGGGAGGTCGGCGCGAGCGACCGGACGCTGTCCCGGCTCTTCAGAGCCGACCTCGGCATGACGTTCCCGCAGTGGCGCACCCAGCTGCGCCTCCACCACGCGCTGGTCCTGCTCGCCGAGAACACGCCTGTGACCGCCGTGGCCCACCAGTGCGGCTGGTCGTCGGCCAGCGCGTTCATCGACGTCTTCCGGCGGGCCTTCGGGCACACGCCGGGTGCGCACGGGGCCGGTGACGGCACCGGCCCGTGACGGCACCGGCCCGTGACCGTCCGCCCCTGAGCACCGCCCCTCAGCGCTCGGCGGGCTGC
This sequence comes from Actinomadura sp. B10D3, assembly GCF_039871695.1. NCBI lineage: Bacteria > Bacillati > Actinomycetota > Actinomycetes > Streptosporangiales > Thermomonosporaceae > Actinomadura > Actinomadura sp. B10D3. Next base: position 2,202 of record NZ_JBDPLY010000017.1, read on the forward strand.
TCCTCGCGGGCATCCCTCCGGCGCTTGCGGAGGGCGCCCGGCTTGGCCTTCTCCTCCGGGTGGTGCCGGACGCGGACCAGGCTGGCCCCGGTGGTGACCAGCAGGATCACCAGGATGACGCCGAGCGAGAGCGGCGTCGGGATCTCGGGGACCGACGTCGTGACGTCCTCGTGCAGGAACTGGACGATCAGCTTGACGCCGATGAACGCGAGGATGACCGACAGGCCGATCGACAGGTAGACCAGGCGTTCCAGCAGGCCCTCGATGAGGAAGTAGAGGGCGCGCAGGCCGAGCAGGGCGAACGCGTTCGCGGTGAAGACGAGGAACGGGTCCTTCGTCACGCCGAAGACGGCCGGGATGGAGTCCAGCGCGAAGAGGACGTCGGTGCTGCCGATGGCGATGAACACCAGGAGCAGCGGTGTCATGACGCGCTGCCCGTCCTCGTGGGCGAGCATCCGCCCGCCGTGGAAGTCCTGGCTGACCGGGAGGATCGTGCGCGCCCGGCGGACGAGGAAGGTGTCCTCCACATCGGGCTCCTCGTTGCGGTGCCGGATCAGCTGGATCGCCGTCCAGATGAGGATCAGCCCGAAGAGCAGGAACGTGAAGGAGAACAGGCTGATCGCGGCGGCGCCGACCGCGATGAGGACGGCCCGCAGGGCGAGCGCGGCGGCGATCCCGAACAGCAGCGCCTTCTGCTGGAACTCCTGGGGCACCGCGAACCGCGCCATGATGATCACGAAGACGAAGAGGTTGTCGACCGACAGGCTCTTCTCGACGATCCAGCCGGAGAAGTACTCGGTGCCCGCCGTCGCCCCGCCGAGGACCCACACCGCGAGACCGAACAGCAGCGCGGCGGCGATGTAGAACACCGACCAGAAGGTGGCCTCGCGGATCCCGACCGCGTGCGGCCGCCGGACCGCGACCAGCAGGTCGAAGACGAACAGCATGGTGATCAGCGCGATCGTCGCGACCCAGGCCCATGCGGGTATGTCGACCATCCGGGGGCTCCCACGTCGGAAGGGATGTCGGCTGGTCTATATCCGTTATGGACGCCGTCATCCACACTCAGGCGGATCTGAGTACTCGCGCCGATGCCGCGGCGCCCCGCGGGCGGCGAGGCTGCGGGCATGGAGACCACCCGCCGGCGCCCGCCCGGCCTCACCGCACCGGCGGCCCTCGCCGCCAAGGCGGCGCTCGCCGCCCTCCTCGCCCTCGCCGTCGCCTTCCCCGAATGGGACCGGTTCGCGGACAAGGCCATGGGCGTCCGCGTCGCCGCCTACCCCGCGGCCGTCATGCTCGTCACGCTCGTCTGGGCGCTGCGCGGGCGGGGCCGGCCGTTCCCGTGGGACGTCGACCTCCTCGTCACGCTGCCCTTCCTCGTGGACGTCGCCGGGAACGCCGCCGACCTCTACGACACGGTCGGCTGGTTCGACGACGCCTGCCACTTCGGGAACTGGGCCCTGCTGAGCGCCGCCGCCGGCCTCGTCCTGCGCCGCAAGGGCGGCCTGCCCGCCTGGACGCTGGCCCTGACCTGCGCCGGCCTCGGCGCCGCCGCGGCCATCGTCTGGGAGTTCTTCGAGTTCGGCGTCTTCATCCTCGACACCCCCGAGGCCGTCACGATCTACCGCGACACCATCGGGGACCTCATGCTCGGCCTGGCCGGCTCCGTGGTCGGCGGCCTCGTCGTCGCCGCCCGCACCAGGCCTCTGGCACGTCCGCTCCCCGCGGTGGCGCGGCCGGGCCTCAGCCTGGACACCACGGTCCACCTGTGGCTGCTGCCCGGTTCAGTACACCAGGGCCTGGACGTCGTCGGAGGTGATCTCCTCGACGAAGGTCGGGGCGCCGGCGATGCGGACGCCCGGCAGGACGTCGTCCGGGCCGATCTCGCGGCGGGCCGCGCACTGGGTGCAGAGGGTGACGCGCCCCGCGGAGAGGACGACGGTGAGAAGGTCGTCCAGCGGGGTGGCGTGCGGCAGTGAGAACTCCGCCGCCCGCCCCGGCAGCGCGAACCAGGCCGACTCGCCGGTCAGCCACAGCGAGACCGGCACACCGCTCGCGGCGGCGGCGGCCGCCACCGTGAACGCCTGGTTGCAGCGCTCCGGGGCGTCGGCGCCCGCCGTCACCTTGATCACCAGTGGTCGGGCCATAGTCGCACTCTAGTCCCGGGATACCGCGTAGCATCCTGCGCTGTGGGCGGAATGGTGAACGCGGCGATCCTCGTCGCCGTGCTCGGACTCATGGCGGTGGCCGCCGTGCTCCTCGTGATCCGCCTGAGCCGCCTGAAATAGGCGCTCAGTCGAAATGGTCGAGGGCGACGATCACCGCGGAGGCGAGGACGAGGCACGCGCCGCCGCCGTACCCGATCCCCATGAACACCGCGGCCCGCCGCCCGAACTCGCGGCGCGTCCGCGTGGTGATGCTGTACTGGCCGGTCTTCTCGTCCCTGCCGATCGACCCGCCCGTCGCGGTGCCGAGGATGTACAGCGGACGCCCGGCCGGCAGGATCCACTCCTCGTAGCGGTATTCGGACACCTCCTCGGTCGTCAGGCCCGGCAGGGACCCGCGCTCGGGACGGCGCTCGTCCATCGTCCGGACGGCCCCGTCGACGGCCGCGGTCCCCGGGTCGACGGTGAAGCGCCCCGACTCGTCCTGGAGAGGGAACGGCACCGCCGACTTCTCGTCCATGAAGACCCGCCTGCCGCTCCGGGTCTTCGCCGTGGCGCGGACGCGGTACCAGGCGCACGGCGTCCCGGAGAACGGCGCCGGCTGGACGGCCTGCGCCGTCCCGCTCACCTGGCAGGGCACACCGCCGGGCAGCCCCGCCACCCCCGCGCAGCTCGTCGCGACGGCGCGGCGCAGGCTGCGGAACCGCAGCCGCCACACCCAGCCGGCGGCGAGCAGCACCGCGGCCAGGATCAGCAGGAAGACGATCGCCGGGGAGAGATCGGACACGGTCCAATGATCGGGACCGGGGACGGCGCCCCGACAGGGACGGCGGTCCCCCTCCGGCCGGGCCGGCGGCCGGGACGCGCCGGGCCGCGGGCGCCGCTACGCTCGGTGCCCATGGATCCTGAGCTGCACCCGGACCTTGAGCCCCTGGCGTTCCTCCTCGGCACCTGGGAGGGCGCCGGGGTGGGCGGCTACCCGACGATCGAGTCGTTCAACTTCGGCCAGGAGATCTCCTTCACCCACGTCGGCAAGCCCTTCCTCGTCTACGCGAGCCGGACCTGGATGATCGAGGAGGACGGCACCCTCGGCCGTCCGCTCGCCGTGGAGACGGGGTACTGGCGGCCACAACCCGGCCACCAGGTCGAGGTGACGCTGGCCCACCCGACCGGCATCGTGGAGATCTACGTCGGGAACGTGGCGTTCAACCGGGTGGAGCTGAAGACCGACGTCGTCGCGCGCACGGAGTCGGCCAAGGAGGTCACCGCGGGCCACCGCCTGTACGGGCTGATCGGGGAGGACCTCGGCTGGGCCTACGACATGGCGGCGATGGGCCAGAAGCTCCAGTCGCACGTGTCGGCGCAGCTCAAGAAGGTCTCCTGAACTCCCCGGAAAATGAACGGTCCCCGGACCTTCCCGCCGGGAGGCGGGGCGATGGACAGGACGGGTCCATCGGTCCGGGGACCGGGTAACTGCCTGGGATTCGCCGGTCACCGTCGCGACCGGTTGCCGCCGCCGGGGGCGGCGGCGCCGAGGCGGAACGGCGACTAGCGGACAGCCACCTCGCGAGTCCTAGAATCAACCATTTCTTGGACCACCTCCTTTCGCGCGTACCCCGAACGTATGTGAGCGCCGTGCGGCAGGGCAAGCGAGTTTTCCGACGGCTGAAACGCCCGGCCGGACCAGCGCCGCAGGGTTCTAGACTCGGGTGCATGGTCGAGTCGTGGCAGGACGAGCTGCGGGCGAAGGGGTACCGGGTGACGCCCCAGCGCCAGCTGGTCCTTGAGGCGGTCACCAACCTGGAGCACGGGACTCCCGAGGAGATCTGCACCGAGGTGCAGCGCACGGCCCGCGGCGTCAACATCTCCACCGTGTACCGGACGCTCGAACTCCTGGAGGAGCTCGGCCTCGTCAAGCACGCCCACCTCGGGCACGGCCCGCCGAACTACCACCTCGCCGCGGAGGCCGAGCACATCCACCTCGTCTGCCGCGGCTGCCACACCGTGGAGGACGTCGACCCGCGCGCCGCGTCCGGCCTGGCCGACGTCCTGCGGCGCGACTTCGGCTTCGAGACCGACGTGCACCACCTCACCGTCTACGGGCGGTGCAAGGAGTGCCGCGCCACATAGTCTGGACGCATGGGAAGCCCTCTGCTGCAGTCGCCCGGAGCCGTCGCCGCCGACGCGCCCGACCAGGAGGTCGCCGCGCACTACGGGGACCCCGCGCACGAGCAACGCGCCCTCGAAGAGGGGACGGCGTTCACCGACCGGAGCAACCGCGGCGTCGTCCGCGTTTCCGGGCCGGACCGGCTGAGCTGGCTGCACAGCCTCCTGAGCCAGCACCTGGACGGCCTGAAGCCGTTCGAGCCGACCGAGGCGCTGCTGCTCAGCCCGAACGGGCACATCGAGCACCACCTCTTCCTCGTCGACGACGGCGAGGCCGTGTGGGCGCACGTCGAGCCGGGGACGGCGCCCTCGCTGGTGGAGTTCCTCGACCGGATGCGGTTCATGCTGCGCGTCGAGGTCGCCGACGTGTCGGACGCGTACATGGTGATCACCGGGCCGCCGTCGGCCGAAGCCGGCCCGGCCTGGCCGGACGTGGCGGGCACGACGACGCGGATCGTCCCGCGCGGCTCCTTCCCCGAGGGCCTGCGGCCCGCGGGGATCTGGGCGTACGAGGCGCTGCGCATCGCCGAGCACCGTCCCCGCTTCGGGCTCGACACCGACCACCGGACGATCCCGCACGAGGCGGGGTACGTGGAGACCGCCGTCCATCTGGAGAAGGGCTGCTACCGGGGGCAGGAGACCGTCGCCCGCGTCCACAACCTGGGGCGTCCCCCGCGCCGCCTGGTGTTCCTGCACCTGGACGGCAGCGTCGACCGGCTCCCCGCCCACGGCGACCCGGTCGAGATCCCGGGCGGGCGCGCGGTGGGCTCCGTCGGCTCGGCGGCCCGCCACCACGAGCTCGGCCCGATCGCGCTCGCGCTGGTCAAGCGCAACGTCCCGGTGGACGCCGAGCTGCTCGCGGGCGGCGTCGCGGCGGCCCAGGAGGTCGTCGTCTCCCCGGAGACCGGGGCGAACGCGCAGATCGCCCTCCGCCGCCGGGCGGCGAAACACGGGTAGCAGGCGGCCTCCCGGGCGAATATCGTCTGACATAGACGAATTCTGACCGGCCGGCGCCCAGGGAAGGTGGATTCCTACCGATGGTCCCGAACCTGGGGAAAGAGGAGCCGCAGGCATCCAGGAGAGGGACCCGGCGCCGCCCGGGCCGGGAGTCCGCGCTGGTCTGGTGGGCCCTGTTCGCGGCCGTCTTCGGGGCGGCGTGGTGGTTCCAGTCGTGGCGCGTCGCGCTGCTCGGGCTGCTGGGCTGGTGCCTGTACGAGTTCATGCTGGTCCCGACGATGTGCCGCATCCTGACCCAGCAGGGCGCCGCCTGCACGGAGCGGACGCGGGGGCGGCTGTTCGCCTGCGCCCGTCCCGGCCACCAGCGGCTCCGCAACGACGCGCTGTGGCGCCTCGTGGGCCTCCGCAACCCGTTCCAGAAGCCGCTGCCGGCCGAAGACCCCGAGCGCGACACCGGCGTCGTGGTCGTCTCCCCGGACGTGCGCGGGCGCCTCGTCCCGCAGGACCGGGCCCTCATCCTGCTCGCCGCCGCGGGGACGATCGGGGCACTCGTCGGCATGGTCTACGGGTTCCGGTGACCCGGCCGCTTCGGCCCGGCTCGCGGGCCTGCGGTGGTCAGACGTCCAGGACGAGGGTGATCGGGCCGTCGTTGACGAGCGCGACCTTCATGTCGGCGCCGAACTCGCCCGTCTCGACCTTCGCCCCCAGGTTTCGAAGCTCGTGGACGACCGCGTCCACCAGGGGCTCGGCGACGGGACCGGGTGCGGCGGCCGTCCAGGACGGGCGGCGGCCCTTCCGCGCGTCGCCGTAGAGGGTGAATTGGCTCACGACGAGGAGCGGCGCGTTCACGTCCGAGCACGACTTCTCATCCTGCAGGATGCGCAGCCCCCACAGCTTCGCGGCCAGCCTGCGGGCCTTTTCCGGGCCGTCGTCGTGGGTCACGCCGACCAGGACGAGCAGTCCCGGCCCCTCGATCGCACCGGTGACGCGCCCGTCCACGGACACGCTGGCCTGGCTCACCCTCTGGACTACCGCACGCATGACCATGCATTCTGCCGCCTATGGGAGCAACGACGCTCATCACGGTGGCGCCCACGGGCGCGGAGTCCGCCAAGGCGGACGTTCCGGCCCTGCCCGTCACCCTGGAGGAACTCGTCCAGACGGCCAAGGAGTGCGAGGCCGCCGGGGCGGCCGTGATCCACGTGCACATCCGCGACGACGACGCGCGGCCCACGCTCGACCCGTCCCGGCTGCGGGACACGGTGAGGGCGCTGCGGGAGAGCACGGGGCTGATCGTCCAGCTGTCCACGGGGGGCGCGGTCACCGACCCGTACGAGGACAGGCTTCGCGTGCTGGACGCTGAGCCCGACATGTGCTCGCTCACCTGCGGGACGGTCAACTTCGGCGACGACGTGTTCATGAACCCGTGGCCGTTCATGGTGGAGCTGTACCAGCGCACGCAGGAGCTGGAGGTCGTCCCGGAGTTCGAGCTGTTCGACCTGGGGCACGTGGCGGCGCTGCGGCGGCTGCTGGACAAGTACGGGTCTCCGTACGGCGGGCACGTCCACTGCGACCTGGTGATGGGCGTCCCGGGCGGTATGGCGGGCGACGCGCGGTCGCTGGTGGCGGCCGTCGAGGCGCTGCCGGAGGGGGCGACGTGGTCGGCCACCGGCATCGGGCGGACGTCCCTCCCCGTGCTGTTCGCGGCGTTGTCGGCGGGCGGGCATCTGCGGGTGGGGATGGAGGACACGCTCACGCTGGCGAAGGGGCGTCCGGTGACGGCGAACGTCCAGCTGGTGGAGCGGGCCGCCCAGGCCGCGCACCTGGCGCAGCGGCCGCCGATGCCCGCCGCGGACGCCCGCGCCCTTCTCGGCGTCAAGCGGCACTGATCTTGGGGTTTTCCACAGGTCGTGATTTCTCTCCCGTGGGGTGAGCGGGGTACTTGACGATGGAGGTAGCGGGTCCGCCCCCGGGTGGGTGGGGCCTGCTTTTCGACAGCTCGGTGTTCCGCTGTTCCGGTGCCGGTGTGACGAGGTGGGCCTGATGACGATCAATCCCGTGCTGGTCGAGGTCGAGCGGTCCGGGTTCGTGGAGTCGCGGCACCGCGGGGCCGCGATCGGGATCGACGCCGGCGGGGCGGTCGCCGTCCGCGCCGGCGACCCGGCGGCGCCGGTGTTCCCGCGGTCGGCGAACAAGCCGATGCAGGCGGTCGCGATGCTGCGCTCCGGCCTCGACCTCGACGACGAGCTGCTGGCGCTCGCCGCGGGCAGCCACTCCGGCGAGGACTTCCACATGGAGGGGGTCGAGAAGATCCTCTCCGGCGCCGGGCTCGTCGCCGCCGACCTGCGCTGCCCGGAGAGCTGGCCGCTCGACCCCGCCACCCAGCACGACATCGCCCGCACCGGCCGCGGCCCCTCCCGGCCGCGGATGAACTGCTCGGGCAAGCACGCCGCGATGCTCGCCACGTGCGTCACCGCCGGCTGGCCCACCGATGGCTACCTCGACCCCGGCCACCCGCTGCAGCGCGCCGTCCGCGACGTCGTCGAGGAGATGGCGGGCGAGCCCGTCGCGGCGGTCGGCGTCGACGGCTGCGGCGCGCCCCTGTTCGCCGTGTCGATCGCCGGGGTGGCGCGGGCGTTCCGCGCGCTCGTCCTCGCCGGGCCCGGCACCCCCGAGCGCCGCGTCGCGGACGCGATGCGGACCCATCCGCAGTGGACGTCCGGCACCCGGCGCGAGGAACTGTGGCTCATGGAAGCGGTGCCGGGCCTGCTGGTCAAGTGCGGCGCGGAGGGGGTCGACGCGTTCGCGTTCGGCGACGGCCGGGCCGGCGCCGTCAAGATCGACGACGGGGCGATGCGGGCCCGGACGCCCGTCACGGTGGCGCTGCTGCGGGCGCTCGGCGTCCACGACGGCGCGGACAAGGCCGCCCTGGACGAGCTGTCGATCGTCCAGGTGCGGGGCGGTGACGGCGTCGTCGGCGCGATCCGCCCGGCCCCCGGCGTCTTCGGCCAGCCGTCCTAGAACCGGCAACTCACGGCAGGGGAGCGGAATCGCCTTCCCCGACGGATCGCATCCGGCGGGCACTTCCGGCACGACGCTCTTCTTCGAGCCCGTCGCCGTCACCTTCGACTTCAGCGGGTATGACCATCTTCATCGCACGCCGATGAGGCGCCCGCGGCGCCGAGGACGGTTCAGCGGCCTTCGGGGTTCGAGGTCTTCTTGAGCTCTTCGAACTCCTGTTTGAAGACCGTCTGCTCGTACAGGACGCCGTCCGGCCACGGCTTCTTCGGCTCCCGGCCCGGCTGCGGGTTGTCGCGCCGGAACTCCTCCGGCTGCGTCTCCTTGCTGGGCGGGTAGCTGTGGGAGAACATCCCGGGCGTGTAGGTGTACACGCCGCCCTGCTCCATGCCGCGGTGGTTGTCCTGGTCGTTCCTGCGGTCGGGATGGATCTTCCTGGACGAGGCGGCCCTCAGCATGTACAGCCGGGCGATCGTCAGCACGGCGGCCACCACAACGATGATCCACACCCACCTGAGCGCGACGGTGGGGGATGTGTCGGCCAAGATCCTCTGGGCGAGCACGGCGGTCACCTCCGATGACGCGAACGACCCCTGACGGGGTCAGTTAGGGATGTGTCCGCTAATGTCCAGATTAATCTCCTCGCGGGCCGTGCCCGCGGGCGCGCCGACCGTGCGGAGCCGGCCCGCCGCCATGCCGGGCGCGGCCATGACGGCGCACACCGCGAGCACGGTGACCGTCGGAACGGTCCATCCACCGGTGGCGTCGTGCAGCGCCCCGATGGCGAGCGGGCCGAGCGCCGCGATCACGTACCCGACGCCCTGCGCCATCCCGGAGAGCTGCGCCGCGACCTGGGCGTCGTGCGCGCGGAGCCCGATGAACGACAGCGCGGTCGCGAACCCGAAGCCCCCGCCGATGCCGAGGATCACCGTCCAGCCCCACACCGTCGCGATCGGTGCCCAGGCGATGCCGGCGAAGCCGATCGCCGACAGCACCGCCGTGGCGATCACCAGCGGGCGCTGGTCGCTGGTCCGGCGGGCGATCAGCGGGACACCCAGCGACCCGGCCGCCTGCATCGCCGACGCGAGCGCGAGCACGTACCCGGCGGCCGCCTCGCCCATCCCGCGGTCCTGGCAGATCGTGGGCACCCAGGCCAGCAGGACGTACGCGAGCAGCGACTGCAGCCCCATGAACACCGTGACGTTCCAGGCCAGCCCGGACCGCCACACCAGCGCCGCGACCCCCTGCCGGTGCACCGCGGGCGGCGCCGAGCGGGCCGCGTGCGCCGCCCGCCGCGCCCGCGGCGTCCACAGCAGCCCGGCGAGCGCCGCCGGGATCGCGAGCAGGCCGAGCGGCAGCTTCCAGGTGGCGTCGAAGAGGTCCTCCACGGGGACGGCGAGGCCGGACGCCAGGCACGCGCCGGCCGTGATCGCGACCGTGTAGACCGACGTCACCGTCGTGATCCGGTCCGGATGGTCCCGCTTGATGATCCCCGGCATCGCGATGTTGCCGACGCTGATCGCGATACCGGCGGCGAGGGATCCGGCGAACAGCGCGAACGCGCCGTCCAGCAGCCGCACCACCAGCGCGGTGACGAGCAGCGCCATCGCGGTGACCAGCAGCGTTTCGCCGCGCGGTGCGCGCCGCAGGAACGCCGCGGCCAGCCCGTAGGAGCCGAAGAACGCCAGCGGGAGGGTGGTCAGCGCGCCGGCCGCCGTCCCGGACAGGTGGAACGCGTCGCTGATCTCGGTGAGCAGCGGGCCGACCGCCGCGACCGCCGGCCGCAGGTTGACCGCCACCACGACGATCATGAGGAGGGACCCGGCGAGGGCGCGCCGTCCCGTCACCGTCCGGCCTCCTCGTCGAGCAGGGCCTCCAGGACGGCCAGGGTCGGCTCGACGACGGCCGCGGCGGCCGCCGCGGCCGCCTCCGGGTCGCCCGCGGCGATCGCGTCCAGCACCGCGCGGTGCCGGGCGGGGCCGGCCTCCGGCACCTCGCGGTCCAGCCTGATCATGCGCATCGACTCGTGCAGCCGGTCGATGAAGAACCGCATCGCCTCGATCAGCACCGGGTTCCGGGTCGCCTCCGCCACGCCCAGGTGGAAGCGCGCGTCGGCGGCGCCGAACGCGTCCGGCTCGGTGGCCTCGTCGCGGGCGCGGAGCAGGTCCTCCAGCCGCGCGAGGTCGGCCTCGGTGCGGCGGCGTGCGGCGAGACGGGCGGCCTGGACGTCGTAGGCGAGCTGCACCTCGAAGACGTCCCGCGCGGAGGCGCGCGAGACCCGGCGCAGGAGCGGGCGGGGGTCGGCGCTGCTGCGCACGTACGTCCCGTCGCCGCGGCGCACCTCCAGCACGCCGACGTGCGACAGCGCCCTGATCGCCTCCCGGACGGCCGGGCGGCTCACGCCGAGCTGCGCGGCGAGGTCCGTCTCCGCCGGGATGCGCGCGCCGACCGCCCAGGCGCCGCCGCTGACCTGCTCCTGGAGCTGGTCGAGGACGGCGTCCACCGTCGACCCGCCCGGCACCGGCCTCAAACCCACACAAATCACCCCTGTCAGACGTCAGACATCTTACCGGGCAGGGATGGAACGGTCCGATGAGACCCGTGATGACCGCCGGGAGGGGTCTCGGCGGCCACCACGGGCGTCGGGGCGCCCGCCGGCCCCGCCGGCCCCGCCGGCCTCGGCGGCTCAGCGGGGCCGGCGCCGGCGCGCTTCCCGGGACGTCATCAGCACCACGAGGATCCACGCGATGAGCGTCACGAAGATGACGGCCGGGCCGATGGCCAGGAACAGGGCGTCCCCGAGCCTGGCGGGGTCGTCGGCGAGCACGGCGGCGGTCGGCATGGGGCGCACACCTCCTCGCCCCTGGCGATACCCGCCGTCAGGCGCTCAACCGTCCGATGGCCGCCCGCCGCCTCAGAGCCCGCGCGACTGCGAGATCGATCCCGACGTGGCCAGCAGGAACGTGCGCATCGACTCGGCGAACTTCGACAGGTCCCATTCGGCCGGGCCCTCGTACCAGTAGAGGTTGTCGGCGCCCTCGGCCCGCTCCCCCGCGTCCTTCACCGTCTCCGCCCACTTCGGGACGGCGTCGAAGACGACCGCGTACGGCAGGAGGCGGGAGAACAGCGCGATCCGCTGCCGCGACGCCGTCCCCTCGCCCTCGGGGATGACGCCGCGCTCCAGGAACGCGCGGAACCCGATCGTGTGCGCGAGCACCGTCGCGCCGCGTGCGGTCTTCGCCGGCATGTACTGCCCGCCGTACGCCAGCGCCGCGCCCGCGATGATCAGCGCGAGCCCGGCCAGCGCCCACTCGGTGGTGAACGCGAGCGCGACCGTCCCGGCGATGCCGAGCAGCGTCACCAGGATGCCGGCGACCGTCCACCGGGACCGGACGGTGTCAGGGCGCCGCGCGAACCAGCCCTGCTTCACCACGTCGTCGTACATGGCCGACCTGACCTGAGCGAGCTTGGTCGCGAACGTCCCGCCGAGCTCCGACAGCTTCACGGCGTCGCGGCCGGACCCGTCCGGCGCGGTCAGCAGGGCGTCCAGCAGGATCCGCTCGTAGGGCAGCAGGTCGGCCTGCGGGCGGTCGAGGCGGCGCAGCGTCCAGTCGAGGCGGCCGGTCCGGGCCCGGTCGTCCTCCTCGATCAGCAGGTAGCCGCGGACGGCGAGGTCGACGATCGTCGCGGTCACGTCGATCACGTCCGCCTGCTCGTCGATCAGCGTGCCGATCTGGCCGGGGCGCACCCCGTCCGGCGGCTCGAACTCGGCCCCGGCGAGCGGCGCGTGGTCGCCCTCGGCCGCCCGCTTCCCGACGACCCGCGCGTCCCGCCCGCGCAGCAGGTAGAGGACGGCGACCCCGCCGACGAGCAGCACGAGCAGGCCCGCCAGCGCGGCACCGGTCACCGCGTTGACCGAGAACGCCGTCGCGACCGTGTGCCGCCGCTCGTAGAGGGCCTTCCCGCCCGTCGTGCCCGCGGGCAGCCCGGCGACGACGGTCAGGTACTCGCCCGGCAGCATCCCCTGCTGCGCGTAGACGCCCTGCGTCTTGGTGTGGTTCGTGTAGTACTGCGTGCAGCCGATCGTGCTGCCGATCGGTCCGGTGAAGCAGTTGACGTTGCGGATCACCGCGCCGCCGTCGACGGTCACCTTCGCCTCGTCCAGCGGCACCTTCCAGCCGCCGACCACGGGCCAGCGCAGCTCCTCCGCCGCGCCCATCGGGGTGATCGCGCCGCGCAGGTCGTACTCCAGGACGACCGTGCGGTCGCCCGTCAGCTTCTGCCCGCCGCTCACCTTGATCGTCGTGGTGGTGTCCCCGCTGGTCGCGGTGACCTTGGCGGGCCCGCCGTCCGGGCTGCTGGCGCGCAGGTCGTCCAGCTTGTAGACGCGGTCCTCGGTCAGGCTCTCGTGCGTCCGGGTCGGGTACGTCCGCTGGAAGCCGTCGCGCCCGTCGAACCGGTAGACGATCGTCTCCTTCACCTTCGCGGTGCCGCCCTTGACGGCGGTGATGACGACCTCGTCCTTCAGCACCCGCTCGGACGCGCGGAACCCCGCGGCCGAGGCGGGCGAAGCGGGCGAGGCGGTCGCGAGGGGCAGGGAGAGCGCCGCCGACACCGCCAGAAGGACCGGACGCGTCCGGAACAACCGCGCAAGAGCAGACATGGCCGCAAATGGTATCGGGAACGCGTGCGATGATTCTGCGCTATGGCAGGTCATCACCCCCCGCCGCCACCACCGCCGCGGCCACCGGCTCCGCCGTACGGCCGGCCTCCCCATGGCGGCCCCCCGTACGGCGGTCCTCCGGGCGGTCCTCCGGGTCCTCCCGGGCCTCCGCACGGCCGGCCCGGCTACGGTCCTCCCCCTGCCTACGGACCGCGGCAGTACCGGTACGTCCCGATGCGCCCGCCGCCGCGCCGCAGCGCCGGCGGGACGATCGCGGGCATCTTCGGGGGGCTCACGTCGCTGGTCGTCATCGCGATCCTGGCGCTGTCGGCGGTCGGCGCCGGGCAGGACGGGACGGGCGGCATCCGGCCGTCGACGTCGCCCGGCGGCGCGTCCTCCCCGCGTGAGAAGGCGACGAACAGCAAGCTGTACAAGACGGGCGTGCTGACGCCGGTGAACTGCCGCCTGCCGCGGATCCTGCCGTCCGCCGAGTCGATGCGGCACTTCATGGACACCCTGAGCGACTGCCTGGACGGCGCGTGGTCCCGGCAGTTCGCGAAGGCCGGCCTCCCGTTCGACAAGCCGAACCGCGTGTTCTGGCTGGAGCCGGGGCGCAGCCCGTGCGGCACGTACCCGGCGCCCGGCGCGTCCGCGTTCTACTGCCCGGCGAACAACACGATGTACGTCGGGCTCCAGAACGTCGTGGAGACGTCGGGCGGCGAGCCGCTGTCCCACTACGCCGTCTACGCGCGGGTGATCGCGCACGAGTACGGCCACCACGTCCAGGACCGGGCCGGGATCCTGCTCTACGGGGACCGGCAGATGGAGTCGGGCGACGTCGCCACCCGGACGGAGTCGAGCCGCCGCATCGAGCTGCAGGCCCAGTGCTTCGCCGGCGCGTTCCTCGGCAGCGAGCGCGGAACGCTGCCGATGACGCGCGAGCAGTACGTCGCCATGGTCGTGGACGTGCGGGGGCGCGGCGACGAGGACCAGCCGCCGGAGAAGCGCGACCACGGCTCGGGCCGCCACTACGCGGGCTGGGTGATCACCGGCTACAACGGGCGCGACCTGACCGCCTGCAACACCTGGACCGTGCCGCCCTCCAAGGTGAGCTGAGTTCTTCACGCACGGGCGGCTGAGCAGGCGTACTCATGACCGGGACGTGGGCGGGCCGCAGACTCGTGCCATGACGACCTCGACCCCGCCGGCGCCCGCCGGCAGCACCGCGTTCTTCGTCCAGGCCGCGATCTCGTTCGCCGTCTCCAGCGTCGCCGTGGGCATCGGCGTCGCCTACCTGCCGATCAGCGGCTGGGTCCGCGCCTTCCTCGGGCTCGGCCTGCTGTACGTGATCACGTCCACGTTCACGCTGGCCAAGTGCGTGCGCGACCGGCAGGAGACGCAGGCCATCACCAGCCGCGTCGACCAGGCGCGCCTGGACAAGCTGCTCGCCGAGCACGACCCGTACGCCACCCCGTCCCCGTGATCCGTGCCCCCGCCGGCGCCGCCGTCCCCCGCCGAGGGGCGGCGGCGCCGGCTCTGTTTTCCGGCCTTTCCGGCATGTGAGGCGTTTCACCGCCAAGTGCTAGCTAGACTGCTTGCAATTGCAAGCACCATGACGCAAGGTGGAGACATGGCAGGTTCGAAGGTCGGCTCGATCGGGGAGTACATCCGCGAGCAGCGCACGCGGGCGAAGATCTCGCTGCGACAGCTCGCGGACGTCTCGGGCATCTCCAACCCGTATCTGAGCCAGATCGAGCGCGGCCTGCGCAAGCCGAGCGCCGAGATCCTGCAGCAGATCGCCAAGGGGCTGCGGATCTCCGCCGAGGCGCTGTACGTCCAGGCCGGGATCCTCGAGGAGCGCGAGTCCGACACGGACGTGCAGGCCGCGGTCCGGGCCGACGGCCTCCTTACGGAGCGGCAGAAGCAGGTCCTTCTGGACATCTACGCGTCGTTCCTCAAGGAGAACGAAGCCACCGGCGTCCTCGGCGCGGACATCGCCGAGAGCGCAGAGAGCGCAGAGAGCGCAGAGCCGCGGCAGGACGCGCCGGAGCAGGACGTGCCAGAGCAAGACATGCCAGAGCAAACCAGAGCAGAGCAGAACGGAAAGGAAGAGGTCGGATGACGCTGGCCAGCAACTTCCGCGAGAACAGGGCCGTCTACACGATGGCCGGCGCCGGCGACTTCGCGGTGGAGAAGATCCGCGAGGTCCCCGAGCAGGTGACCCGGTACCAGGGCCGCGCCCGCGAGACCGTCGGCAAGTACCAGGGCGAGGTCCGCGAGACCGTCGACCGCTACCGCTACCAGGTCCGGGAGACCGTGGACCGCTACCGCGGCGAGTTCTCCAAGTACCAGGGGCGGGTCGACGCCAAGGACCTGCCGGGTGCGGCCGTCGCGTACGCCACGCACTTCGGCACCCGCGCCGTCGAGTTCATCGACGAGCTCGCCGAGCGCGGCAAGAAGGTCGTGCACCGCGAGGCCGTCGAGGTCGCCGAGATCACCGAGGCCGACGCCAAGCCGGCCCCGAAGCCCCGCACCGCGCAGGCCCGCACCACGCAGGCCCGCACCACGCAGGCCCGCACCACGCAGCCGCGCGCCAAGGCCGCCGGGCAGAGCCGGACCACCACCAGGAAGTGACACCTTCCGCAGGTGACGGCGCGTGCGCGCGCCGGAGGCGAGGGCCCGGCCGGGAACACCCGGCCGGGCTTCTTCGTCTTCACCAGCAGGCGGGCTGCCGACGCCCGCTGGACGGTGCGCATAAGGTTGAGCGGGAAGAGCCGTGTGCGCGACGAGGAGTCGCCGTCCGAGACGAGCAGGAGCGCTGATCGCCGATGTCGGGCTTCAACGTGCTGGACTACTTCTTCTGGCTGCTGCTGATCATCGCGTTCGCGATGGAGGCATGGGCGCTGATCGACTCGCTGACCGTGCCCACCGGCGCGTTCTCGGCGGCGAGCAAGCAGAGCAAGAAGCTCTGGATGATCATCTTGATCGTCGCGACGGTGGTGGGCGCCGCCTACGCGGTCGCGCCCGCGGCGCTCGGAGCCAGCCCGATCGCCCTGCTGCTCGGCATCCTCCCGGTCGCCGCGTTCATCGGCGCGGCCATCTACCTGGCCGACGTCCGGCCGGCCGTCGGGCCGTACAAGAAGAAGAACGGCGGGCGCGGCGGCTCCCGATCGGGCCCCTACGGCCCCTGGTGACCCGTACGGTGAGGGCATGACGCGCACCACACGGCTCGAACTGGACGACCAGGAACTCCGCGAGTGGGAGGCCGTCGTCCTCGACGCGGGCCCGGACGGGATCGTCCTGGACCGGTCCGCGTTCTACCCGGGCGGCGGCGGCCAGCCGCCGGACCACGGGGTCCTGCTCTGGCAGGGCGTCCAGACCCGGATCGGGGGCGTCCGCAAGGGCGACGACCTGGTACTGATCCCGGTCGAGGGCGACCCGCTGCCGCCCGCCGGCACCGTGGTCCAGGGCGCCGTCGAGGACGAGCGCCGCACCGCCCTGATGCGCACGCACTCCGGCCTGCACCTGCTGTGCGGGGTGGTGTTCCGCGACTACGGCTGCCTCGTGACCGGCGGGAACATGGAGCCGCTGAGCGCGAGGATGGACTTCGACCTGCGCGAGGTCCCGCCCGGGTTCAAGCAGGCCGTCGAGGACGCGTGCAACGCCGAGGTCGAGGCCGACCGGCGCATCGACGTCCGGACGCTGCCGCGCACCGAGGCGTTCGAGATCCCCGACATCATCCGGACCGCGACGAACCTGGTGCCACCCGAGGTGCAGGACGTCCGGATCGTCGACATCGTCGGCCTCGACACGCAGGCGGACGGCGGCACCCACGTCGCGTCCACCAAGCAGATCGGCCGCATCAGGGTCGCCAAGGTCGAGAACAAGGGCCGCGGCTTCCGGCGCCTGCGCATCGCGATCGCCGACTGAGCCGGCCCCGCCGGGCGGGGTGGCGCCAGGCCGGGCACCGGCGGTCCGGGCGCCTCCGTCCCGCCGGTGCCCGGTGCTCTAGGGAGACGGGCGCGACAGCGCGTCCACCGAGACCAGCCCGTTCTCGACCATGTCGACGGCGCGGTCGAGGGCGGTGCGCATCGACACCGAGTCGTAGCCCTCGCGGCGGCAGTGCGCGACGACCGCCTGCATGCCGCCGATCGCGATGCCGGACGCGGCGACCGCGTCGATCTCCGGGATGCCGGGGCACAGCTCGCGCAGCAGCGCCTCGATCGCCTCCTGGGCGTCCAGCAGCCGCTGGAGCGCGCGGGCCCGGAGGGCGGGGCGCTCCAGGACCAGGGCGACCTGGACGGCCCCGTAGTCGCGGTGCTCGGCGACCACGGCCTCCAGGACGTCCACGATGCTGCGCCGGATCGTCTCCATGGGCGCCTCGCCCGGGGTCCGGCGCAGCCGCTCGGACACCTCGGCGAGCCGGTCGTCGATCTCGGCGAAGACCACGTCCTCCTTGGACGGGAAGTAGCTGAAGAACGTCCGGGGCGACACGTCCGCGGCGGCGGCGATGTCGGCGATCGTCGTCTCCTCGTAGCCGCGCTCGGCGAACAGGCGCAGCGCGGCGGTCGCGAGGGCCTGCCTGGTGCGCTGCTTCTTGCGCTCCCGCAGTCCCGCCCGCTCGGCGGGCCGTCCCGGCGCGTCGTCCATGTGACGGACGTTACCATGACTGCAAAGTTGCATCTATTGCAAAACTGCAGGCGTGGGTGTTTTCTGCCTGCATGGCGCGATTCCTGGGGGCACTGGGCCGGTTCTGCGTGCGGAGGCGGCGCACGGTCTTCGAGCTCTGGGTCGTGGTCATGCTCGGCGCCGGGGTCCTCGGGATCACGCACGGCGGCATGTTCGTCCAGCAGAGCACGCTGCCCGGCACCGAGACCCAGCGGGCCATCGACACCCTCGGCCAGGACTTCCCCTCCATGACCGGGCCGACCGCGACCATCGTGTTCCACGAGACGGCGCAGGCCGACCCCGCCGACTGGCGGGTCGCGCTCACGATCGGCCGCGCGATCGACAACGTCGGCAGGATGGACCGGGTCGCGTTCGTCGAGAACCCCTACGTGCGCGGCATGGGCGGCCTGAAGGACGACAACGCCGTCGTCGTCCGGCTGAACTTCACCGGCACCATGAGCGACGTCGGGCACGCCGACCTCGACGCGCTGAACCGGGCCGTCGAGCCCGCGCGGATGGCCGGCCTGGAGGTGAAGTTCGGCGGCATCGTCGCGATGATCCTCAACCAGCCGAAGGGCGGGCCGCAGGAGGGCGTCGGGATCCTGCTGGCCCTGGTCGTCCTGCTGCTGGCGTTCGGGTCGTTCCTCGCCGCGGGGATCCCGATCGTGGTGTCGCTGTGCGGGATGGTCGTCGCGTACTCGCTCATCCACGTCGGGGCGTCGATGTTCCAGATCGCGCCGACCGCGCCGATGGTCGCGGCGATGCTCGGGATCGGCGCCGGGATCGACTACGCGCTGTTCATCGTCACGCGCTACCGGCAGCAGCTCGCCGAGGGCGACGACGTCGAGACCGCGGTCGGGCGCGCCATGGAGCATTCGGGCCACGCGGTCGTGTTCGCCGGCGGGACCGTCGTGTTCGCGATCTGCGGGCTCTTCCTCTCCGGGATCGCCTTCATCGGGCGGATCGGGATCGCCGCCGCGCTCGCCGTGGCCATCATGGTCGTGGCCGCCCTGACGCTGCTCCCCGCCGTGCTGGGCTCACTCGGGCAGGGCATCGACCGGTACAACCTGCCCCGGGTGCGGCCCGACCGGAGTTCCCGGCGCTGGATCGCCTGGGGACGCCACGTCGACCGGCACGCCTGGCCCTACGCCATCGTCGCGACCCTCGTCCTGCTGGCACTGTCCATCCCGACCCTCAGCCTGCGTTTCGGCGTGATGGCGGACAGCATGTCGTCCCCGCGGATGGAGGCCCGGCAGGCCTACGACATCGTCGCCAAGGAGTTCGGCGCCGGGCACTACAGCCCGTTCGTGGTGGTCGCTAAGGTGCCCGGCGAGGAGAAGCGCACCAAGCCGAAGCGCGTGGTGCCCACGGTCGGCGGCCGCGAGGGGCTGGGCGGACTGACCGGCCCCGCGGCGGCCCCCGCGTCCCCGTCCCCATCCCCGGCGCCGGCCCGTCCCAAGGGCGCGCCGGACCCGAGCAAGAAGCCCGACAAGCGCGCGGTGCTCGTCGGCCAGGAGCTCCAGCAGCGGATCTCCGAGGTCCCCGGCGTCGAGTTCGTGGACGAGCCCGTCGTCACCGGGACCACCGCGATCGTCCAGGTCGTCCCGCGGGACGCCCCGCACGCCGAGTCGACCACCGACCTCGTCCACCGGCTGCGGACCGTGGAGATCAGCGCAGTGCGGGCCGCCCATCCCGGCACCGAGATCTACCTGGGCGGCGAGAACCCCGCGATCATCGACGTCGCGTCGACGGTCGGGGACCGCATGCTCACCGTCGTGGTGGCCGTGGTGGTCGTCGCCCTGCTGCTGCTGGTCATCGCGTTCCGGTCGATCATCGTCCCGATCAAGGCCGCGCTGATGAACCTGCTGTCGATCGGCGCGTCGTTCGGCGTGGTCACCGCCGTCTTCCAGTGGGGCTGGGGCGTCCGGCTGCTGGGCGTCGACCAGGCCATCCCGATCATGTCGTTCATCCCGCTGTTCATGTTCGCCCTGATCTTCGGGCTGTCCATGGACTACGAGGTCTTCCTGCTCTCCCGGATCAAGGAGGAGTACGACAGGACGGGCGACCCGCACGAGTCCGTCGTGACCGGCATCGGGGTCACCGCCCGCCTCATCACCTCGGCCGCGCTCATCATGATCTTCGTATTCGCCAGCTTCGTCCCGCAGCCGGACCCGACGATCAAGATGATGGCCCTCGGCCTGGCGGTGGCGGTCGCCATGGACGCCACGATCGTCCGCCTCGTCCTGGTCCCGGCGTTGATGAGCCTCCTCGGCCATGCCAACTGGTGGTGGCCGGGCCGCGGGCGCCCCACCCCGCCGCCTCCCCCGCCGCCGGAACCGGTCAGCGAGCAACTGGAACTCGAACTGACCCACTGATCGCCCCGAAACTTTCGAGAAGGCGAAGGATGCTCCGCTCGAAAGATCGCGTGTGAGCGATGAGTTTCGAAATCGATTGATCTCCCACTTCACCAGCCAGGCGAAACGCATCTAAACGCGGCTCATATTCTCGAAATTTTTCGAAAACTGTTGACTTCCCTTGAGGGTGAATCAACACTGACGGCATCACGGCTCCCCCGCCGACCCGGGTCACCCGTCCGAGGACGACCGTCCACCCCCCTGCCGGCGTCCACCAGGAGGAACACGCCCATGAGAACCGTCCCGGCCCACTCGAAGAGGCGCAGACGCGCGAGACCGCTGATCGGCGCCGCCGGCGCCCTCGTCCTGACCGCGGCCATGGCGCTGATGCCCGCCACCGCGCACGCGGCCATCACCAGCAACCAGACCGGCACCCACGACGGCTACTTCTACTCGTTCTGGACCGACAGTTCCGGGACGGTCTCCATGGACCTCGGGTCCGGCGGCAACTACAGCACGTCGTGGAGGAACACCGGGAACTTCGTCGCCGGAAAGGGCTGGAGCACCGGCGGACGCAGAAACGTCAGCTATTCGGGCAGCTTCAACCCGTCCGGAAACGCGTACCTGACCCTCTACGGGTGGACGCGGAACCCGCTCATCGAGTACTACATCGTCGACAACTGGGGCACCTACCGGCCCACGGGAACGTACAAGGGCACAGTCACCAGCGACGGCGGCACGTACGACATCTACGAGACGACCCGGTACAACGCGCCTTCCATCGAGGGCACCAGGACGTTCCAGCAGTACTGGAGCGTCCGGCAGTCGAAGCGGACGGGCGGAACCATCAGCGCCGGCAACCATTTCGACGCGTGGGCCAGTCACGGAATGAACCTGGGAAGTCACGATTACCAGATCCTCGCGACCGAGGGTTACCAGAGCAGCGGCAATTCCAACATCACCATCGGCGGCTCCGGTGGAGGCGGCGGTGGTGGCGGAGGCGGTGGCGGTGGTGGCGGTGGCTGCACCGCGACCCTTTCCGCCGGCCAGAAATGGGACGACCGGTACAACCTCAACGTCTCGGTGTCCGGCTCCAGCAACTGGACGGTGACGATGAACGTCCCGTCCCCGGCCAGGATCAGCGCGACCTGGAACGTCACCGCCACCTACCCCAGTGCGCAGGTGCTGACGGCCAGACCCAACGGCAACGGCAACAACTGGGGCGTCACCATCGCCCATAACGGGAACTGGACCTGGCCCACGGTCTCCTGCAGCGCAGGCTGACCTGCCTTCCGGCGCGGCGGCCGGCAGCCGGCCGCCGCGCCCCCGAAAAAGAAAACTCCCCTCCCCGAATCGAAGTTGATAATCTCGTTCCGCTGCTTCGATTCCCCCGGGGAGTTGGCGATGGACAATGCGTTGCGGCTCGCGACAACAGTGGCCATCGCACGACGATGCGTAGCGGCCTTGGGACGCGACGCGAGCCCGGGCGACGGCACGGCGGACGGCACCGTTCTCGCCGATGTGACGGCATTCGCCGAAATCGACGCCTCACTTCTCGACAAGACCCGCGAACGCCTCAGCACACAGGAGCTTTCTCCCTCACGTCGCGTCGACATCCTGACGGATTGGGCCTGGCCGATTCAGCGCGCGATGCTGTCCACCCTTCCGCTGCCCGACACGCTCGCCGAGATACGCGACGAGGTCGAGAGCGAACTCCAAGCCCGGGGCGGCGTAGCCGAGTGGCTCGACGCCGTGAACGGAGAGGTCTATGTGTGGGCCGCGTCCCGCACGGCGCTCGAATTCCAAAGGCAGGGCAGGTGGGACGAGGCGGGCACATGGCTCAGGCTCGCCCGCGAGTCAGGACACCTCCCCAGCAAGCCCGTCAACCGCCAGAGGCGCCTCACCATCATCGGCGCCTCCCTGGCGATACCGGTGGCCCTCGTCGCCTGGCTGATCGCCCGCTCCGGGGGCGGCGACCCGGAACCCCCTCCCCTGCCGATCTCCACTTCCGACTACGCTCCCGCCTGCGACGGCAAGGCCTTCCCCGGGGCCCCCGCGTACGCCGGCGCGGCACCGCACAACACGGTCGTGCTGACGGCCGCGGACGACGACAAGCTGCCCACCTCGCAGAAATGGGCGCCGCTCGACACCGTCCGGTCCGGCCTGGACGTCACGGAGTTCTCCCGAGCGTGGCGGCCCGACGACGCCCGCGCCGTCCAGGCCGTGGCCTGCGTCGACCTGGTCCGCCAATCCGAGCTGGCCAAGGTGTGCAATTACCGCCCCTTGCAAGACCTGATCCGGACCGGCCTGCCGACGCGGATCTCCATGTTCCGCGGCTACTTCACCATCACGGTCATCGAGGTCCGCACCGCCCGCCGCCTGCACCACGTCGAGGTCGCGGGCGAGAAGGCCGTCTGCCCGCAGACGGTCGCCATGAACACCAGCTCCGTTCACACCGAACTGACAGCCGACCAGCTCAAGTCCGCCATAGGCCACCTCATCGACGGCTGAACACCAGAACATCGCCTCTGGCACAGCCTTGCCCGGCGTGAAAGGCGTCCGCGCCTCCCAATGCCCACGAGTCCGGCCGAGGCATTCCCGTGGCCATACTTGAGCTTTGGTGTGGTGTCCGGGGAGGACGAGCCTGGATGAGACGGATGTTGTCTGTGGGATTCGCGCCGCACGCGGTCTTCGTCACCTGCGTGTGGACGCTGATCCGGGCGGGCAGCTTCTCCGGCCACGGCCACTGGCAGGACGCCGTCCCGCACACGCCATTCGAAGCAGGCGGCATCATCCTCGGCACAGGCGCCTGCGCCGCCGTCCTCGGCCTCCTCCTCTATCCCTTCCAGATCCGCGCGGTGCGGGTACTGGAGGGCTATTGGGACCGGTGGTCGCTCACCGCCCGACTCGCCGACATCCTCTTGACCTACCAGCG
This sequence comes from Actinomadura sp. B10D3, assembly GCF_039871695.1. NCBI lineage: Bacteria > Bacillati > Actinomycetota > Actinomycetes > Streptosporangiales > Thermomonosporaceae > Actinomadura > Actinomadura sp. B10D3. Next base: position 25,128 of record NZ_JBDPLY010000017.1, read on the forward strand.
CCGCAGAGTACAGGCGATGCACAGGGCGACCGCCGCCCGTGAGAACGACGACGAACGGGCTCCCGTACCCACTGCGTCCGAGCGAAGACGCGCCGATGTGGCACGCCGGCTGGCCGGACTGCCACCCCGCGAGGCCCTACTCCCCACGGCACTCGGAAACGCCCTACGCGCAGGGGAACTCCGCGCCGGCGAACGCTACGGATTGGCGACACTTCAATCCTGGCCACGCATCTACCCGCAGATCTCCCGGCCCCTCCTGGACGCGCTGAACTCCGCGCGGGACATGCTCGATACCTCGGTGAACCTCTGCTACAGCTTTCTGGGCTGCGCCGTCACCCTGACCGTCGCCATGGTCGACGAGCCGACCAACTGGTGGCTTCCCGCAGTGGCCGTGGCCGCCGCTGCACTCGCCTACAAGGGGGCGGTGACGGCGGCCCAGACCTACGCACAACTCATGTTCGTCGTCTACGACCTACACCGCTTCGACTTGGTCAGGGCCCTGCACTACCGCCTCCCGGACCACGAAGAAGAATGGGCCCTCTTCCAACGCATCTCCGACGCCCTGAAACACGCCAAGGCCACTCTCCCCTACGACCACACCTCACCGCCCGCGCCACGCCGCGCCGCTGACTCCTAGCGGTCGAGGTGTTAGCCCGGTGTCGACGGCACTGGTCACTCTTTACGGCGCCTGATAAAGCGACGCCTTCAGCATCTCCAGGTGTTCCGCAAGGGCGTCGTACTGTTCGTCGACCTTGTAGCACAGATGGTGCACAGACGGTGGCAGGTCTCGGAACTCACAGCTCTCATTGTGCGTGACTCCGCTGTTGTGCTCGTGCAGATACCGGATGATCGCACTCTCACCGTGCTTGAGAACCGCATGCCACGTTTCGACCTTGTCGCCCCGCCCTGGCTTCGGAATGGGTACCGAGCAATGCTCTCCACGGCATAAGACGTCCCGTCCGACCAGGGGCATGCCGGGGAGAGTCGTCGCATGAGCCGTCATGATCCTCCTCCAAGCGTCGTGTTTAGGGCTTCCAGGGAATCTTGGCGAGTTCGGTCCTGCGGGCTCGCTGAAGCTTCCCGCTTCCGCGGTACTGCACGAGGACCCACACCAAGTCGGCCACTGCGCACACCAGCACCAGGATGGCTGCCGCCCACCGCCAGGATTCCTGGCGTCCCCCGTCAGGAGGTATCAGCGCGAGAGCAACTCCGAAGCCGAGCAGGACGGTGCCGAGGTTGAAGAAGTGAATGCCGCTGTTGTTGAACTTCGCCCACTTCTTGTAGTCATTGCCCTGCCAGATGCAAAGTTTCTTGTAGATCTCCGTCTGCTTGGAGACCCCGTGGGGGAACCAGGCGTCGATGTCAGCGCGAGAGTACAGATACTGGCGGGCGTAATAGTGGAGTTGGAGGCTTGCCACCAGCATGAGGGACGTCGCCACGAGCAGTAGCAAGGTAGCGCCGGGCCAGCGGAACGTATCCTTGCTCGCCGCGGCCACGACCCCCGCAAGAGAAAGAGCCGCGGCGGTGTAAAGCGGCGCCGCGATCGTCCGGACTTCCGTGGCGGCATACGAGTATCCAAGCGGTATGGGCTGCTGTGGGTCGGACATTGTTCCACCTTCTGCCTCCGAAGCCCTGCACGGAGCATCGCAGATCATCCGAGAACGAGCCATGGACAATTGCGGCCATGATCGCAAGTAATGGCGGTCTCCGGGCCAACGGGTGATCCAATTCCCGGAAGTTCGAGGGTCTGACACCGGAAGCGGGGAGGAGGTGACCGAAAGCGGCCGAGCGCAAGGGTAATGAAAGCCTGTCCGACAAGGAAGAATTCACGGACCATGACCGGCGATCCGCACATCCACGTCGACTCGAAGATGGGCCGCGGCGAGGCCGCCACTCGCGGCATCTTGGCCTCCACCTTCGGTCTGGCGGGCGACCTGCCGTCCACAGTGACCACAGGGTGCGGTTTGCGCGTGCCGTACGTGATGACCTCTCCACACCCGGAAAGCGTCACCTGCCTCCCTTGCCGCGAATACGCGAGCAACGAGCATCGACGCCTGGCCGAGATGGTCGAGAAGCTAGGCACGATGCCCGGCTCGCCCATCTCCCCCGCCGACGCCGCACAAGCAGCGACCGCCCACCGCACTCTCGCAAGGAACTTCTCGGACGGTGAGGGCGTCTAGAGTCGCCGCATGCGACGACGGACGGGATTGGCGATCGCCGCGGCAGCGACCCTGGCCTGGGGCGAGTGGATGATGATGGCCGACTACGCGCACAATCCGTGCTCGCGTTCGACGCGTGCTGCTCGAAGACAAGAGCGCGACGACGTGGGAGAACGTCACGAACGTGATCCCGCTGCTCGAGGACGTCGACCGCATCAAGATCGCCTCTCAGCCGGCGCACGCGCTCAAGGCCCGCGCGTACCTGCGGCGGCAGCGCCCTGATCTTGCCAGGAGGCTCGTGCGGGCGGACGACTACCGCCCAGGCGAGTGGACAGCCGTCAAACCGCTGCTGGCCCTGTACGGCCTCTGGACACTCCGCGGTCTCAAGCCCGAAGAACGAAAGGCCGCGCTGTAGCGGTCGCGGCCGGGTTCTCTCATCCGAGCCTGTGGCGCTTCTGTGGACAGGACGTCGGTGGCCGTGGGGTCGACGTCCTGTCCACCAACTCAGCGGGTCAGGAGGGGGTCGGGACGCCGGGGCAGGTGGTGGCGCGGCGGCCGGTCTCGAAGTAGGCGACGATCTTGGCGGCGCAGCCGGGGACCCGGAGGGCGGAGCCGTGCACGTCGTCGTCGATGGTCGCCAGGGTGCCGCCGACGGCCTCCTGCATGCGCGGCGCCCACGCATACGGGGTGGCGCTTTCATGGCGGTGGCCCGAGAGCATCAGCGAGCCGCCGCTGTGCCGCAGGCGCGGCACCTCCGTGCGGAACGGCCAGCCCGCGCACTTCGGCAGGAAGGGCGTGGCCTGGGCGGTCACCGGGTAGCGCGTCAGGCGCTCCTGGTAGGCGTTCCAGCCTGCCTCGAAGGAGGTGGCCGACGGGTCCTCGTTGCAGTGGATCGCAAGGCCCGCGGTCTGCTCCTTGCCTCCGCCGCCCGGCGGACGGCCTCCGAACATCTCCTTGACCGCAGGCGGCGCGGTCGGGCCTTCGGCGTCCGCCAGTTCCGCGAAGACCTGGGCGACCATGGGCCACATGGGGCTCGCGGACCCCGCCACCTGGGAGATCAGGTGACCGTCGACGGTCAGACCGATGTCGGTGAAGGTCAGCGGGTCGGCGTCGTAGGACCTGCGCATCTTCTCCAGCGTCGCCGCCACCTGGCGCCGGGACGTCCCGAGCCCGTAGGCGGCGTTGCGTTCGGCGATCCAGGCGGCCATCCGCTGGAAGTCGCGGGCGGCGGCTTCGGGACGGTCCTCGGAGATGGCGTCCGACCAGAAGTCGGGGTGCATCACGCTGTCCAGCCACATCCGGCCGACCTTGCCGGGGAAGAGGCTCCGCAGGACGGCGCCCAGCCCGGTCCCCCAGGAGACCCCGTAGAAGCTGATCTTCGGTTCGCCCAGCGCGGCGCGGATCCTGTCGACGTCGCGCGCCACGTTCGCGGTCGTGAGCCGGCTGAGGAAAGCCGGGTCCTTCCGGGCGCATTCCCGGTTCCGCTCGACCTGCTCGGCGTAGAGCTTCCGGGCCTCCTTCTCGGTGACCGGTCCCGGTTGCGGGCGGCCCTCCCCCACCGGGCAGTCGACCTTCGTGCTGTGGCCCACGCCTCGCGGATCGAATCCGATCAGGTCGTACCGCCGGTCCAGCTCCGCGCCTCTCCTGACGACCTCGATCGGCATCAGGTAACCGCTGCCGCCGGGGCCCCCTGGGTTGAGCGCCAGGCTGCCCAGGCGGTGCGCCCGATCCGTGGCCTTCAGCCTGGTCACGCCGATGCTGATCTGCTTTCCGCGCGGGTCGGCATAGTTCTGCGGGACGCTGAGAGTGCCGCATTCCAGCCGTCCCAGAAGTCGCCTGTATTCCGCCAGTTCGTTGTCTCGGACGCCCTGCGCTCGCAGCTCATCGTCGGTGTATTCCGGGCACGTCTGCCATTCGATGGCCTGCGGCTTGGTCTGGGCGGCCTCGGCTCGCGGCACGACGGCCGGTGCCCCGATGGCGAAAAGGCCCGCCAGCAACGTCCCAAGGATCGCAAAGGGCCCGCTCTTCGCAGGACTCACTACCCGATTCCCTCCCTCACGGTCGCCCGGGACCCCCTTCCGGCAGCGCCCAGGCGTGGCATTTCACCTCACGCCCTGTTATGCACCCACGGTGGTTTCTCCACCGTTTCCCCCGGACGGATGCGGGCGTCAGAAGCCGATGGCTTCGCGGAGCAGGAGGACGGTGCCGCGCCCCGGGAACGGTTCCGCGTTGAGGACGAGGAGACGGCTGACGACGCTGGGCCAGCCGTGGACCGCCTGGGTGCGGGCGCTCTCCAGCGGGAGGCAGTGTTCTTCGACGCGCCGCAGTGCGGCGCTCAGGTCGGGCACCACCTTCTGCGCCCCGACGATCCAGATCGCGCGGGCGGCGCCGCCGGCGTAGCCGGGCAGCTGGCTTCCGCTGCCGGAGGCGATCACGAGGGAGCCGGTTTCGGTGACGGCGGCGACGCTGCCCACGGCGACGTCGGGGACGGCGAGCATGCGCCGGATCTCGTCCGTCTGGGTCGCGCGGTCCATGGCCAGAACGCGCGGCTTGACGGCCTGGTATCGGCCGCCGGCGTTGATGTCCTCATCGATGCCGGACAGGCGGAGGGTCTCGCTGGCCCCGGTGAACACGCTGGCGCCGTCCGGTATCAGCTCCTGGACGCGGGTCCGCGCGGCGGCGGCGTCGTTCAGGATCTCGACGGTGAAATTGTGTTCGGTGAGCGCGGCCGCCACCTGAGCGAGGCGCGGCGCGGACGCCGGTTCGGTGAACGACATTTCCGGGATGCGGGTGGTCATGATGTCTCTGAGCCTCCTGCTCGCTGGACGATGGGTTCGTCTCAGCGGTTCGACAAGGCAGCCGTCCGGGATGTCAGGCGACGCACCGGCCTCACATTCCGGCGGGCCCGCTTGTCGAACCTGTGAGGGCAGGAGCGACCGAGGGAGCCGTCTGCACCATGACCACCCGATCCGGGCCGGGACGGGACCGGCACGATCCGGGCCTGGACGCGATCATGAGCGAGCGACGCCGGCTGGTCGGCCTCGCCTACCGCCTGCTCGGGTCGCTGTCCGAGGCCGAGGACGCCGTCCAGGAGACGTTCGCCCGCTGGTACGGCATGTCCCGGCGGCAGCAGGACGCCATCGAGTCGCCCGGCGCCTGGCTGACGACGGTCACCAGCCGCATCTGCCTCAACCTGCTCGGCTCGGCGCGGGCCCGGCGCGTGACCTACGTGGGCGAATGGCTCCCCGAGCCGCTCCCCGGGCGGACGGAGTGGGTCGACGGGCGGCCAGGGGGCGCGACCTCCGACCCGGCCGACCGGGTCACCCTGGACGAGTCGGTCGGCATGGCCTTCCTGGTCGTCCTTGATTCGATGACCCCGGCCGAGCGCGTCGCGTTCATCCTGCACGACGTCTTCTGCCACCCGTTCGCGGAAGTCGCCGAGATCGTCGGGCGCACCCCGGCCGCCTGTCGCCAGCTGGCCTCCTCGGCCCGCCGCCGTATCCGGGCCGCACGGCCCTCAGCCACTCCGGCGCCCCCGCGCGCCGGGATCGTCCGGGACTTCAAACGGGCATGGGAAGCGCAGGACATCGACGCCCTCATCGGCCTGCTCGACCCCGACGCCACGGCGACCGCCGACGGAGGCGGACTCGCCACCGCTTTCCTGCGTCCCATCGAAGGCCGGGAGGAGGTCGCGCACGCCTGGGCCGATCTCGCCCACCGGAGGCAGGGCGACATGACCTTCCTGGAACGCACGGTCAACGGCCAGCCCGGACTGGAGGCCCAGCAAGACGGCGTCACCGTCACGGTGTTCGCATTCGAGGTCGCGGGCGATCGGATCAAGCACATCTGGGTGATACGCAACCCCGAGAAGCTCCGCCATTGGACGGCCAGCGCGTGAAACCGCTGGGCCTCCCCGGCTCTGGTCAGAGCAGCGTGGCGACGTCGTTGCCGACGTACTGGAGTTTTCGTTCGTGCCGCGCGTTGTAGGCGCACTCCCGGGAGTTATGCGTCGCCTCGTCCAGCCCCACGTTGATGACGCCGACCACACCGCCCTCCGCGTCCGCCGACGCGGGCCCTGCCAATGCCGGCAGCGTCGCGGCGCACAGCGACGACATGGAAGCCGGCTTGAGGAATTCACGCCGGGCGAGCATGACAGCATCCCTCTCCGTAACCGTTCCGGGTTGATCAGCATTGGCCGGAACGATGTTCGGCGGCACGCCGGGCAGCACCAGGATCGGCCGTAGGGAAGCCCGAGACGGTTCCCGGCACCCGTGCCGAGCCCGGCGGGTACGGTGATCAGATGATCGAGATTCGTGCCGCCCGCCCGGAGGACGGTGACGCGCTCGGCGAGATCCACGCCACCTCGTGGGAGGCGTCCCACGCCCCGTTCTTCCAACCGGAGTTCGCCGCGCAAGCCGTCGAGAGCAGGCGCACGAAATGGCATGACCGGATCGCGGAGGGCGCCGGGACGATCCTGCTCGCCGAACTGGACGGCCGTCCCCTGGCATTGTCGTTCTCGCGCCTGTCCCCGACCCGGCCCGGCCTCCCAGAGATCTTCGGCTTCTACTGCCACCCCGACGGCTGGGGCAAGGGCATCGCCGCGGCGCTGATGACGGAGACGCTGCGCCGCCTCCGCGATGACGGCTTCACCCACGTCCACCTGTGGACGCTGCGCGACACCGCCCAATCCCGCCGCTTCTACACCAAATGCGGCTTCACCGAGTCAGGCGCCACGCGCGGCTTCGACTACGGCGACGGCAACCCCATCCAGCAGGTCGAATACGAACGCCCCTGCTGAAGTGATCAGGCGGAAGGGAGAAGGGTGACGCCGTAGCGGGCTCGCCGAGGCTCTTCGAAACCTTCGGTAGACGAGAACTCCCGGTCGGACAGCGGAACGCCGCTGTCCGGCCGGGAGTCAACTACTGCTCAGGTTCCGCACCCCGGGCGAAACCTTGCATCATGTGGCCGCCTAGGAGGCGGCGCCTCTCAGGACCTCCAGAACCTCACGCGCGGTGTCGACGACATGCACCAGGTCGAGGTCCTCCTCTGAGATCGTGCCGTAGGACAGCGGCTTGTCCTCGAGCCAGGAGATCAGGCCTTTCCAGTACTTGGTGTCGACCAGAATGACCGGACTTCTGCGGAGCTTCGCCGTCTGGATGAGGGTCAGTACCTCGAACAGTTCGTCGAAGGTCCCGAACCCGCCGGGCATGACCACGAACGCGTCCGCTTCCTCCATCACGAGCTTGCGGAGGCAGAAGTGCCGGAACTCGACTCCCCTGTTGATGAAGCGGTTGAGCCCCTGCTCTCGCGGCAGTTCGATGCCCAGTCCGAGCGACTGACCACCCTCGTCCCGGGCTCCCTTGTTGGCGGCCTCCATGGCGCCGGGCCCGCCGCCCGTGATCACAGTGAAGCCGGCCCGGGCCAGCGCCCCGCCGACGTCGACACCGCGCTCGTACAGCTCGATGCCGGGAGCGGTGCGGGCGCTGCCGAACACGGTGACCGCCCGCTTGACCCCGGCCAGGAGGCTGAGGCCCTCTACGAGCTCTTTCGTGAACCTGTCGCAGAAGTCCGCGTCCAGTTGGGCCAGCTGGAACTCTCTCGAATTACCGAGGGAGATCGTTTCATTCATTGTTGAACCTCACATTTACTCGCTTGCGCATCCGAGACGTCGCAAGGGCACCCGTCTGTCGGGCGCCACTCGTGACCGTCCGCTGAATGCGACCACCGGCCACCGCTCATGAGCCCGCGGCTCCGGCGGTCTCGCGTCGTCGCGCGCGACGTCTGAGGGCGAGGGCGGTGAGGCTACGGCTGGTGAATTCGCGCCAGGCCAGCCCGCTTGAGCCGGTGGCCCAACAGCAGGTGCCGCACATCACGTGGACGTATGCGACCCGCGCCGGGTGAGTCATGAGCTGCGAGCCTTCCCTCCCGGCAGATCTTGATCAGCAGCCGATCACGCGCGCTCCGCAATGTCGTTGCCGATGATCATCTGCGCTGCACTGTCCTAACTGCGGCCATCGGTGCCGCAAAAAAGACCGAAAAAGAAGAACATAGGAGGTGATGCAGTGATGGCCACTGCATCGAAGAGAGAGAAGTCGTGCGACGGTTTCTCCGTCGGCGTGGTCGTTGTGTCCGGGGCCCGTGTGCTGATCGGGTTGGACCCGAGAGGGGGCTGGTCCGGTGGTGCCGGACACATCTACGACGAGTTCAACGAGCCGCGTGAGGCTGCCGAGATGGAAACCTGGGAAGAATTCGGCGTCAGCCCCGACCAGTTTTTCCATATGGAGGAACGGCGGCTCCCCAACCACTGCCTGCGCGGGAGCGGTCCGGAGGGGCCGGGCCACCAGTGGCATGTCTACCTGGCGGTCGTCGAAACGCAGGACCTCGACATCGATGAGAGGTCCTTCGCAAAAGCCCAGTGGGTCACCCGCCAGGTGATTCAGTATCTGGCCGAGTACACCGTAAACTATGCCCGGCGAGAGGTATCCACCGCGTCCTGGGACGAAAAGCCCGGCCTGTTGCCGGTCTGGGTTCTGGTGTTCGCGATGGCGCAGATCATCGAACTCTCCGAGGATGACCTGCTTGCAGTCGAAAGGTTCCTTGACGACGGCGAGCGGTAACACTCACACGAGGGTCGGCCGGGACGCCGACCGACCCTCGTGGCGTCCTTGAGCGGCTCGGGCTTGTTCTTGCCCTTGTAGGGCATCTTGACCTGGGGGTCGGCTCGTGGTCCCGCGGTCGATCGGGATCAGCGTGCCGTCCATGACCAGGTAGAGCAGACCGTCCTTCTTGGCTTTGGCCAGTGCCCGGCTGAGTTTGGGTGATCGAACCGACAGCAGCGTCACCGTCTCGTTGACGTAGCGCCCTACCGTGGGCAGGCTGCCGGTTGCCAGCCGTAGGAGAATCGTCGGCATGACCAAACCCGTTTTTGTCGTTCTCGGTGCCGGTCCCGGCCTGGGGCTGTCCGTCGCCCGCCGTTTCGCCCGCGAGGGGCATGCCGCGGTGCTGACCACCCACGCGGCCGACCACGCCGACTCCCTGGCCTCCACCCTCCGGGACGAGGGGCACGAGGCCGAGGGCGCCGGGGTCGAGCTGACCGATCCCGTCGACATCAGCAATGTGATCGGCGGGGCGGGCGAGCGCCACGGGCGGATCGACGTCCTGCACTTCAACCCCAGCGCGTGGCGGGAGAAGGATCCGCTGCACCTCAGCGTCCCCGAGCTCCTGGAGGACGTGGCGTTCGGGGCCGGTGCGCTGCTTCCCGCCGTCCAGGCCGCGAGGCCGTTCATGAGGGCGGGTGCCCGCGTGCTGGTCACCGGGTCGGCGGCGGCGGACCACCCGTCCCGCATCGCCGCGTCGCTCGGCGTCCAGAAGGCCGCGGTGCGCAACCTCGTCACCAGCCTCGACGCCACCCTCGCGCCCGACGGCATCCGCGCGGTCGCGGTGCAGGTCAACGGCGTGCTCGCCAAGGAGGGACCGTTCTCCCCGCCGCCGATCGCCGACGCCATGTGGCGGGCCGTCAGCCGCCCCGACACCGACTGGACACCCCACGTCCCCTACGACGGCTGACACCGGCGGCCCGGAGGTTTGCCCGGGGCGCGGCGGGAGATTGACCAGGACAGCACCGGGTCGCAGGGAGCGTGGACGGGGGTCGCGCCGGCTCCGGTGCGGCAGGGGGCACCGCTATGCGAGTCATGCTGCGAGCGCAGATGGACACCCAGGTCTCGAACGAGACGCTCAGGAAGGGCCGGCTTCCCGAGATCTTGAAGGCGATGGTGGAGCAGCTCCAGCCCGAGGCTGCCTACTTCGGTCCCAGCGAGGGCGGGCGGGCCTGCACCTTCGTCTTCGACATGCAGGACAGCTCGACGCTGCCGGTCATCGCCGAGCCGCTCTTCCAGGAGCTGGGCGCGAAGATCGAGATCCAGCCGGTGATGACGCGGGACGACCTGGAGAAGGGCCTCGCCGCCCTGCAGTGAGTCAGATGCGGTCCCAGGGGACGGACGCGTAGGCCTTGTCCACCGAGGCCATCTGGTCGCTCACCGGGTAGGACACGTCGCCGATGCGGGTGACCGGGGCGATTCCCAGCGAGTTGGTGACGAAGGCGCCGTCGAAGGACGGGAGGTCGTCCAGGCGGATCTCCTCCCGGCCCGGGCGGAGCCGCTCGTCGATCAGGTGCATCGTGATGCCGCGCAGCATCGGGGCGTCCGGCCAGACGACGCCGCCGTCCCGGAAGAAGCCGATGTTGGTGATGCCGCCTTCGGCGACGCGCCCGTCCCGCAGGACGAGAAGCGCGTCGTCGAAGCCGGCGCGCCGGGCCTGGAGCCCGAAGTGGATCTGGCCGAAGCCGCCGACGTGCTTGATGTGCGGGACGGGCCGCTCGTACACGACCGGCAGCAGGCCCTGCGGGCTCGACGGCGCCTCCACCGGAGGACGCACCGCCACCAGGACCACCGGCTCCGCCTCCGGCCGGTAGACGCTCACCCGGACGGAGGCGTCCTCGTCGCCGGCGGCGTGGCGGATGAGATCGCGGACGCGGTCGGCGTCCAGGCCCGTCCCGAAGAGCTCCCGGGTGGCCGCGTCGAGGCGGCGCAGGTGCGCGTCCAGGCCGCGGACCCGTCCGCCCCGCACCTGCATGGCGGTGAAGTGGCCGTAGTTGACCAGGGCCGGGTGGGCGAGGGCGTCGGCGGTCGCCGGCCGCCCGTTGACCTCAATGCGCATAGGTGACTTTCGCCGGGGTGTGCTGCCGGGGGGCGGGCCCGAGTCTAGGACGCCCGGAAGACCGGCGGGCCGGCGGGTCTGGGTCCTCGGGGCATGTCCGCGGGCCCAGACGGACCGGGCCGGACGGCCGTCCCACTGGGCCCGTGGTACCAGGTCCCGGGGCTCTACACGCGCGTCGGCCGAAGATTCATGCTGCGTGAATGTCGGTTTCGCGCAAACGTTCCCGGGACGTCGGTGAAGGCGCGGTCGGGTACATCGCGATGATCGCGATCCTGGCGAGCATCCTCGCGATGTCGTTCACGGGCGTGTCGACGGCCATCACGGACGGTCTGGGCTCGGCCCTCTGCCGGCTGATCACCGTGTCCCCCTGCCCGTGGGGGCACGGGCCGGAGCCCTCGGACGAGGAGAAGATCCCGTGCAACGCCGACACGGTGACGATCGAGCACAACGAGAACTTCCAGATCGTCTTCTACAGCCACAAGGACACGAGGCGCTCGGTCGTCGCGGTGCGGTCCAACGGTGAGATCTGGGAGACCACGGGATCGGACTCCAAGAACGGTTTCGACATCGAGGTCGGCGTCGGCTTCTCGCTCAAGGGGAAGGGCGCGAGCATCTCGGCCGGCGGCGGCATGGACTGGGGCGCGCACTCCTCCACGACGTGGCGGTTCAAGAACGAGAAGCAGCGCACCGAGTTCCACGACGCGGTCGAGCGCGAGACCATGCGGATCTGGAACTCCGAGGGGTGGGACGGGATCGAAAAGCTGAAGGAGGTCCCGTACGACATCGCCGACCGCATGGGGATCAACTACGGGACCTACTACGGCGAGAGCACCACGGGCTTCGGGAACGTCAGCGGCTCGTTCTCGATCGTCTCCGGCGGCGGCGGGATCGAGAACGCCGAGGAGGTCGGCACCATGCAGAACTCCGACGGCACGACGATCAAGACGTACAAGACCAACGAGACGTACGGCATCAACGGCGGCGTGGGCATCCTCATCGCCGAGGCCGGTGCGCAGAAGGACTGGGCGAACGGCTCGGTCATCTCAGTCTTCTACGACAAGAACGGCAAGCCCACGAAGGCGATCATCACCACCGACACCGGGAGCAGCTGGGACGCCAGCGCGTCCCTCGGGGCGACCTGGTCGCCGAGCCGCAAGAAGAACGGCCCGCCGGACCAGGACGGCAACCCCACCGACGACGGCGGCCCGCAGGGCAACAAGGGCGGCGGCCCCAAGTGGACGCCGTGGCAGGAGGGCGGCGGCGACCAGTCGACGACCCAGATCCACATCCCGCTGACGGACGACCCCCACGCCCAGCAGGTCATCGACGGGCTGCTCAACCCCTCGAAGGCGCTGTTCGACAACACCTATCCCGGCGGGATGCAGGGACTCACCGACGACTTCGACGAACTGGTGACGGACAAGGGCACCATCTACAACATGTCCTACGACAGGGAAGCGTCCAAGGACGGATTCGACGTGTCCGGCTCCTTCGGCGTCAAGCTCGGCGGATACGAGAACTCCACGGAACAGACCCATCTGAAGCTCACCGACGCCGCCATCGTGGACCCGGTGACCGGGGAGCGGAAGCCGTGGGCGGGGTGCCGGCCATGACCGCGCCGCGCATGCTCGCCGCCGGCATCGCGCTGCTGGCCGCCCTCACCGTCGCCGGATGCGGCGGGGACGACGGAGGCGACGGAGGGAAGGGCGCCGGGAAGGCGTCCACCCCGTCCCCGAGCGCGGCGGCGGTGAAGCTCGCCACCTACAAGGGCGCCGGGTTCACCGTCGGCTATCCGGCGGAGTGGGGGAAGGTGTCCGGCCACACCGTGGTTCCCAAGGCGGCGTTCGAGGTCGGGGTGAAGAGCCGGGACGGGCGCTCCATGGAAGCGTCCTTCGACGTCCTGGTGAACGAGGACCTGCCGTTCCCGCTCGCGCGGATCAGCAGCGACTTCGTGGCCTTCAGCCGTCCCGCGAAGAACTTCCGGCTGATCGGCAGGACGAAGGTGGAGCTGGACGGCGCCGAAGGGTGGGAGGTCCGCAAGAGCTACCGGTCCCCCGAGGGAAAGGAGCTCAAGCAGTACGACCTGTTCACCAAGACGCCCCAAGGCAAGGTCATCGACGTGCGGATCATCATGCTGCCGAAGCTCTACGACTCCAACCAGGCAATGCTGGACTCCGTCCGTTCGTCCTTCCGGTTCGCGCCATGAGCGGCTACGAGATCCGGGGCATCGCCGGGCACCGGGGCATCCGTCCGAGCGGTCCGCCGGCGGCCTGCCTGGCGGCGGTCGGGGTGCTGCTGGTGCAGCAGTCCGCGATCCGCTGGTGGCTGGACATACCCGGCCTCGGGCTGTTCGAGGACACCAACGACGGCGTGATCGCCACCACGCTGCCGGTGGTCCTCGGGGCGCTGCTGGTGGCCACCGCAGTGGCGGGCCACCTCGCGGTGAGCGCCGAGGACCGCGACACCGGGACGCTCGGCGACGCGAGCCAGCAGGCGCTGCTGGTCATCGCCCTGGTCTGCGTCACCGTCCTCCCCCTCCTCGCCGGACGGCCCCTCTTCGGCGCCCCGCATTCCGCCAGCCTGCCGCTGCTCGTCCTCGCCGCGGAGATCGCCGTCGGCACCGGATTCGGCGTGGCCTACGCGACGCTGCGCGTTCCCGCGTTCAAGGCGATCCTGGCGGCCTGCCTGATCGCGTCGCTCGTCTCGCTGCTGGGCCGGGGAATCCTCACCCAACTGCTGTTCTCGGACGCTCCGGTCATGGCGGTGCCCGCGGAATTCGACGGTGTCGAGCTCAAGGTCGAGGAACTGCGCGCCTGGACCCCGCGCGTGCACGCACTGGCGATCGCACTCGCCGTCGTGATGTCGGTGCCGTTCCTCTCCCGGGTGCGCGATCGGACGAAGGCACTGGTCGCCGTCGCCGCGGCACCCCTGGTCTTCACCGCGCTCACGCTGCTGCTGGGTGTGGTCGGAAGCGGAACGGCCGCTGCCAATGCGTACGGGACGAGCTGGTGGCTCTATTGCCCGGCGGGGGCGGCCGTCGGATACGTGGTCGCGCTGCCGTTGACCCGGCTGTTGAAGCGTCACTGACCTCGACGCCCGGAGACGCCGGAAAGGTCTCGGGCGACGACCGTGTTGCGGTCGGTCGAACGGTTTCCCAAGGACAGCTGCGGCCATTGCCCCGACAACTCCTGCCGGCTGCGCTCGCTCCATGCCCGCGCCTCGTCGCCGCGCGTCTTGTAGAAGTTGAGCGCGTAACCGCCTGAGTGGACGCGGAGCAGCGTGAAACCGCCCGGGTATTCCTTCACGGCCCCCACCTCCTGCTGGACGACCCTCGGCGCGAGCGGGAAGACCGAACGCTGGTTGCGGTGCGTGTGGCCCGCATGGTGGAGGAAGACGCCGGGAGCCCGGTTGTAGGCGGTGAGGATTCTCAGGGACTGGCCCGCGTCCAAGGAATGGGTTCCGGTTATGGCGAGCGGGTCGTTCTCGGTGAACAGCGGGTGGTGGCCGAAAACGATGGTGGGACGGTCCGGGTCCTTCTTCAACTCGGCCTCGAACCACGCCTGCTGCTCTGCGGAAAGACCGCCCGAGTCCCCACCGTCACCGGGCTTGTCGTAAGTATCCAGCCCGATGACGCGCAGGCCTTGAAGGTCGTGGGAGAAATAGGTGCGGCCGGACGGGAAGAACGCGTCCTTGAAGCAGTCGTTCCCCTGATGCTCGCCGGGCCTGCACGCACCGTAGGGCGCACCCGCGTGAGCCCGGTCGTGGTTGCCACGGGCGATCAGGTAGTCGCCGCCCAGCGCCCCGAACGTGTCGAGGATGCTCTTGGCGCTCGCGAGGTCGGCCGGGGCCGCCTCGCTCGACACGTCCCCGGCGGCGAGAAGGTAGCCGGCGCCGCGGCTGCGGGCGTCCGCCACCAGGGCCCTGGCCATCACCTCCGGATACGGCGGATGGCCGGGGACCTGCTCGATGCCTTTGATCCACGGCAGCTGCCCGACCAGCCCGGCGACCGTCTCGCCCAGGTGGAGGTCGTTGCAGAGGGCGACGGAGAACAGGTGGCGGCCCGGGGGCGGCTGCGGGGTCGTGAAGGAGAACACGTCTCCGAGCGGCGTACCGGCCGCCTGGCCCGCCGCCAGCCAGGTCGGCGTCGCCGCACGCCCCTCGGAACGGGCCTTGTAGTAATACGTCCGGCCCGGCTCCAGGCCGGTCAGCTCGACGTAGTGGTACGGGGTGCCCGGCACGCCGTGAGCCACCCGGGTCAGGCGCGACGGGTGCGTCCCGTACAGCACCTCCGCGTCCGACGGGGCGGGCTGCATGCGGCCCAGCCCGTCGTCCGTCCCCGGAACGCCCGTGTACCAGGTGAGGACGGCCGTCGTCTCGGTGACGGTGACCAGCTCCAGGTTCACCGGCCGGACGGCGCCCGCCGCCCAGGCCGGGTCGGGCAGCAGGGAGGCGCCCGCGACGACGGCGCTCCAGCGCAGCAGGGCCCGGCGGGTCGGACGGCAGCAGATCATGATCGCTACCGTCGCACCGGCCCGGCCACCGCGCCAGACCCAAAGGGGCGGCCCCGGTCAGACCGTGACGGCGTTGAGGCGCTCCTCGCGGAGCCGCTCGGCCCAGGAGGCGTCCAGCGGCGGGAGGTCGCGGCCGACGGCCCAGCGGAGCAGCAGGTCGGCCAGGCCCGGGTTCCGGACGAGCGCCGGCCCGTGCATGTACGTCCCGAGCACGCGCCCGCTGTAGGCGCCCTCGAACCCGTCGCCGTTGCCGACGCCGTGCAGCACCTTCGCGAACGGCCGGGCGTTCGGCCCGAGCTGCGTGACGCCCTGGTGGTTCTCGAACCCGGTGATCCGGGGCACGTTCAGCTCGCCCGCGACGTCACCGACGATCTCGCCGACGGCGCGCTGCTCGCCGCGCCCCGAGCGGATGTCGAGGAGGCCGAGGCCCTGCACGGGCTGCCCCTCCTCGCCGCCGAACTCGTGTCCGAGGAGCTGGTAGCCGGCGCACACGGCGAACACCGTCGCCCCGGACTGGACGGCCCGCGCCAGCCCGCCGTCACCGCGCAGGCGCTGCGCCGCGAGGATCTGCGGCCGGTCCTCGCCGCCGCCGAGCAGGTAGATGTCGCCGTCGGCGGGGACGGGCTCGTCCGACCGCAGGCTCACGGTCTCGGTCGGGATGCCGCGCAGCGCCGCCCGGCGTTCCAGGACGATCGTGTTGCCCTGGTCGCCGTAGGTGCTGAGCAGGTCCGGGTAGATCCAGACGATCTTGACCCGGTCGGAAGCGTTAGACGACACGGCCGTACCTCGTTCGGATGCTCTGGAAGGCGGTGTAGTTGGCGATCACGTCCAGGTGGCCCGGCGGGACGGCCATGACCGCCTGGTCGATGTCGTCCACGAGCGTGAACGACACGTCCGCGGCCTCCAGCCGGGCCGCGAGGTCGACGCGGCGCTCGCCGGCCACCCACACGGGACGGCCGCGCAGGATGCGGTAGTCGACGTCCCACAGCCAGGACGTGTCGCGCCCGTCGGGCCCCTGCGCGTTGATCGACAGCGCGACCGGGCCGGGCGCGGGCTGCAGGACGTCGAACGCCTCCAGCCACCCGGCCGGGTTCTTCGACAGCAGCAGCCGGATCGAGCGGCCCTCGTGCTCGACCGTCGTGTAGCGTCCGGCGACCGACGTGACCTGCGACAGCAGCGGCAGCGCCTGGTCGGGCGCGACGCCGAACTGCGCGACGACGGCCAGCGCGATCAGGGCGTTCGACCGGTTCGCGCGGCCCGGCAGGGACAGCCCGGTGAGCGAGTACGTCCGGCCGTCCGGCCCGGTGACCAGGTCGCCCTTCAGCGCCCAGTCGGGGCGGGGACGGGCGAAGTGGCACTGCCGGCAGCGCCAGTCGCTGTCCTCGTCGGTGTCCTGCCGGTCGAGGGGGCCGCCGCACTCGGGGCAGCACCACGAGTCCTCGCGCCAGTGCTGGCCCGCCGCGACCCACGTGACGCTCTTGGCGGTGGACGCGCCCCAGGTGACCAGCGGGTCGTCGCAGTTGGCGATGACGTGGCTGGCCGGGGACGCCTCCAGCGCGCGCCGCCACTTTCCGGCCAGCAGCCAGATCTCGGCGGCACGGTCCATCTGGTCGCGGCTGAGGTTCATCAGCGCGACGACGTTCGCCCCGGTCTCCTTCAGGACCATCGGGACGTATTTCTCGTCACACTCCAGCACGCCGTAGCGGGCGGACGGCGCGGACGCGAGCGCGGACACGTGCCCGGTCGGCATGTTCGCGCCGAACGCGTTGGTGGCGACCTCCCCCAGCGGCGTCATCGCCGAGGTGATCAGCCGGGTCGTCGTCGTCTTGCCGTTGGTGGCGCTGACGAGGACGAGCTTGCGGTCCTTGGCGAGCCTGGTCAGCAGTTCGGGGTCGAGCCGGAGACCGACCTTTCCGCCGATCACCGAGCCGTCCCCGCGGCCCGCCATACGGGACATCTTGGCGGCCGTACGACCGAGCGCGACGGCCAGCTGCGAACGCAGCGGAAGATCGCTCATGAACTCCGTACTCTCTGGGTGCGCCGGGAAACCGCTCCGAGCCTAGCCGCTGAGCGCGCCGCTCGCGGCGTGGCGGCGGGGTTCGCGGACGTCCGCGGGGACGTCGGGACGCAATGTGAGGAGCATCACAGCTTTTCAGGTAAACCAGCGACGGGTTTCTTGACCAATACCGACATGTCGTGATTCGGTGCGACCTCCGACTGCGGTGTGCCAGATTCCCAACCACGCGTCCGAGAACGGCGTCACCCACTACTTTTGTCGGGAGCCCTGCTGGTACGCGGGGAGGCGGTGCCCGCCCCGGCCGGCGGGCCTGGAGCGCAAGCGTGGGCAAGCGGCTAAAAGGCGAGGTCTGAGCGATGCAGTGTCCGACGTGCGGGAATGACACGCCTGGGACGCTCGGGAAGTGTTCGCACTGCGCGGCGCCGATCGACGTGTACTCGGTCGGGCCCGCCGTTCCGATGGGCGCACCGGTCGCGGACGCCCCGCCGGCCGGCGGGGGCGACGCGATCGGCGACCGGACGATGATGGTGCCGCCGCCCACGCCGTCGTGGGCCTCGCCGCCGGCGCCCGACGCGGCCGTGCCGCCGGGGGGCGCCTCGCCGCAGCAGACGTCGCCGGAGCCTCCCGCCCAGCCGCCGCTCCAGTTGTCGGTGGAGCCGACGGGGCCGACGCCGGCCGCCGCGTCCCCGCTGCCGCCCGCCGACCCCGAGGACACCGCGGCCTGGACGTTCGACCCGAACGACTACGACGAGTCCGGCGGGTTCAGCACCCCGCCGCCTCCGCCCGCGTGGGCGAACGAGCAGCCCGCGAGCGAGCCGCCGGCCGGGAACGCGCCGTCCACCGGCTTCGGCGCCGACGAGCAGCCGAGCGGCGCCCAGTCGATCGTCCCGGAATCGTGGTTCGCGCAGCCCCGCAAGCCGGAGGCGCCCGAGGCCGAGGCGACGCAGGTGTGGGGACAGCAGCAGCCCGCGGGCCCGCCGCAGACGATGCTGGACGCCGACGCGACGCAGCTCGCCCCGCCGCCCGCGAACCTCGCCCCGCCGCCCGCGAACCTCGGCATGCCGGGCCCGGGCCAGGGCTTCGGCGGCCCCATGGACCAGACGCGGATGGACCAGACGCGGATGGACCCGGGCTCCCCGATGGCAGCTCCCATGCCCATGGGGCCGATGGGTCCGGGGATGCAGCCGATGGGGCCGGGCGGTCCCGGTTTCGGCGGCTTCCCGCCGGGACAGATGCAGCCCGGTCCCCTCCAGCCGGGCCAGAGCAGCGGCGGGACGAGCAAGCCGCTCATCGCCGCCGTCGCCGCGCTGGTCACGGTCGCGGTCGGCGCGGTGGCGTTCGTCGCGTGGCCGTCCGGTGACGAATCCTCGGCCGGCACGAACCCGTCTCCGGCCGCGTCCCAGACGCAGGTCGCGCAGAAGAACGCGATCCCGCCGGAGACCAAACAGCAGGCCGCGGTGCTGAACAAGATCCTCAACGACAGCGTCGACACGCGGCGGGTCCTCGCCGGGGCGCTCGGACGGGCCGGGAAGTGCAAGACGCTGCCGCAGGCGATCCAGGGGTTCCAGACGGTCGCGCAGCGCCGGACGAACCAGCTGAACCGCACGAAGGCCCTGAAGGTCGACAAGCTGGCCAACGGCGAGCGGCTGCGCGCCTCCCTGTCTCAGGCGCTCACGGCGTCGCTCCAGGTCGACCAGGTGCTGCTGCGGTGGGCGCAGACGAACCAGCCGCGCTGCAAGGGCAAGCCGCGTCCGAGCGCGGCGCGGGTTCCCGGACGTGCGGCCATCGAGCAGCGCGCGACGACGGCGAAGAAGCAGTTCGTCGTCCTGTGGAATCCGGTCGCGAAGAAGACGGGCCAGCCGCAGCGGAGCTGGAAGCGCGTATAACGGGCCGTAACGCAGTATTGTCGGACCGTTCGTACTCACGGGGCAGGGGGCCGACATGCGGTGTCCAAACTGCGGGACCGACACCTCGTCAGCGTCGTCCACGTGCATGCGCTGCAACGCGCCGCTTCCTCCGTCCGATGGCGGGGACGCGACGGTGCGCGACCCGCAGGGCGGGCCGGTTCCGCGAGAGCCCGTGCCGCCGCCCTGGACGCAGCAGTGGGGCGCGCAGGGCGACCGCACCACCCCGATGCCGCCGTCCGGGGAGCACACGACCCATCTCTCGCCCGAGCCGTGGGCCGAGCCCGCGATCTGGCAGCCGCCGGCGCCGCCGAAGCGCAGCAGGCTTCCGTACTTCCTGGGCGCGGCGGGCGTCGTCCTGCTGATCGGGGTGGCGCTGGCCATCGTGTTCTGGCCGAGCGGGTCCGAGACGGCGCCTCCGGCCGCCTCCGAGCCGTCCGCCCAGCAGAGCCAGAGCATCCCGTCCGAGACCGAGGGCTCCAAGGGCGACTTCGACGAGCAGGCCAAGGCCGTGGACAAGCTTCTGGACGAGATGGGCGCCACCCGCGCCGACCTCGGCAGGGTGGTGGTCGGCGGCTGCTCGGCGGACGGCCTTCAGCGCATCCTCAACGCGCGCCAGGGGCAGCTGGACAGGGCGCGCAACCTGCAGATGAGCGCGCTCGACAGCGGCGAGCAGATGCAGGACGCGCTCGTCCGGGCCCTGGAGGCGTCGACCGAGTCGAACCAGCGCTACCTGGACGGCGCCCCCGGCTGCCCGTCCGAGGGCGAGGTGTCGGACATCAACCAGCGCGCCAGCGACGCCAAGACCGAGTTCATCGGCTACTGGGCACCGGTCGCCGAGAAGGCCGGCCTTCCCGCCCGCACCGAGTCCGACATCTGAGTCAGCCGCCCTCGCGGGGCGGGTCGAGGAACGGCAGCCCCTTCGAGGGGTCCTCGAACGGCGTGACGAAACGGTCGAACCAGCTCAGCACCGGCTCCAGCCATCCGGCGACGCGCATCGTCTCGGCCACATGGTCGATCTGCTCGTCCTCGTCGAACCCGATCGCGACGACGGCGAGGTCCTGGAAGAAGCCCGACTGGTCGTCGTCGCCGTAGAGGGCCGTCACGGCGATCGGACGGTTGCGCTCCAGCTCCATCGACAGCGGATGGCGGCGCAGAGCGCGCAGGCGGTGGCCGAGTTTCGCGTCCGGCGGCTGCCTGAGGCCGGGAAGCGGGTAGTCGAGGGGCGGCGCGAGGGCGTGCTTGTCGGGGGCGGCGCCGCCGTAGGGGAACAGGCGGTCCAGCTCGTGCAGCCATTTGACCTGCGGGATCAGCCATTGCGGGCCGGGCGCGGCCCCGGAGGCGCCGCCGCCCAGCAGGTGCTGCGCGACCTCGGCGGCGGCGGCCGTCAGGTCGGACGGCGGGTAGGCGGTCCGCAGCGACCGGGACCGGCGCGTCACGGCCCGTTCCAGGACGGTCGCGAGCGCGCACTCGCGGAGCCTCGGCGCGAGGCGCGACCAGGCGCGCCCGAGTTCGGGCGGGACGGCCGGCATCGGACGGTTCACGACATGCGCCAGGACGAGCGTGTCGGCCCACAGCCGCAGCCACGCCCAGTCGGCGTGGCCCGCGATGAGGTCGGCCTCGCGGAGCTCCCACAGCGTGCAGGCGCGGCCCGACCGGCATTCGCAGCCGCAGGCCGCCGAGCGCCGCCCGTCGACCGGCGGGGGCGGGCCGGGCAGTTCGGCCTCGCGCCCCTCGCCGAGCGGGACGCGCACGCGCAGGGGGCGGTCCATGCCGTCCGCGAACACCGCCGCGACGCCCGGCCGGAGCGACACGACCTCGCGGGACTGGTCGCCGTCCAGGTTCATCGCCGCGCCGACCTGGTGCCGGTCGTCGTAGGCGGGCAGCCGGTGGACGACCTTCAGCGCCGTGTTCTTGATCACGTCCGGGACGAGCTTGGTCGGGATCTGCTCCGCCACGATGATGCCCTCGCCGTACGCGCGGATCTCCGCGAGCATCCCGGCGAACAGCTCGACCGCGTGCGAGCTGCCGCGCTCGGGCCCGCGGTTGCGCAGCAGCCGGTGCGCCTCCTCGATGACGATCACGTGCCGCAGCGCCGGACCGGCCGCGCGGTCGCGCCTGCGCTCGCGCATCCGCAGGTGCTCGACGATGCGGATGATGAGCGTCCCCATGAGGAACGCCTTGTCCTCGTCGTTCGCGACGTCCTCGATGGCGAGGACGATGTTGTCGCGGAGCATGCCGCCGATGTCGGCCGGGTGACCGCCCTCGAAGAACCGTCCCGCCGACCCGATGCGCAGCGACCTCAACCGCACGTCGACGAACCCCTGCACGTCGGCCATCAGCTCGCGCCCGTAGCCGACGTCCTGGATGACCTGGAGTGCCGCGTTCTGCAGCTGCTCCAGCGTCGGGACCGCCGGCTCGATCAGCGACCCGGGCACGCCCGCGCCCGTCACCACGTCCCACCCGTTGTTCTCGTAGACGCGCTGGAGCGCCTGCGCCATGATCTGCGGGAACGGCTCCTCGGCGTCGAATGCGGCCTGGAACAGCGCCCGCACCATGTCGATGTGCGCCTGGACGGGATAGCCGGGCTCGGGCGCGAGCGGGTTCACCGACAGCGGCACGGCCCCCGGGTCGGACGGGTTGACCACGGTCACCGGCCCGCCGAGGTCCTGGATCCGGCCCGCCATCGCCGCGTACTCCGACTTCGCCGGCTCGATCGCCAGCCACGGGACGCCCGCCCTGGTCAGCTGCTCCAGCAGATGCCGGACGGTCTGCGACTTGCCCGCGCCCGTCGCGCCCGTCACGAACACATGCCGGTTGATGGTCGACCGGGGCACGGTGAACCGTCCGACCTCCCGGTCCTGCCCGTCCAGGATGGCGCCCAGCTCGATCTGCGCCTCGCCGGTGGTCGGCGCGGTCTCGGACGTGACGTCGAAGTACCCGGCGTCCAGCACCCGCAGCCCCGGCACCTCCCGCCGCGGCAGCCCGGCCAGCGCCGCCAGCGCCCCCGCCGTCGCGACGAACGGGAACCGCTGCTCCTCCGCCGCGGGACGGACCGGCGCGGGCGCCGCCCCAGGGCTCAGCATCTCCGCGAACGTCCCGCTCCCCTGCCCCGACCTGAGCCGGTACGGATGATGGCCGAGCTCCATCGACCCGACGAGCACGGGCGCGATCTGCCCCAGCTCGTCCTGCGACGCGGCCCCGGCGAGGACACGCACCTGCCAGAGCCCGGCCTCGCGGAACGCGTCCAGCTCCGCCAGCCGCTGATCGGCCCGCGCGACCGCCAGCCGCGCGTGCTCGTCCTCGCCCCGCCGCAGCATCCGCAGCTCGTGATGCAGCTCGCGCATCTCGGTGTCGATCAGCCGCTCGTCGCAGGGATCGGCCACCACGAACCACCCGAACGGCCGCTCCATCAACGTGACGAGCGTCGCCTCGAACAGGCCCGGCCCACCCTCGACGCCGCCTCCCGGCGGTGCCAGCCGCCCGGGACACCGCGTCCACGTCATCCGCTCGGCCTGCCGCAACCACCCGTCCCCGACGGGCACCCCGCGCGCCCCGCTCGGGAACAGCAACCCGTGCGTCTCGGCCCCGGCCTCCGGCGTCCCGATCGGCCCCGCGTTGGTGATCAGCTGGAGCGGCGCCCCGCTCCCCGCCGACAGCCACCCCACGACGAACGGCCGCCCCAACCGGGCCGCCGACAACGCCGCAGGCAGCACGCTCACGAAATCCCACTCGGCCGAGGCCCCCCGCTGCGGCGCGGGCACGGCCTGGGTCCGGTACCAGGGCCCCGGCAACACCACCGACCCGCCCCCTAGAGACCCCGGCGGCCCGCCCCCCGGCATCCCGCCACCCCACCCGGAAGGCGGCCGGCCAGCGCGAGAAGAACCAGGGGGCATAGTCACCCCAGCATCCTTCCCCGCTCCCACGCCCCACGCCAATGCCCCGCCTGGAAGAACGGAGAAAGGAGCCCGGCCTAGACCGGACTCCCTCTTTTCGCGATGTGATGGTGACGCAAGCGCCACCGGTGTCACTCCCGCTTCAGCTCCTTCTCGATGGGATCGGCGGCCCGCGCCGCCGAGTCCGCCTTGACCGCGCGGTAGGCGGCGTACGCCACGATCAGTAACGCCGTCCACTGAAGCCGACTCGGGACCGGCAGGGTGACCGGGGCGAATGCCGAGAACGCGAAGATCGCGACCAAGGCCACCACCGGCGTTACCGCCGGTGCTGTCGCCGCCCAGGCTCCCATGTCCGCCTCGGTGATGTACCGGGCGGCCCTGGTCTGCATGACGGCGGCGAGCGCCGTCGCGAGAAGCCCCGCCATGATCATCGCCACGAATTCGGTGAAGCCCCACTTCCACTCCCCGATCGGCGTTCGGAGAATGTGGGAAAGCGGGACGCACAACGGGATGACGAAGACGAGGCAGATGACGTTCGCCTGCGCGACGCACTGATCGCGCTTTTCTCCCATCAGCTTCGCCTGACTGGGCAGGCTGAACGGATGGGTTGCCGCGGCCACCGCCGCAACGATCCCCGGAACGCTCACGCTTTCGGCGCCCGTTATGACATTGGTCGCCTGGAGCACTCCGATGAAGACGATGACGCGCCACCAGCGCCCCATCGTCGTGGTCATGGCAGCCCCCGCGAGAAGGCTGCCGAGTGTGGTGATGGATGCGTAGGGGCCCGCGCCGATCTGGGCGAACGCGAGGGGCCCTCCCAATTTCATCAAGGATGATGTCACGGCATGTCGCCGCATGCCCTTCCGCTGGGCCGGGGTCAGTCTGCGTGGGTCAAGCCCTCCGAACCCTTCCCGCCACACCACGAAGATGATGAGAGATCCCCCTCCGAAGAGGGTCATCCCCATCGTCCCCTGGATAGGCGGCAGGGGCCGGGTGAACACAAAACCCAGCGCGACAATCACAAGGGAACCCAAGATCAGGATGCGCCCTTTTCCAGAGTCCCCCCGAGAAGATCCATGGCCCGTCAGGCCACGCTTTCGATGACATTCCTCAGAGCCCGGCGACCGGCAACCGCCGCCCGCCTTCAATGCACGCCCATGCCGACCCGCACCGAGGGCGCACGCCTCAACCGGCCGGGATCATCCGATTCGAGCGGCAGGCCGGGGCCCCTGAACCGCTCCAGGAGTGGGCATTGGCGTGGGTGGGTGGGCGTCAGGATGCCGGGGTTCCGCGAGCCCCTCTTGCCCGGTCAGGCCCACTTGACCTCAACAAAGATTGAGGTTCTAGCTTGATGTGGTTTCTACCGACAGAGGAGCCACAGCTGATGACCACGACCGAGATCCCGAGCATCGAGCAGATGAGCGACGAGGAGCTTGCCCGCCAGCCCGCCGGCTACTGGACCGGCGTCGCCTACGAGTCCGTGATCGGCTTCATCCGCACGGAGCAGGCGCGGCACGGCTCCACCCAGCCCCAGTTCTGGTTGCTGCGCAACCTCTCCCCCGACGACATCTCGCCCGACGGCCAGGGCATGACGATCCCTGAACTGGCCCACGCGATGCGCACCTATTTGCGGGACGAGGACGATCTGGAAGCCGAGGCCGAAGCACTCGTCGCCCGCGGCTGGCTACGGCGCGACGACCACGGCCGCCTGTGGATCACTCCCGAAGGCGAAGAGGGCCGACTCACCATCAAGCAGCTGGCCCCGGAGATCGCCGCGCGGATCCACGACGGCATCGACGACGCCGACTACGTCGCCGCGCTCAAGGTGCTGGGCCGGATGATCCGGAATACTTCCGCCTCGTCCTGAAGGACCTCGCCAGATGCGTAACCTATGCGTTACGCTTTCCGCGTGGATGATGTGGCCGGGGCGATCGCGGACCCGGTACGCCGGGAGATCCTGGTCATGCTGCGCCGCGACAGGCTCTCCGCGGGTCAGATCGCCGCGCACTTCCAGATCAGCAGGCCGGCCGTGAGCCGTCACCTGCGCGTGTTGCGGCAGAGCGGTCTGGTACGCGGCGAAGCGGTCGGCAGAAAGCGGCTCTACGAACTCGACGCCGGACGGTTCACTGAGCTGTCCACGTGGCTCGCCCAGTTCGCCGAGCCGTCCGGCTGGGAGCACCGCTTCGACGCACTGGAGACAGAGGTCTACCGAACCCGGCGCGAGAACCGGTCCGGCCGGGCTCCCGCCCAGCCGAAGGAGGACACGGCATGAAACCGACCGCTCGACTTCTGCGTACCGGCACCGGAAGCGATCTCGTCCTCACCCGGACGTTCCGCGCGCCCATCACGGACGTGTGGGCCAGCGTCACCGACCCCGAGCGGACGGCCCGCTGGTTCGGGCCTTGGAAAGGCGACGCCGCTCCCGGCAAGACCATCCGGGTGCAGATGGCCTTCGAAGAGCAGGAACCGTGGATGGACATGCACATCGACGCATGCGAGCCACCGGAGCGGCTGGCGTTGTCGGCGTCCGACGAGTACGGCGACTGGTTCCTCGAACTGCTGCTGGAGGAAGCGGACGGCGTGACGCGGCTGCGCTTCGTGCAACACCTCGATTCGACCGACGAGATCGGCGAGGTCGGCCCCGGCTGGGAGTACTACCTGGACATGCTCGTCGCTGCCCGCGACGGCTCTCCCGGACCAAACTTCGACGACTACTACCCCGCCATGAAGCCCCACTTCACCGAACTGGCCTCACAGCTCTGACGTCCCCGGGGGTCAGGACGGGGGGTTGGCTTTGTGGCGGCCGTTGGGTTTCAGGGTGGGGACGATGCGGGCCGGGCGGGGGCCCGCGCCACGGGGGAGGGCGTGGCGGGCTCGCGGGACGCGCGGTTCCGGAGACTCCGCCGGGGGCTCGATCGTCTCGGAAGGGGGCTCTTCCTCGGGAGGTTCGACGAGGGTCTGCTGCTGTTCGCGGAGGTACTCCTCGAACTCCATGGAGTGCGCGGTCGGCAGGGTGATGATGCCGGGGTTGGCGTCCACGAGGAGGGTGCGGCGGCCCGTCGCGCCGGAGTGGGTGAAGACCATCGCGGTCGGCGGCAGCTCCTGGAGCTGCGGGGGCTCGACCAGCAGTTCGCGGAAGCGCTGCTTGTCGGCGCGGCGGTCGGCGACCGTGCGGCCCCAGGCGGTGGCGGAGCTGATGCCCTCGACCAGGACGGAGTCGTCGGCGGCGGGGGCGGGCAGCGGCGACCAGACGGGGTCAGTGAGGCCGTCGCCGCGCGGGCGGGCGAAGGCGACCGTGCTGGCGTAGCTCTCCCCCGCGACGTCGAACAGCGTCTCGCCGGCGGCGTCGGTGATCTCGGCGACGAGGAGGGGCTGGCCGGCGCCGATGTGCTCGGCGGCGACCCGGGCGTCCTCGGGGTTGCCGAGCCTCATGAAGCCGACGGCCGCGTGGCCGCGGCGGCCGAGGCGCTCGCGGACGTGGCCCGGGATCGACCGGTACATCAGGACGAGGCCCGTGCCGGTCGCCTCGCAGGCGTCGATGAGGCGGTCGAGGACGTCCCCGCGCAGCTTCTCGGCGCCGCACAGGAACAGGGTGTGGTCCCATCGGCCGCCGGGCGGCGCCTCGCGGATCCGGTGCGTGAGCGCGGTCGTCACGTAGGTGCCGAGGATCCGGTTCGTGAGGACGCCGGCGCGCCGGTCCATCGACACGACGTGGAGCCGCGACGGCGGCAGCCGCACCGGCTCGGTGGCGAGCTTCTCCAGCTTGCGGAGCTGCGCCTCCAGGGCCCAGGCGCGGCGGACGACGATCCGGTCCGTGGCGTCGCGTCCGAAGAGCGTGGCGATGCGCTCGTGCTGCTCCTCAGTGAGCAGGCCCTTGCGGAGGTCGTCGCGGGGGTCGCCGACCTGGGCGAGGACGCGCAGGGCGGCGGTGATCCGCGGGATCGTGGTGTCGGGGCCGAGGACCTCGATGAGGCGTTCCAGGATCGAGTTGTCGAACGAGAGGTCGCGCGTGCCGCCTTCCTCCTCGCCGGCGCTGACGACCAGGGAGAGGACGTCGGCGAGCGCCTCGGGGTTGAGGCCGCGGGTGACGTCCAGGCGGGGCAGGTCGGCCGGGAGCACCCAGACGAGCGGGTCGTCGCCGCGGTCGGCTGCAAGGCGCAGCAGGTCGTGCGCGACCGCGCCCTCGGACAGGTCGATGACGGTGAGGCGGGCGCCCACGGCGAGCCGGGCCGCGCCCATCGTCGTGACGGCCGCGGACCATCCGGCGAGGGTGCCGCCCACGACGTCCACCCGGTCGACCCCGGGCGGGACGGCGACCGGGTACCACTCGCGCTGGCTCTCGTACGCAGAGTGGCGGCGTTCCCACTCGGCCCTGGCCTTGGCGTAGTCCCGCTCGGCCGTCTCCCGCTCCCGCTCCCGGGCGGCGCGGCGGCGCTCCTCTTCGCGCCGTTCCTGCGCGAGCCTTTCGCGGACGCTCCGCTCGTCGCGCCAGAGCCCGCCGCCGGTGATGGCGAGGACGACAGCGCAGGCGAGCAGCGCCACTGCGGCGAACGCCCACGGGATGACCCCGGCGATGCCGCACAGGAGGAACAGGGCGACGAACGCGAGCGTGCCGATGAACGCGATCCGCAGCGGGCGGCCGGCCATGTCCTCGCCGAGGCGCCGCGCGGGCGGGGGCAGCGGAGCCCGCTCGGGTTCCTCGGGCCGTCCGGGGGGCGGTCCGGGATCGGGGTGCACCTGCGCGTAACGCCAGCCCACATGGACGCGGTCGGCCTGTGTGAGCCGCGCCTTCGCGGACTCGCTCGCCATGTCCGTCACGTCGAGAGACCCCTGGGAGTCGCGGGAAGGTGTGGAACGCCTGGGGGTTGCCGGTTTTGCTTAGCTTACGGTCGGTTTCCTACACAGCCCAGGGTAAAGACCTTCCAGCGCGTTCGCGCCACGTTCCCCGGAAGAGTCCCGAACCAACCTCGCATGGGCCCACATTTCGGTCACCACACCCACCTGCGCCAAAGAACGGACACCCCTCCCGCACCCCTGGCCACACCCGGCCACGCTCAGCCGGCGGGCGGCGCCTTCACGGGCATGAACGACTCCAGCTCCATCGACGGGTGCGGGTACTTCCACTCGACCCCGTCGAAAGGCACGTACATCCCCTCGGAGGTGTCTGCCAGGAAATAGTTTCCGTTCCATTGGTTGGGATGGGTCACCGGCGAGTCCTGGGGGTACCGGGCGCCCAGCGGCTCGTATTTCACGCCGACGCCGAACATGGCGTAGACGGCGGCGTCCACGAAGTTGAAGTAGGAGATGTCGCCGCGCAGGTGGGTGTCCTGAAGAGCGACGCCATGGATGCGGTCGCGGGCGTAGTAGAGGGAGCTCAGGTCCTTGACGACCTGGTTGAAGTCGTGCGCACCGTCGTGGTGGATCAGGGCGCTCGTCCCGGATTCGGCGAGCAGCACGTTCGCTACGTAGGTCGGCAGGTCTCCGTGGAACATGCGGACCCGCGTCGTGGCGCGCGGGAACATCCGGCTCACCCGTTCCCGGGCGAATTGCAGGAACACCGAATTGACGTCGACGAGGTCGAGTTCGAGCCCCATCGGCTCCACGCATCCGGCGAGGACGGCGGCGGATCCGCCCATGAAGACGCCGACGTCGACGAGCCTCGTCAGCGCCCCGTGCTCACGCTCGACACAACCGAAGACGTCGTAATAGTGCTGTGCGCTGCACTGGTCCTCGTAGGCGAGATCCACCTCCTTCGACCGGGAGGCGATCCGGTCGAACACGCTGTTCCGTCCCTTGAAGACGGTGAGGTCGGCGTGGTGACCGCTGAGAATGGGGATGCCGAGGGTCTCGTGCAGGTTCTCGGCGCCCTCCACGGCCGGGTCGGGTTCCAGGAACGTCCCCCACGTGTCCTGATGCATCGCCACGGTCGCGACGTAATCCGTCATGTCAGATCCCTCTCCGGGGGTTGTGAACCGTGATCAGCAGACGACTGTCGCCCGGGTCTTCACTGACCGGGCGTTCTGCGGAGCCGGGCCGACAGGGCCCGCCCCAGGTGCGATACCGCCTCACCGATGTCGGGCTCGGGGGCCGGTTGCGCGGCGGAACGCCCCGCCTTCTCGCGTAACACCTGAAGTTCCTGGCGTTCGGTGGCGGTTTCGGCTCGGGCGCGGTCGAGGGCGGAGCGGAGGCGGGTGATCTCCTGCTGCTGGGCGGCGACGGTCTCGGTGAGGCGGGTCGCGTCGGCGGTGCGGGCCTCTGCCTCGTACTGGAGTTGGAGGATGCGGGTGTAGAGGGCGATGCGGTTGTTCTCCATCGCCGCGAGCAGGTGGGAGGACGTGTAGGGGCGCAGCGCGTCGAAGACGTCGTCCGCGCCGGGGGCGCCCGTCCTCATCAGGACGCCGAAGCCGAAGACGGCCGGGACGATCGCGAACCGCCAGCCGGGGGTCTCGTCCAACGCGTCCTCGACGGCCGTGAGGACGCCGTTGCGCGGGCCGCCCGCGTGCGCGGCCACCGTGTAGGCGCCGTCGCCGACGAAGCCCGCGGGGGTGACGTCGTCGTGCCATGCCGTCGGCCCGTCGGCCGTGGACGGGTGCGTGTCCTCCGGGGGCAGCGGGGACGGCTGGTAGTAGAAGTCGCGGCGCCCGCAGGGCCAGAGCACGTCGTGCAGGACGACGACGGCGTCCGGAGCGTTCGCCATGATCCAGGCGAGTTCCGCGCGGACGACGGCGTAGTTGTGGTCGCCGTCCAGGACGTAGAGGTCGGCCGCCGGCAGGTCCGGCAGGACGGCCGGGGACAGGCCCTCCGCGAGGTTCAGCCGCGGGTCCTCGGCGAGGACGGCGCGCAGGTCGTCGCCGGGGGCGGGCTCGACGCAGTGGACGGTGGCGCCGAGGTCGGCGTACACCGAGCTGACCTGGCCCGACTCCACCCCGACCTCGACCACCGTGCCGATCTCGCGGCAGCCGAAGATGGCCTGGAAGAGCTCCCGGAACACCGCCATGGAGTGCAGGAGCAGCGGCTGCTCGCGGGCGGCGCGGGCCTGCTCGTGCGGGTCGGCGGGGGTACCGGTGACGGCCGCCCCGAAGTCACGTCGTGTCACCGAGCTTCCTCCTGGCCACTCGTCCGGCGCCGGCGGCGATGCCCTTGACGCCCGCGGTCCGGTACTCCTGGCGGACCCGTTCGGTGAGCCGCGCGGCCCGCGCGGACCGCTCGGCCTTCCGGTCGACGGGCATCCGCGGCGCCATGCCGGTCATCGACTGCGGGAGCATCGCGAACGCGATCGTGACCTGCCCCGACGACACCGCCGGGACGCCGGCGCGGCGGGCGAGCGGGAGCCACACCGCGGCGTAGGACGTGTCGAACTCCATCAGGTTGCCGCCGAGGTAGCGGCAGTCGGCGTAGTGGAGGCCGACGAAGTCCTCCGGCCTGTCCCAGCGCAGCACCTGCTCGCGGCGGCGGCCCCCGGCGATGACCCTGGCCTCGATCCAGTCGACCCGGACGATGGCGGGGCGGCCGGGGATGGCGAGCGAGATGTCGATCGTGTCGTGGTGCTCGAACGACAGCCGGGAGAACGACAGGCCGTTGTGGTTGATCCGGACGCGCCGGCGGATGGGCTCGTGCCACTGGTCGTCGGCCGTCCGGTACCGCAGCCGCGTCTCGAACTTCTCCCCCGCCGGGTCGAACGCATCCGGGGCGATGGCGCCGTCCGCGATGGCCCGCACCATGGCGCCGAGCCCGGTGTCGGACGCGGCGATCAGCGCGGGCCAGAACGAATCGCGCATGTGCAGGTCGCCGAGGTCGCCCGGCGACAGGTAGGGGATCGCGGGCTTGAGGTCGGCCGGCAGCAGGGTGGTGACGAGGGAGGAGCCGAAGTTGTCCTCGTGGGTCCAGTTGCCGAAGACCGCGGCCTCTTCGGGGGTGGGCGACTCCAGCGCGGCGACCAGGATCCGGGCGAGCCGGTCCCGCGCGGCCTGCGGGCGGGCGAGGTCCGGCCACGTCCCGCCGGAGGCGGTGACGTACCGGTTCCACATGTGCTGGAACGCGAGGACGCCGTCCTGGACGGTGCGGCGCTCGGCGTTCTGGGTCGGGGAGTCGGAAGTCTGGCCGAGGACCGGCGCGCCCTCCTCGGTGTAGCCGATGAGGGAGCCGCACAGCGCGTTGACGCACTGCTCCACGATCTCGGGGCTGCGGGTGATGGTCGCCGCGACGTGCGCCGGATGCCCGGCCTGCGCCAGGTAGCCCTCGGCGCGCAGCCCGGCCATGTGGACCCGCTCGGACCTGGTGTCGGTGGCGAGGTACAGCCCGGCCGGCCGGACGTCGATGCGGGCGATCTCCAGGGCCCGCGCGAGCTGCCGCTGGATCGTCCCGCCCCAGCCGAGGTCGACGAGGGTCAGGTCGCCGTCGTCGAGGGCGCCCGCCTCCCGCAGCGACCGGATCATGCGTTCGCGGGCGGCGGTGACGGTCACCGCGAGCCGGTTGCACAGGTGCGGCGTCTCGGTGAGGGCGCTCGCGACCCGGTCGGCGATGTCGCCGTTGTCGATGACGGTGTCCAGCTCCGTCGCGAGGCCGGGCACGTCGCCGGGCTGGAGCTCCAGGACGGACAGGGCCTGCCGGACGGTCAGCCGGTACCCGGTGCGGACGAAGGCGTGCACCGCGTCCTTGTCGTGCGGGTCGAGCCCGGCGAGCGAGGTGACGAAGCGCGACAGCCACACGGGCGCCGCGCTGACGTCCCAGCCGCGGGCCGCGGCGGCCTCGTTGATCAGCCGGGACAGCAGCTCGCCCTCGCGCATCGAGCACCAGAGCTTGCGCGTCCCGGACTCGTGCGCCTTCCACGCCGCCCACTCCGCGAAGCCGGTCAGCACCGGGCCGAGGACGCCCGCCCCGTACCGCCACGCGACGTCCAGCGCCGAGGTGGTGAACGGCACGCCCGAGTGGACGGCCTTGGCGCGCAGGCTGGTGAGGCCGAAGTCGCCGTGCCGGTCGTCGAGGTCGGGTGCGTGCTCGCCGAACGGCCGGACGGGCTCCTTCTCCCGCTGGAGCACGTCCAGGTAGGCGTCGTCGAGCCTGCGGTAGTGCACGGTCCGGATGCCGAGGGCGCCCGGGACCTCGTGGTCGGCGACCTCGTGGTCGCCGATGTGCACGATCTGCTCCGGGCTGCGGCCGAGGTCGCGCAGCACGATCTCCCAGAGGCCGGACGCCTTGGCGGTGCCGTGCTGGTTCGACCGGAAGATCCGCACGCCCTCCATCGGGCCGAGCTCCGGCCGGTCGAGGAGCCGGGCGAGCTGGTCGTCGGTGAAGTAGGTGTCGGAGACCAGGACGACCTGGATGTCCTGCTTGCGCGCGGCCTTCACGACCTCGGCGACGTCCAGGTCGACGACGGTCAGCTCGCGCTCCAGGAGGAGCTCGGCCTCGACGAGCTGCTCCAGCGGCGCTTCGCCGAAGACGCCGTCCGGCATGGCCCGCCAGATGTCGTACAGCGAGACCTCCGTGCCGAGTGCGTCGCGGCCGCGGCGAGCGGTGTCCTCGGCGGCGATGCGCATGCGGCGGAGCGTCGCGTCGGTCAGCCAGGGCGGGCAGAGCCCGGCGTCCCGCATCCGGGACGCGAGCAGCCCGAACACGTCGGTCGGGCGCGGCACGCGGCGCCAGAGCACGGTGTCGAAGACGTCCAGGGACAGGACGGCGCACGCCTTGTCGGCGATGACGCGGTGGACGTTGTCGAGCAACGGGCCGCCGGATACCTGCTTGGTCAACGCCGCACCTTCCCCTGGTCCTGCACCGGCCGGCGGCGGAGGGACGGCCCCCCGGCCGCGGTCCGGGACACCCTATCCACCGAGATCACCCGATGTGGCACCCAGCCGGATCCCGCTGGCGCGGCGGGCGGCGCGGTCCTCGCGCACCAGCCGGCCGGCCTCCCGCGTCGGCCCGTCGAAGATCACCCGGCCCTGCCGCATGGTGATGCCGCGGTCGCAGAGCCCGACGAGCATCCGGATGTCGTGCGCGACGATGACCATGGTGCGGCCCTCGCCGCGCAGCTCGCGGATGCGGGCCAGGCACTTCTCCCGGAACGGCGGGTCGCCGACGGCCAGCACCTCGTCGATCAGGAACACGTCCGGCTCGGTGTGGGCGGCGATCGAGAACGCCAGCCGCATGAACATGCCGGACGAGTAGAACTTCACCTGGTCGTCCAGGAACCGCCCGACCCCGGAGAACTCGACGATCGCGTCGAACTTGCGGGCGATCTCGGCCTGCGTCATGCCGAGGATCGCGCCGTTGAGGTAGACGTTCTCCCGGCCGGTCAGCTCGGGGTGCAGGCCGGCGCCCACGTCGATCAGGCCGGCGATCCGGCCGCGGACGAGCACCGCCCCGGAGTCCGGGCGCATCACCCCGGAGATGAGCTTGAGCAGGGTGCTCTTCCCGGACCCGTTCAGCCCCATCAGCGCGACGGTCTCGCCCTGGTTGATGGTGAGGCTCACCTCGTCCAGGGCCCGGAACCGGTCCGACAGCCGCTGCCCGCGGAACGCGCGGACGCTCATCTCCTTGATCGACCGCGCGTGCCGCAGCGTGAAGTTCTTCGTGACGCGGTCGATCACGATCGACGGGGTGGAGGGCACGGCTACAGCTCCTGCGCGAAACGCGCCTGCATGCGGGAGAACGCCGCATGACCGGCGATGGACACGAGCACGCTCGCCGCCAGCGCGGCGCCGGCGCTGAGGTACAGGTGGGGCGGGAACGCGAAGCCGCCGCCGGCCCCGGGGAGCCAGAAGGCCCGCTGGAACAGCGACACCGCGCTGACCAGCGGGTTGGCGAGGTAGACGTCCAGCACCCAGCCCGGCGCGTGCTCCCGGACATGGGTCCACGGATAGATCATCGGCACCGACCAGGTGATGACGATCACCGAGATGTCCACGACCTGCTCCAGGTCGCGGAAGAACACGTTGACGGCCGCGCACAGCAGCCCGAGCCCGAAGCCGAGCACGACGATGATGGTGAAGCCGAACAGGGCCGCGCCCAGCGCCTCCGGCGCCGGGCGCCATCCGGTGGCGACGGCCCCGCCGAGCAGGATCGCGAACCCGGGCAGGAAGTGCACGAGGGAGACGAGGACCGACGCGGCTGGGAACAGCTCGCGCGGCAGGAACACCTTGCGGACGAGCGCGGCGTTGCCCGTCACCGACCGGGTCGTCGAGTGCAGCGTCTCGGTGAACAGGTTGATCAGCACCATGCCCGCGAACAGGTAGATCGGGAAGTTCTCGATCCGGTCGTCCATGCCGAGGAACACGCCGATGACGTAGAAGTAGACGCCGAAGTGCACCGCGGGGCGCACGTAGGACCAGCCGAGGCCGAGCAGCGAGCCCTTGTAGCGGGCCCGGAGCTCCCGCCGCACCAGCAGCCGCAGCAGGTACTTGTTCCGCAGGGTCTGCCGCAGGCCGCCGTCGCCGCCCGGCGCCCGCAGCCCGCCGTCCGCGCGGACCGGCGCGACCGTCATCCCTGCTCCCCTCCGGCGCGGCCGGGGTCCGCGGCGTCGAAGGTGGCGCGCCACGCCTCGGCGGAGGCCATCTCGGCCATGGCCGCCCGGTAGCGGCGACTGAGCTCCGGCCACTCGCGGCTGAGCCGGGCGTGCAGGAGCGACGTCCGCCTGAGCAGCGCGCGGAAGCGCTCCGGGTCGCGCTGGTACCACGCCACCCGGGTGCCGTCGGCCGACGAGACGAGCGCGCTGTCGACCTGCGACAGCAGGCTCCAGTGCCGGTCGATGTGCGGGACGACGACCTGCGGGTTGCCGCGCGCGCCCGCCTCCACCGGGCGGAGCTGCTTGACGGTGCCGAGCATCGCGCTCGCGAGCACGTTCACCTTGCCGCGCGGGGGCTTGAACCCGCGTCCCCGCTTCGGCGGCTTGGTCCGGCGGACCTGCGGGAACTCCTCGTGGCTGGTGCGGTTCTGCGCGTCCGGGAACTCGGCGCGGAAGGACAGGATCTCGGGGAGCTTCGTGGCGATGCCCGCGTGCATGTGCTCGGGGCCGCTCAGGACGTCCTCCACCGCGGAGAGCATCAGCTCTGCGGTGGAGTACTGCATGGCGAGCGCGTGCTTCACCGAGATGATGAAGCTCTCCTTGACGAGGTTGCCGCCCCGCTCGTACGGGGAGTGCATCAGCGCGGTGACCAGGCGGTTGCGCTCATGGAAGTACGCCTGCCAGTCGATGCCGTCGTCCTTGTCCTGCCAGGGGACGTGCCAGGCGGCCATCCCGGGCAGGGTCACGGTCGGGAAGCCGGCCTCGCCCGCCCGGACGCAGTACTCCGCGTCGTCCCACTTGATGAACATCGGCATGGACAGGCCGACCTTGCGCACGACGTCGACGGGGATGAGGCACATCCACCAGCCGTTGTAGTCGACGTCGACGCGGCGGTGCAGCCACTTGGTCTTGCGCAGGCCGCCCGAGCTCGTCTTCGCGCGCGGGTTCGGGTCGGGGGGCTGGGCGAAGTCGTGCTCGCGCTTGGTGTGCGGGGCCTCCTCCCACCACCAGCGGTACCGTCCGATGGTCTCGCCGTAGGCGTGCAGCTGGGAGCGGGCGAACAGGTTGAACATGTGCCCGCCGACGATCGTCGGCGTGCGGGCGAAGTCGCCGAACGCGACCGCGCGCAGGACGCCCTCGGTCTCGGTGACCACGTCGTCGTCGAGGAGCAGGACGTAGTCGCTGGTCCCGGCCTTGACGGTCTCGTCCATCGCGCGGGAGAAGCCGCCGGAGCCGCCGAGGTTGCCCTGCTCGATGAGCCGCAGCCGCGGGCCGAGCGCCTCGGCGGCGCGCTCGAAGTTCGCGTCGTCGCGGACGCGCCGGTTGCCCTGGTCGACGACATAGACGGCGTCCACGACCTCCAGCACCTCGGGCGCGCGGCCGAGCGCGAGGAGCTGGTCGACGCAGAACCGCGGACGGTCGAACGTGGTGATGCCGAGGCTGACCCGCCCCTGCCGGACGGGGGCTGACGCGCTCACGTCGGCGCACCAGTCGGCCCGTTCGAGGACGGCGTCCTCCTCGCCGGCGAGGACGTCCATCCAGTACCAGCCGCCGTC
Organism: Actinomadura sp. B10D3; assembly: GCF_039871695.1. NCBI lineage: Bacteria > Bacillati > Actinomycetota > Actinomycetes > Streptosporangiales > Thermomonosporaceae > Actinomadura > Actinomadura sp. B10D3. The sequence continues at coordinate 61,386 of NZ_JBDPLY010000017.1, forward strand.
GATGAACGGCGCCAGGGTCAGCCGGAACGTCGCCTCGCGGGCGGTGCCCGAGTCGATCCGGACCGAGTCGACGCGCTGGACGTGCCCCTTCGCGCTGGACCGGTAGACGATCACCGTGGCCTGCCCGCGCATCCGGACGCGCAGGACGACCTCCTCCACCGACGTCCAGCGCCGCCAGTAGGAGGCCGGGAAGGCGTTGAAGTAGGTGGCGAACGAGACCCGCCGCCCGACCGGCACGACCACGCTGCGGCGGCCCACGCCCTCGGCCGGTCCCCCGCCGTCCTCGGTCTCGGCGGCGGCCTCGGCGGCGAACGCCTCGGCGCCGCGGCCGATCTCGCCCTCGACGTAGAGCTTGAGGACGTCCAGGTCGCGGTCCACCGGCATCACGACGCGCTGCAGGACGCGCAGCGCCGGCGCCTCGGCCTCAGCCTCCGCCTTGGTCTCGGCCTCGGTTTCGGCATGTTCGGTCACTCGTCCGCACCTCCACGCGGTCGGGGCCGGGGGGACGGCCCTCCAGACCCGCCGGGTCTGTTATTGGGACGCGCCGCCCCGGCGAAATGGGGACGCAGTCTGTTGTCGACCATGCTGAGCGCGCTCGCGATGGCCATGTGCATGTCGAGGTACTGGTACGTGCCGAGCCGCCCGCCGAACAGGACGCCGTCCTCGCGCCCGGCCAGCTCGCGGTAAGCGAGCAGCCGGGCCCGGTCGGCGGGGGTGTTGACGGGGTAGTACGGCTCGTCGCCGCGCGCCGCGGCGCGGGAGTACTCCCGCATGATCACCGTCTTGTCGGCGGGGTAGTGCTCGCGCTCGGGGTGGAAGTGCCGGAACTCGTGGATCCGCGTGTACGGGACGTCCTCGTCGGCGTAGTTCATGACGGGGGTGCCCTGGAAGTCGCCGGTCGGCAGGACCTCCATCTCGAAGTCCAGCGTCCGCCAGCCGAGCTCTCCCTCCGAGTGGCCGAAGTACTCGTCGAGCGGGCCGGTGTAGACGACCGGCACGTTGCCGACGAGGTCGTCCCGCAGGTCGAGGAAGTCGGTCTTCAGCCTGACCTCGATGCGCGGGTGGTCGGCCATCCGCTCCAGCCAGGCGGTGTAGCCGTCGACGGGGAGGCCCTCGTAGGTGTCGTTGAAGTACCGGTTGTCGAAGGTGTACCGCACCGGCAGCCGGGTGATGATCTCGGCGGGCAGGTCGCGCGGGTCGGTCTGCCACTGCTTGGCCGTGTAGCCGCGGATGAACGCCTCGTACAGCGGGCGCCCGATCAGCGAGATCGCCTGCTCCTCCAGGTTGGCCGGGGCGCGCACCTCGGCCGCCTGCGCGGCGATCAGCGCGCGCGCCTCGTCGGGGGCGAACACCCGGCCGAAGTACTCGCAGATCGTGCCGAGGTTGATCGGCATCGAGTAGACCCGGCCCTTGTAGGTGGAGTACACGCGGTGCCGGTAGCCGGTGAAGGCGGTGAACCGGTTCGCGTAGTCCCACACCCTGCGGTTGGACGTGTGGAAGAGGTGTGCGCCGTAGCGGTGCACCTCGATGCCCGTCTCCGGCTCGGCCTCGCTGTAGGCGTTCCCGCCGATGTGGCCGCGCCGGTCGAGCACGAGGACGCGCAGGCCGAGGCCGGCCGCGCATCGTTCGGCGACCGTGAGACCGAAGAATCCGGAGCCGGCCACCACGAGATCAACGTTCACTGGACGGTGCCATCCGTCTCGTGCGGGGGAGCGAAGGACCTGGCCGCGCGGGGTGCGCCGACCGGTCCGCATGTCGGGATTGCGGCTAAGATACCCGGGGTTCGATCGGTACCGGCGCAAGACTCCCAAGGATCGTGGTGGCCTCACCCCCTCCTGGCAGCGCGGCACGGAGTGCCCGCCCTGCGGTCTTTCTGCACGTCGGGGCGGCGAAGAGCGGCACGACGTTCCTCCAGAACGTGCTGTGGCACAACAGGGAGCGGCTGCGCGGGCACGGCGTCCTCTACCCCGGCGACGACCCGGCCGCCCACGTGCGCGCCGCGTTCGACCTGCGCCGGACGTTCTTCCGCGAGGCCTCCGATCCGGCGGTCCGGGGCGCGTGGCGGGCGCTCGTGGACGAGGCCGCGGCCTGGGGCGGGACGGTCATCGTCTCGCAGGAGCTGTTCGCGCCCGCCCGGCCGAAATGGGTCCGGCAGGCCATGGCCGACCTCGACTTCGCGGAGGTCCACGTGGTCTTCACCGTCCGCGACCTCGGCCGGCAGATCCCCGCGCACTGGCAGGAGGACGTCAAGAACCGGTTCACGACCTCGTTCACCGAGTTCGTGACGGCCCTGCGGCGGCAGGACTGGCGCGCCTACGAGAGCGCGCGGCTGTTCTGGGGCCTCCAGGACCCGGTCGCCGTCCTGCGGCGCTGGGGCGCGCACCTGCCGCCGGAGCGGGTCCACGTCGTCACGCTGCCGCCGCCCGGCGCACCCCGCGACCTGCTGTGGCGGCGCTTCTGCGCGGCCACCGGCCTCGTCCCGGACGACTACGACCTGTCCCGGACGTTCGCCAACCCGTCCCTCGGCCTGGCCGAGACGCAGTTCCTGCTGCGCCTCAACGAGGAGCTCGGCGGCGGTGTCGTCGAGCGGGTCGGCTGGCACGGCTACAACGAGGACGTGAAGCTGTTCCTCGCGCAGCAGGTGCTCGCCGGACGGCCGCATCCGGTCAAGATCGAGCTGCCGGACGAGCACGTTCCGTGGGCGACCGAGCGGGCCGTCGAGACGGTCGAGGAGCTGCGCGCCGCCGGATACGACGTGGTCGGCGACCTGTACGACCTGATGCCGGGCCCGGCGTCCGGTCCGGCCCTCGGCCGCCAGGTCTCCCCGCCTCCCGACGAGCCGCGCTGGGCGGAGATGGCCGATGTGGGCGTCGATGCCATCGCCGCGCTGCTGCGGCGCGTCCAGGAAAGGCGGGAACGCGCCGGCGCGGTGCCCGGTGCCGGGATCGCCGTCGGCGACCAGATCGACATGCTGCGGGCCGAGTCGGCCGAGCTGCTGGAGCGGACGGGGAGGCTGGCCGACGACGCAGCGCCGCTGGTCGAGCGGGCGGTGCGGACGGCGGCGGAACGCTATCCGGCGGCCGGGCGCCTGCGCGGCGCCTACCGCAGGATCCAGAGCAGGGCGGGACGGGCCGGCGCCCGGACGAGAGCGGAGTGAGCGCGCACATGGGGGACGAGCGAGCCGGGAAGTCCGTCTACCTGCACGTCGGGGCACCGACCGCGGGCGCGGCCTTCCTGCACCGGGTGCTGTGGGCGAACCGGCGGCGCCTCGGCGACGCGGGCGTCTGCTACCCGGTCGCGGGGCCGCAGGAGCACTTCGCGGCGGTCATGGACCTGCGCGAGATGAGCTGGGGCGGGCACCGCGACCCGGGCTGGGACGGCGCGTGGGAGCGGATGGCCCGGCGCGCCCGCGACTGGGACGGCCCGACGGTCGTCTTCTCCCAGGCGTTGCTCGGCGGGGCGACCGCGAAGCAGGCCCAGCGGGCTGTGGCGGCGCTGGAACCGGCCGAGGTGCACGTCGTCTTCGCGACCCGCGACCTCGGCTGGCAGCTGATCCTCGACTGGCAGGAGCAGATCCGGCACGCGCACACCATCACCTTCGAGCACTTCGTCGACGAGCTCGTCGCCCGCGGCATCGACGCGCCCGAGCCGTACGGGGAGATGTTCTGGGGCCTGCACGACGCGGTGCGGGTCCTGCGGGCGTGGGAGTCCGCCGTGCCGAAGGAGCGCGTCCACGTCCTCACGCTGCCCGCGCCCGACGGGGGCCCGGGGCCGCTGTGGGACCGGTTCCGCGCGCTGACCGGCATCGGCGACGGGGTGTGCGACCTCGGCGGAATCGCCGCGGACGAGCCGCTGCCGGCGACCGAGGCGGAGCTGCTCCGCCGGCTGAACGAGAAGATCGGCCCGGCGCTGGGCGGCGACTACGAGCGGATGGTCCACGAGCATCTCGTCGGGCACGGCCTCGCCGGGGACGGCTCGGACCGGATGGGCCTGCCCGCGCGGCACGCCGAGTGGGCCGCGCGCCGCACCCGCGAGCTCGCCGATTCGCTCCGCTCGTCCGGCTACGACGTCGCCGGTGACCTGGAGGAGCTGACGACCTCGCGGGCCCCGGAGGCCGGCCTGCTTCCCGGCGACGTCCCGGACGAGCTGATCGCGGTCGCGTCCGTCGGGGTGGTGGCCCACCTGCTTGAGGAGCTGACCCTGGCCCGCGAGCGCGTCGGGCTCGCCCACCTGCAGAGCGAGATGGCCGGCGTCCGGGAGAACCTGGAGCGGCTCACCGAGGCCGCCGCGTCCCCGTCGCCGGCCCTGCAGCGCGCCGCCCGGCGCGCCGCAGGCAGGCGCGCCCCGTGACCGCCGGGCCCGGAGCCCGGGGCGGGCCGCCCGTCGCCGCGGTCATCGTCACCCACGACCGGCGCGATCTGCTGGAGGAGGCGCTGACCGCGCTCGGCGCGCAGACCCGCGCCCCGGACCGGATCATCGTGGTCGACAACGCGTCCGCCGACGGCACCGCCGCGCTGGTCGCCGACCGGTTCCCGGACGCGGACCTGCTCGTCCTGGCCCGCAACATCGGCGGGGCGGGCGGGTTCGGCGCGGGCATCGCCCGCGCCCTGAGCGGCGGCGCCGCGCTCCTCTGGCTGCTGGACGACGACACGGTGCCCGAGCCCGACGCCCTCGAGATGCTGCTCGCCGCCCGGGAGAGGGCCGCGACCGGCGAGGACGGCCCGCCCGCGCTCGTGGCCAGCCGGGTCGTGTGGACCGACGGCCGGGACCACCCGATGAACACGCCGCGCCCCAAGCCCCGCGCGACGGCGGACGAGACGCGGGTCGCGCGCGCGGCGGGCTGCGTGCCGATCCGGTCCGCGTCGTTCGTGTCCGTGCTCGTCGACGCCGCGGTCGTGCGGGAGCGCGGGCTGCCGGTCGCCGACTACTTCCTGTGGAACGACGACTTCGAGTTCACGACGCGGCTCCTGCGCGGGCGCCGCGGGCTGCTCTGCCCCGGCAGCGTCGCGGTGCACAAGACCAGGACGTTCGGCGGGACGGAGACCGACCCGGGCGACCGCTTCTTCTACGAGGTGCGCAACAAGATCTGGCTGTTCACCGGCAGCCGCGGGCTCGCGCCGCCGGAGCGCGCCCTGTACGCCGGGTCGACGCTGCGGCGGTGGGCCCGCACCTTCGCGGCCTCCGGCGACCGGGCGGTGCTGCGGCGCGCCGCGGTCCGCGGGGTCCGGGAGGGTCTGTTCACCCGGCCGAGGCCGACCGCCGCGGTGCTGCGCGAGGCCGGGGCCGAACCACCCCCCGACGAGGGTCGCGCCGATGGTCGGGACGGCTAGCCGGCCGCGGACCGGCGCCGGCCGGCGGGCGCGCGGGCTCGCCGGGCCGGGGATGCCGCTGGTCCCGGCGGCGGTGACGCTCGCCGCCGCGCTCGCCGGCATCGGCACCCCGTCGCTGTGGCTGGACGAGGCCGCCACGATCAGCATGACGACCCGGTCCTACGGCGACATGCTGCGCGTCTTCCCTCATCTCGACCTCGTCCACGCCCTCTACTACCTGATCATGAAGCCGTGGGTGGCGGTGTTCGGGACCGGTGAGATCGCGATGCGGCTGCCGAGCGCCCTCGCCATGGCGGCGGCCGCCGCCGGTGTCGCGGTCGTCGCGCGGCGCTGCGCCGGGCCCGCGGCCGGGCTCGCGGCCGGGCTGGTGTGGGCCGCCGGCCCGCAGACCAGCAGGTGGGGGCAGGAGGCGCGGTCCTACGCCATGACGGCGGCGGTCGCGGTGCTCGCGACGTACCTGCTCGTCCGCGCCCTGGACCGGGACGAGCCGCGGCCGTGGCGGTGGTTCGCGGGCTACGCGCCGGCCGTCGCGGTCCTGGGCCTGCTGCATCTGCACGGCGCTCTGCTGCTGGCTGCGCACGGGGTGACGTTGCTGCTCACCCGTCCCAGGGCCGGGATATGGGTGCGCTGGCTCGTCTCCGCGGCGGTGGCCGCGCTGCCGCTCGCGGCCCTGGCGCTCGCGGCGCAGGACCAGAAACGCCAGGTGACGTGGCTTCCCGATCCGTCCTGGAAGGTCGCCTGGACGGAGGTGCAGTTCCTCGCCGGGGGCCACGACCTCGTCGCGCCGGTCATCGCGCTCGTTCTGGCCTGCGTCGCCGTGGACGTCGTGCGGCGCACCCGCGGCTCCGGCGGCACCCGGCCCTCGGGGACCGCCTCCCTCTCGGCCGTCGCGCTGCCGTGGGCAGTCCTGCCGACCGTGCTCCTGCTCGCCGTCTCCGCCGCCGGCGACCCGATGTTCTACTTCAGGTACACGGTCTTCTGCCTGCCCGCGGTGGCGCTGCTGGCCGGCGGAGGGATCGCGGGGCTGCTCACGGTGGCGCGCCGTCCCGCCGTCCAGGCCGCCGTGGCGCTGGCGGCGGCCGCGGCGCTCATCGCCCCGGCCGTCCAGGACCACGAGTACCTGCGGCGGCAGGACAGCCGCCCAGATGACATGCGCAGGGCCGCGGACGCCGTCCGCGCGCACGCCCGCCCGGGGGACGCCGTCGTCTACCTCGCGGGAAGCGTGCGCTGGAGCGCCGCCACCTACCCCGACGTCTTCGGACGGCTCCGCGACATCAGCGTGCGGACGGACCCGGTGGCGGCGGAGAACCTGAAGGGCCGCGACACCTTTCCGCGCGACCTGCCCCGCAAGCTCGCCCGGGTGAACCGGGTGTGGGTGATGAACCACCGGTCCCTCGACCCGCACGGGCCGATCATCCAGCGGCGGGAGCAGGCCGTGCAGAGGGCCGGCCCCTGGCGGACGGTCGGACGATGGTCGTACCGGGGCGGCTGGCTCGTCCTGTTCGAGCGGACGGCCCCCTACCGCAGCTCCAGGTAGTCGATCTGCCCCTGCCCGTTCAGGCGGCGGAGGCCGAGGGTGCTCCAGCCTGCGGCGAGGTCGACCGTCGCCGTGACGGACGCCCAGTCGGCGCCCTTCGTGGCCTCCAGCCGCACGGACGTCGCGGCGTAGCCGTTCACCGACACCTCCAGGTCGGAGCCGTTCCCCGACCGGTTGGCGTACTGCGACCGGACCGAGTACCGGCCGGCCACGGGAGCGAACATCGGCACGTCCACCCGGCAGTCGTCGCGGACGAACGGCCCGACGGCGCTGCCGCCGGACGCGTTGGGCCGGCCCAGCACCGACACGCAGCCGTTCAGCCGTGCCCGCTCCGCCTCGTACCGGACGGGCACGCCCCGGACGACCGGCCGGGCACCGTCCCAGCCGAGCCGGGCGACGTACATGCCGCGGGTCACCTTCGAGCCGCCGTGGTGGTCGAGGATGCCGTGGAAGACCAGGTAGTCGCCGGTCTTGTCGGCGAGGACGTCCGCGCTTCCCGGGCCTTCGACCTTCCCGCCGTACAGTCCGGTGGACTGGACCGCGCCGCCCTTCCGGTAGGGCCCTTCGATGGACGAGGCCACCGCGTAGCGGGTCTGGTAGTTCGACTGGAAGTACCAGCCCGCCGAGTACAGCAGCACGTACTGCCCGCCCCTCCGGACGAGGTCGGGCGCTTCGACGAGGACGGGCTCGTCGGCGGCACGGCCCATGATCTGCTTCGGCGGCCCGGCCGGGCCGAGCCCGTCCGGGGTGAGCCTGACCAGGTAGATCGCGGCCGTCGTCCGCTCGTCGCTCTTGTAGAGCAGGAAGCGGGTGCCGTCATCGTCGATGAAGGACGCCGGGTCGATCGCCCCGCCGAGGTCCAGCGGGCACACCAGCGGCCCGCCCTCCTGCGGGACGAACGGTCCGGCGGGGGACGAGGCGGTCGCCACCCCGACGCACTGCTCGTCGCCGTCCTTGCGGCGCGCGGAGAAGTACAGCAGGTACGACCGGGACCCGGCGCGCGGCGGGACGACCTCGGGCGCCCACGTCCACCCTGCGGCGGCCCAGGCGGGGAGGCGGGCGAGGCCGTCCCCGGGCGACACCGTCCACGGCCCGGTCGGCGACGGGGCCGTCGCGACCGGCATCGTCGCGTCGGCGTTGTTGGTGCCGTACGCGAAGTACGTGCCCGCCGCCTTGATCACGGTCGGGTCCGCGAACGAGCCGTCGACCACCGGCTCGGCGGGCGAGTAGCCGGGCGGATCGATCGCCGCCGCCGAACCCGCCGGGCTCGGCGGCGGCCCGGAGGCCGTGCCGCCCCGGCCGGAAGGGTGCGCGTCCGGGCCGCCGCGCGACGGACCGCAGGAGACGGCGAGCCCGACGACGAGCGCGACCAGCGCGCTGATCGCGGCGCCCGCGACCAGCGGTATCAGCGGCGCGATCACCTGCGGGTCCCGGACCGTCCTTCTCATGGCACCCCGCATCATGCCAACAACCCGCGCGCCACGGCCAACCCCGCCGGGTACACCGTCAACCGCCCCGGATCGTTACGCTTGCCCGGCGATCGCATCACGGAAGGGACACGGACGTTGATCCGACACCGGCGGCTGGCGGCCGCGGTCAGCCTGGCCACCGCCCTCGTCCTGAGCGGTTGCCTCTTCCAGGCGGAGGAGCCGTCCGGCGGCGCCAAGGGCGGCAAGGTCCCGAAGAAGCCGAACATCGTCTTCGTCCTCACCGACGACCTCTCCTGGAACCTCATCGCGCACATGCCTCAGGTGCTCCAGATGCAGCGGGACGGGCTCACGTTCAGCAACTTCATCATGGCCGACTCGCTGTGCTGCACGTCCCGCGCGACGATCTTCACGGGCCGGTATCCCCACAACACCGGGGTCCGCACGAACTTCCCGCCCCAGGGCGGCTATGAGGTGTTCAAGGCCAAGGGCGGCGAGCAGGCGTCCTTCGCCCCGTCGCTGCAGAAGGCCGGATACCGGACGGCGCTGCTCGGCAAGTACATGAACGGCTACCAGCCCAACGACACCCAGGGCAGCACCAGACCGTACGTACCGCCGGGCTGGAACGAGTGGTACGTCAGCGGCAACGGCTACCCCGAGTACAACTACAACCTGAACGAGAACGGCCGCCTCGTCCACTACGGCGGCAAGCCGGAGGACTACCTGACCGACGTGCTGTCGAACAAGGGCGTCGACTTCCTCAAGCGGATAGGCGGGTCCAAGCAGCCGTTCTTCATGCAGATCGCGACGTTCGCGCCGCACGGGCCGTTCGTTCCCGCGCCCCGGCACGCCACGAAGTTCGGCGGCCTGAAGGCGCCCCGGTCGCCCGCGTTCAACGAGGCCGACATCCGCGACAAGCCGTCATGGCTGCGGTCGCATCCGGCGCTGCGGAGGCCGGGCCTCGCCCGGATCGACGCGGGATACCGCGACCGCGTCCGCATGGTGCAGTCCGTGGACGAGATGATCGGCCGGATCCGGACGGCGCTGAAGGACCTCGGCCTCGACCGCGACACCTACGTCGTCTTCGGGTCCGACAACGGCTTCCACATGGGCGAGCACCGGCTGGCCGGCGGGAAGATGACCGCGTTCGACACCGACGTCCGGGTGCCGTTCGTCGTCACCGGCCCGGCCGTCCCCGCCGGTCGGAGCGCCCGGGAGATCGCGCAGAACACCGATCTGGCCCCCACCTTCCAGGACCTCGCCGGCGTGCGCCCGCCCGCGGCGACCGACGGCCGGTCGCTCGCGCCGTTCCTGCGCGGCGCCGCTCCCCCGGACTGGCGCGAGTCCGCGCTGGTCGAGCACGTGAAGCCGCCGCCGTCCCCGCTGGACCCCGACCGGCAGGACTCCGCTCCCGGCGCCCCTACCACCTACAACGCGATCCGCAACGACGAGATGCTGTACGTGGAGTACGAGGACGGGGAGCGCGAGTACTACGACAGGACCCGCGACCCGTACGAGCTGAACAACATCGCCGGCACGCTGACCGAGCAGCGGCGGCGGCACCTGTCCGATCTCCTCTACGCGCTGACGCACTGCTCCGGAGGCGGCTGCATCGCCGCGGGCCGTAGCCGCTGAGGAAGTTCGGTCCCTTATGCGCCGCTATCATCGCTGACAACCCCCGGATCGCAGCGAGGTGCCGCCTCGGGTGTCCAGGGTGAGTCGAGAAGAGTGAACGGATGCTGGGAGAGCGGGTGTGACTGCAACCGGAAAGCCGGACGGCGAGCACGTGGGTGAGCGTCCCGAGCCCGGGCAGCCGGCTCAGGCCCCGCCCACGCCGCGCTGGCTGGACGACCAGGGGACCCCGTCCGAACCGCTGCTCCCCGAGGACGACCCGGAGGACGACGTCGAGGACGGCCTCGTGGACGATCCGGAGGACGACCCCGAAGAGGACGACCTCCCGGAGGAGCCCGCGGACGACGCCCCGGAGGACTCCCCCGAGGACCCCTCCGACGACGTCGAGGACGACACCGACGACGTCGAGGACGACACCGACGACGGCGACGACCTGCCGGCCGACCGCACCGTCATGGATCTCAAGATCAACGAGACCCTGCAGACGGTGATCCTGCCGAAGGGCCGCAAGGCCGCCGCCGAGACCGCCTCGAAGACCGCCCCGGAGAGCACCTCGGAGACGGACGGTGAGGACGCGGCCTCGCCCGCCGTTCCACCCCCGGTGGCCGACGTCGAGACGACGTCCACCGACATCCCGGCGCCGCCGCCCTTCCCGTACGGGCAGGAGATGGCCGACGTCACCCGGGTCGAGCCGCTCGCGCCGCCGCCCTTCCCGTACGGGCAGGACATGGCCGACGTGACCCGCGTCGAGAACCTGGCCCCGCCGCCGCCGACGCCCCCCGCGCCACCGCAGGCGCCACAGTCGCCGCCCGCGCCGAACGTCTCGCCCGCGCAGAGCCCGCCGGCCCACGAGCCGTTCCCGTACGCGCAGGAGATCCCCGGCACGCCGCCCCCGCACCCGCCGTCGGAGCCCTTCCCGTACGCGCAGCAGATCCCGGGCGGGCCGAGCGCCCCTCCGCCCGCCGAGCAGTTCCCGTGGGCGCAGCAGATCCCCGGCACGCCGCACCCCGGCCAGGAGGCCGCCCACCCGGTCGCGCCGCCACCGGTGATCGAGGAGCCGTGGCGGACCGGAGGTCCGGGCGGAGGCCGCCGCAGGAGCGTCAAGAAGCCGCTGCTCATCGGCGCGGCCGGGCTGGCCGTCGTGGCGCTGGTCGCCGCGGGCGTCCTGGTGGTGCCCGGCCTGCTCGGCGATGACGACGGCGGCGGCGACACGGGCGCCAAGCTGGCCGGGTCGCTGTTCCCGGTGGACGGCGCGGCCCGCACCGACGGCCGCGACCAGCAGGTCACCGGCGTCGCGGCGCTCGGCTCGACGGTGGTCGCGGTCGGCGGCGAGACCGACCCGCAGGACTCCCGCGGCCTGTTCCTCGTCTCCACCGACGGCGGCCGCACCTTCGAGTCCGTCCCCCAGCAGGACGCCGACGGCGGCGTCGCACCGCCCGGCGGCGTGCCCGCGGCGGTCGGCGCCTCGTCCCGCGGATGGGTCGCCATCGGCCACCGCGCGGGCGGTGCCGGCGCGGTGTGGACCAGCGAGGACGGCAAGGAGTGGCGCCGCCAGCCCGACGCCGTAGGCGACGTCTTCAGCGCGAAGGACCGGGTCACCCGGATCGTCGGCACCGGCAGCGGCTTCCTGGCCATCGGGGAGAACTCCCCGAAGGGCGACTTCAGTGACGCGCGGCCCGCCGCGTGGCTGTCGGCGGACGGGCGCCGCTGGGAGGCCCGGGTCGGCGACCAGATCGGCCTCCAGGTGCAGAAGGGCGATCTGTCGCTAGTCGAGGCCGCCGCCGCGGGCGACGTGATCCTGCTGGAGGGGCTCATCACGCCCGACTCCCGCAAGCCCGGCCCGTACCGGAAGGTCTGGCGTTCCGACGACGGCGGCCGGACGTGGGCGACGTCCGAGGTGCCGGTCCCGAAGGGCAGCCGCGGCCTGATGATCGGCGGCGGCGAGGCCGGGTTCCTGGCGATGCGCGAGATGAAGGCGTCCGGCAAGCTCTTCGGCCAGGCCTACGCGTCCAAGGACGGCCGGTCGTGGACCAAGGCCGGGAAGCTGGAGCCGTCCGGCTACGGGCGGACCAGCGGCATCGCCTCCGACGGCCAGGGCTTCGCCGCCGTCGTCGTCCGCGGCGGCGACGTGCTGCTGTCGCGCTCCGCGGACGGCACCACGTGGAAGGACGCCGGGTCCGCCGAGTCGAAGGCCGGGCGCGAGGTGCTCGGCGCCGCGGCGGCGGGCGGCCAGACGGTCCTCGTCGGCCGCGAGCCCGGCGGCGGCGACACCGACCCGATGCTCGGCGTCTGGGACGCGTCCGGCGCCGCCGTCCCCGTCGACCTGACGAAGATCCCCGGCGCCATCCGGCCGGACCACGCGGTCCGGGCGGTCGGCGCCACCGGGAACCTCGCCGTCGCGGTGGGCAGCGCGAGCGGCGACGCCGCCGCCTGGACGTCCGCCGACGGCGCCTCCTGGAAGCCCGCGCAGGGCCTCGGCGCCGCGTTCACCCGGCCGGGACCGCAGCAGCTGACCGACGTGGTCGCCGGCGGAGCGGGCTGGCTGGCGGTCGGCTACGACCAGGCCCCGGCGCGCCGTCCCCTCGTCGTCACCTCCCAGGACGGCGCGACGTGGCAGGCCGCCGACACCGCGCCCGCGTTCGGGGCGGGCGGCGGGTCGGTGACCTACGCCGCCGCGGCCGGCTCGGCCGGATACGTCGTCGTCGGCACGGCGGGCTACTCGGGCGCCGCATGGTTCTCCTCGGATCTGAAGAACTGGTCCAAGGGCACCGGGGCCGACGCGAAGGCGCTGACGGGCAGCAAGAACGGGACCCGGTGGATGCTGGACGTCACGGCCGGCCCGTCCGGGTACGTCGCCGTCGGCGGAATCCGGGACGGCAAGGGCAACCACCCCTCGGTGTGGCTGTCCCCCGACGGCAAGCAGTGGACACTTCAGGTGCTCGAACTGCCGCCGTCCGGCGTCACCGAGGGGCATCTGACCCACGTCGCGGCCAAGGGCAACACGCTCGTGGCGGCGGGCGTCGCGGCCACGCAGAAGGGCCTCGACTGGCTCGGCTATGTCTCCACGGACGCGGGCAGGACGTGGCGCCCGCTGGAGTCCCCGAGCGGCCAGACCCAGGCGACCGTCACCGCGCTGTCCGCGACCCCGAAGGGCTTCGCCGCGACCGGCGTCACCGGGCGCGCCGGCGCGACCGACGTCGTGTCGTGGACGTCCGCCGACGGCGCCTCCTGGCAGGCGGCCACGCCCGGCGGCACCGGCCTCGGAGGCGTCGGCGACCAGCAGATCACCGGCCTGGCGGTCTTGGCGGACTCGCTGCTGGGGGTGGGCCGCAGCGCCGACTCCCGCGGTGGTCAGCCCGTCCTGTGGAGCCGCCCGGTGCCTTGACGGCGTCCCGCCCCGGCGGGCCGTGTCACCGCGTCATGGGTCACTGGTCGCGCGGCGGGGCGGCGTCGATCTCGGGCAGCTCCTCGGCCGCGGGCCGCGCGTGCCTCGGGATGTAGGCCGGGGGCTGGGAGGCGCGGACGTCGTCGCGGTCGCGTGAACGGTTGCGGCGGGCACCGTAGGGGGCGACGACGGCGCGGTAGAAGGGCTTGCGGATCACCGTGGGGACGAGGCGGTAGCCGCCGCGGACCATGACGTTGCGCCAGTACTGGGGCTGGGAGATGAAGCCCTCGCGGCGCATCTCGCGCTGCAGGCGCAGCTCGGAGCGGAGCAGGTCGCGGCCGCCGCGGCGCTCGTAGGCTCCGTCGCCGACGCGGTAGTAGACGAGGGGCTCGGCGAGGTTCACCATCCGGGCACCGCCCGCGATCATGCGGACGAACAGCCAGTAGTCCTCCATCAGCGGGAGGTCGCCGTAGCCGCCGGCGGCGATGACGGCGCTGCGCCGGTACACGACCGTCGGGTGGTTGAAGGGGTCGTGCAGGCGCGAGTAGCGCGCGATGTCGTCGGGGTCGCTCGGCGGGGTGCGGCGGCCGACGATGTCGGTGATGTCGGTGCCGAACTCCAGCAGGCCCGCGCCGACGAGGTCGGCGCCCGCGCGGACCAGCGGCACCTGGAGCTGGAAGCGGTGCGGCATGGCGACGTCGTCGGCGTCCATGCGGGCGACGATGTCGTGGCGGGCGGCGTGCAGGCCCGCGTCCAGGGCGGGGCCGAGGCCGCGGTTGCGCTCCAGCCGGACGAACGACACCTCCACCTCGCTGGTGGCGGCGAGCTCGTCCAGGCACTGGGCCAGGTCGCCGGACACGGGGCCGTCCTGGACGAGGACGACCTGGTCGGGCCGGAGGGTCTGGTCGTGCACGGCGCTGCGGAACGCGTCCCGCACGTGCTCCGCCCGATCGCCGCCGTAGACGGTCATCAAGAGAGTGAAGGGCTCGGGCTGCATGCGTCCGTCCGGGGAGCGTGGCGGCCGTGGAGCCCTTATGCGGGGTGTGACTCCGGGCCAAGATGTCGGGGGGGTTGGTTGTGGGCCGTCCTACAAGGGACGCTTTGTTCTGGTTGTTGGTTGGCGCGGGCCAAGATACCGGTGTGGCATGGCCGCTTCAGGTCTTGGCGCAGATGTCGCGGTCCGCCCTGATCTCGCCGGCGAGTTTCGGCACGGCCGGCGAGAGCCCGCGCAGCCTGGCGCCCTCCCTGCCGATCACCAGGTAGACGTAGCCGGGCCGGGCGGACGCCCAGGCGCGCGGCCGGGGCCCGGGGACCGCGATCGCCGTCCGGGCGGCCTGCCCTTCGGCGCCCGCGCCGTAGAGGATCTGCGTGCGGGGGTACTGCTTGCGGCTGGTGCCGACCTTGACGACCTGGAAGCCGCGCTCGGTGAGCTGGTCGGCGGTCCGCTGGGCGAGCCCCGCGGCGCCGGACGCGTTGAACACGCCGATCCTGACCTGCGCGGGCGGGACGGGCTGGACGCCGTTCTGCGCGGCCACCGTGCCCGGGGAGGGCTCGGGAAGCTTGTTGTCCTCCCGGACGGCCTTGAACAGCGGCTCGGCCAGGGCCTGGTCGAACTGCACGCGGTTCTTGTCCTGCGGGTACGCCTGCACGGGCACGGTGACGAACCGCACCTTCCCGGCGCTCATCCCCCGCAGCGACCCGGCGAGCTTCTGCATGACCGACAGGGTGAGCCCGTCGTCGGCCTTGATGGACTTGGCGGCGGCGGAGAGGAAGCCGTAGGTGCGTCCCGGGTCGGTGAGCATGCCCTTGTCGGTGGCCTTCTTGACGACCGACGCCATGAACGCCTGCTGCCGCTTGATCCTTGCGAGGTCGGAGCCGTCGCCGAGGACGTACCGGGTGCGGACGTAGCCGAGCGCCTGGTCGCCCCGCACGACCTGCTTTCCCGCGCGGAGGTGCAGTTCGGCCTTGGGGTCGTCGATGCGGCGCGGCACGCAGATCTCCACGCCGCCGAGCGCGTCCACGACCCGCTTGAACCCGGCGAAGTCGACCTCGATGTAGTGGTCGATATGGATCTTGGTGAGGGACTCGATCGTCCGCCACGTGCAGGCCGGGCCGCCGTTGGAGAACGCCGTGTTGATCATCCCGAACCGGGCCGGGACGGTCGCGCCGTCCTTCTTCTTGCAGGGCGGCATCTGCACCATCGAGTCGCGCGGGAAGCTGATCCCGATGGCGCTCTCGCCGCCGGGCGAGATGTGCAGCAGGATCGTGGTGTCGGAGCGCTGCCCGGCCTCGGCGCCGTAGCGGGCGTTCTCGCCCGCGCGGCTGTCGGAGCCCATCAGCAGGATGTTGAGCGAGTTGTTGAGCTTGGCGGGACGGTTCTCGCCGAGCCTGCCGTCGACGTCCTCGCGGTCGATCTGGCCGTCCAGGCGGCGCCAGAACCCGTACGCGGTGAGGCTGCCGGCGACGAGCGCGACCGACAGCACGACCGAGACCCAGCCGAGCACGCGCCAGAGACGCCCCCGCACCGGCGGCTCCGGTGGCGTCGGGGCGTCGTCCGCGTAGTACACGGGGGAGGGCGCGGCGGCTCGCTGCATCCGTAACATTTCAGCACAGATTGGACATGCGCCACGCGAGTCACGGCGAAGACGCCGGTCAGCCCGCGACCGTCCGGGGGCACGGGCGGGGGCCGGGCGTGCGGCCCGGGGACGGGCGGCCGGTGACTAGACTCCCGGTCGAGATGAGCACCGTAGACGCGCTGACCGAGCAGGCCATGGTCGTCCTCCAGGACCGGCCCGTGGTGGCGCTGAGCGCCTGGCTGAACAAGGCACTCGGCGACTGCACCGGCAGCGGCCGGACCCTGCAGGTCGTCACGCCCCTCGACTCACGGCTGTCGCTGCCGCTGCGCACCGCCGCGACCGGGGACGGCATGCAGTGGGTGGTCCGCAACGGCGACGGCTACTACGAGGGCCTCACCGGGCGGCCGCTGAAGTGGAGCGGCACGACGTTCGTGCCCGTCCCGGAGGCCCGCGACTACGCGCCCGGGTTCACCACCCGCCCGTCGGCCCCGGTCGGCTCGCAGCTCACCCTCGTCTACCGGATCAGGCACGGCGCCGAGGGCGACCTCGGCGGGCCCGTCGAACGCCTCCTGCAGCTGCTCACCGGCAAGTACCCGGCGGGCGTCGGCCCCGCCGAGCCGCTGGAGCACCCGTGGCGCCGCGACCGGCTCACCGAGTACGCCCGCGGGCGGTCCACCGCGCGGCTCATCGTCGGCGGCGACGGACCCCGCCCGGCCCAGGCGATCTGCGACTACACCGCCAGCGAGGGCGGCGGCGTCGCCGAGGTCAGCACCGTCACGGTCGGCTACGCGCCCGAGGACCCGCCGCCGTTGCAGCACCTGCCGACCCTGGTCGGGGCGCTCGCGGCCGACCAGCCGGTGGCGTCGCTGTTCGTCCAGCTCACCCCGGGCCGCGCCGACCTCACCACCGAGCCCCGCTGGACGGGGGCGCCCGCCCCGGTCGCGCTGGCGGTCGCGGGGGCGGTGACCGGCCCGAACGGGCTGCCGGGCCAGCCGGTCGGCCCGCCGCGCGCGCCGCTGACGTTCTTCCCGCTGGGCGACGGCCGCTCGCAGGACGGCTGGCAGCGGCACAGCATGCTGATGCAGCACCTCCAGTCCGCCTGACGAGGACCTAACCCCGGCATATCGCACACAGGGGTGATGATCTACCCGTAAGGGATGATGTACGGTCCTGCCCATGGGAGAGGCCGGTCGGCTCGAAGCGCTTGAGCGGGCGGTCGAGGGGACACTCGCCGAGGCGTCGCTGCAGTTCGACGGCGACGAGGCCGTCCTCCGCGTCGAAGGGTCGCTCGCCGTCACCACCGCCTGGTTCCTCGGAGTCGGCGGGGGCGGGGTGGCGTTACTGCTCGCCGGGGCCCTCCTGTCCCTGACCGGACTGCCGGACGAGGCCCGGTGGGCGCTCGCGCCCGGCGCCGTCCTGGTCACCCTGGTCTGCGCGTTCGTCCTGCTGCTGCGCTTCACCCCGATCGCCGGGCTGTGGTCGGACCTGGAGCTGCGGTTCGCCGAGCGGCAGATGGTCCACCGGCGGACGCGGATCCCGTTCGGCGAGCTGCGCCCGGAACACCTGGTGTGGAAGAACGGCCGGTTCTTCCGGCGCCTCTACGTCCGGCACCCGGCGCTCCGCAAGCAGCTCGCCGGGTTCTTCGGCAGCGAGGAACGGCAGGCCGCGGAGTTCCAGCGGCGGCTCTGGGAGCTGATCCGCGCGCCCGGCGCCCTCGCCCCCGGCGGCGGCTCCGGCCTCACCCCCGTGCAGCGCTGGATCATCGCGGCCGGCGCCCCCTACGGCGCCGTCAACGGCTTCCGGGTGGACCGGCTCGGCACCGGCCCCGGCGGCGCCGCCGCGGCCGACCGCCGCGCCGCGCACGAGCTGCTCCAGCGGCCGTGGGGCGCCTACGACCTCGAACAGCTCCTCGGCGCCGTCAACTGGCTCGTCCAGGACGGGCACCGCGCCGACTTCACGCAGGACGCCCGGCTCGCCGCCCGGTCCCCCGCCGCGCAGGAGGAGTACGGGACGCTGCTGCGCGAGGTCGACGGGCTCATCGCCCGCGACCGGCTCGAACCGCCGTTCGTCGAGCGGCTGATCGAGCTGGTCCGCGTCCGCTACGGCGACGAGGGCGGCTCATACGCGCGGCTCGTCCCGTCGCTGCTGCGGGACGAGCCCGGCGCGGACGCCAGCGAGGAGGGCGCCGAGCTGGCCCAGTTCCTCCACCAGCTCTTCAACGACCGCAACCACGCGGCCGAGGAGCTGCACCGGCTGAAGGCGCTCACCGACCCGACGCTGCGCGCCAACGTCGGACGGTTCCTCATCTGGGACTACGGGCGCGCCCTGATGCTCTACCGGTGGGGCCACATGGTGGGGTGGCTGACGGAGGAGTACTGCTGGGAGCGGATGCTGCCGCTCGCGATCGACATCCAGCGGCGGTACACGTCCTGGCAGGACATGGCGACCTGCTACCTGCAAGGACGGCTGCTGTGGTCGGGCGGCGGCGGGAAGGCGCAGGCCGAGTACGAACGGCTCATCGAGGAACTCGCCACCGACCCGCGCAGCCCGTGGAACCTCGTCCCGTGGGACCTGGACCTGACCCGCGACTGGCCCTGACCCGGCCATCGTCACGGCCGACGCCGCGGCCATCGTCACGGCCGGTCTAGCCGCCTATCACGCCGCCCTGGTACGCGGCGCCGCCCGGGTCGCCCGCCGGGCCGGGGAAGCCGCCGCCCGCACCGCCCGCCGTGCCGCCTTCCGTACCGGGGCCGCCCTGGCCGGTCGCCTTCCAGCTGCGGGCCGGGGCGTCGGCGGCGCCCTCCGGGTACACCATGCCGCCGAGCCAGTGGACGAGCGAGTCGGCGAACGTGCGCGCCACCCGCAGCGCCTCGGGCACGTCGGCGACCGCGCGGACGTCCACCCACCAGACCGGCGTCATGACCCGGGCGGCGAACTCGGCGCCGAGGAGCCGGCCGATCTCGCCCTGCACCGACACCTGCACGGCGTCCTCGATCGAGACCAGCAGCCGGCCCTCACCGTCGTGCAGCCGCGTCGAGTCGGGCTCGCCGCCGCGCAGCTCCAGCGGCTCGCCCATCGCGATCAGGCCGTCGGCGATGGCGTGCACGTCGGGGCGGCGGCGCACCAGCGCGACCAGGTCGGTGCTCATCGAGCCACCCCCGCGGTCAGCGAGCGCGAGAACACCTCGTGGACGACGCGGGTCACGGCCGTCCGGGCGGCGGCGGACACGCGGGACAGGTCGAGCGAGCTGCCGGTCGCGAGCTGCCGGTCGTAGGGGACGGACACGACGGGCAGCCCCCACGCGGTGAGCATCTGGTGCGCCCGCTGGAGGTCGGCGCCCACCTGCGGCGCGTGCGAGACCATCGCGATGACCGTGCGCGGCAGGAGCGCCTGCTGGTTGTTGGCCGAGAACCACTCCAGCGCCCCGCGCGCGCTCAGGGCGCCGTCGACCGTGCCCGGGGTGACCAGGACGAGGCCGTGCGAGCCGGCGATGACGCCGCGGTTCACCTCGGTGAGGATGCCGGCGCCGCAGTCGACCACGGTCGCGGCGACGTACCGGCTGACCGCGCTGAGGGCGGTCTGGAACGTCTCCAGCGTGAACTCCCCCGCGATGCGCCCGCCGCGCGTGGAGGAGAGCACGTAGAGGCCGTCGGGGGTGCGGGTCAGGAAGCGCTCCGCCTCCTCGAACGTGTGCGGGTTCTGTGCGGCCAGGTCGAACAGGGAAAGCTGCGCGTAGACGCCGAGCCGCAGCGGCAGCGAGCCCAGCTCGGCATCGGCGTCGGCGGCCAGCACCCGGTCGGCGCGGTGCCGGGCCAGCTCCGTCGCGACGAGCGCGGCCATCGTCGTCTTGCCCGCGCCGCCGCGCACGCTCGCGACCGCGATCTGCCGGGAGCTCGGCACCGGCCGCTGCATCAGCTCGGCGAACGCGGCCTGCTCCCTGGCCTCCCGGCCGCCGCCGCCCATCGCGTTGCGGACACCGCGGCCCATGCGGCGGGCGAGCGGGTCGCCGTGCTGGTTCTTGCGGACGAGGTCGCCGGCCGGGATCTGGTAACCGGAGCCGGCCTGCTCGGGCGGGACGGGGTGGGCGGGGGACGCGGGCGCGGGCGCGGCGCTCGCGTCCGTGCTCTGCTCGGTGCCGCCGCCGGCGCTCGGCACGGCGCCGAGGACGGGGTTGACCGCCGCCTCCCAGTCGAAGTCGGAGCTGATGAGGGGCTCGACGTGGGCGGTGCCGCCCTGACCGTCCGGCACCTGCTGCGGAGGCGCGGGCTGCTGCTGGGCCGGGGGCTGCTGCGCCGCCGCCTGCTGGGCGGCGGCCTGCTGCTGGGCGGCGGCCTGCTGTTGCGCCGCTGCCTGCTGGGCCGCGGCCTGCTCGGCCGCCTGCTGGGCGGCGATCTGCGGGTCGGCCGCGGGGAACGGCGGCTGCGGGGACGGATCCGGCTGCGGCGGGAGCAGGGGCTGCGGTTCCGGGAGCAGCGGCGCGGGGCCGTCGGGCGCCGCCTGCGCCTGCTCGGCGGGCGCCGCGAACGGCGGCACCTCGGGCGCGGCCTGCGACGCCGGTGACGCCGCGGCCTCGGCGGGTTGCGGCACGGGCGCCGGGACGGGCGCCGCGGACGGCTGCTGTTCAGGCGCGGGCAGGGGAGGCGCCTCCGCTCCCCAGGAGCCCTGCGCCGGGCCGTTCGGCGTCGCGTCGAGCCTCTGGAATCCCCTCCGCGCCACGCCGATCTCGCGGAGGACCGCCTGCTGCCAGCTGGAGTCGGACACCTGCCTCCCCTCTCAGCGGCCAGCCTACGAGACACTGGTCCCCACCCGCACCGCGACGGAGCGCCTGCCCCACGCCCCCACCCTAGGATCCAGACCGCACAGACGGCTCACCTGCACTTAAATCACCGCGATCGGCAAGCTAGTCTGGCCCGATCATCGGCACCCCGCTGTAACACCGCCCGGAGCGACCATGAACCCCCCACCTTGGCCCGGCCAGCAGCCCGGCCCGGGATTCCCGCCGCCCGCCGTGCCTGCCGCACCGCCCCCGTCCCCGGCCGGCCCGCCGCCGCTGCCCGGAGGCCCCGGTTTCCCGCCCCCTCCCCCGCCGCGGGGCGGCGGAGGCGGCCTCGCCCTCTTCCTCATCATCGGCGTCGTCCTCGTGCTGGCCATCGCCGGCGCGGGCGCCTTCCTCCTGCTCGGCGGCGACGACGACGGCCCGAACCGGACGTCCGTGCTGCCGTCGGCGACGCGCGTCCCGTCCTACGCGGCGACGCCGCCGCCGAGCCCGAGCACCGGGTCCGGCGGCGAGGGCGCCATCGACCCGTCCGGCGTGCTGACCCGGACGATCGAGACGGCGAAGGGCAACACGTTCACCCAGGCCGGGACGCGCGTCGAGCCGTGCACCAGCCGCGCCAACTCGGTGCTGCTGCCCGCGCTGCGCCGGCACCCGTGCGTCGGCAACATGTACTCGGCCGTCTACGCCAACCCGTCCAAGCAGATCATCACGTCGGTCTCGATCCTGAAGTTCGCCACCTCGTCGGACGCGTCCGTCGTCAAGGGGTACACGAACCAGGAGGGCTGGCCGAAGTTGCTGACCCCGTCGAACGCCAGCGGGCTGCGGCAGCCGAAGCCCGACCCGGCGTACTGGACGCGGACCTGGACGCAGGGGTCGACCGTGGTCTACGCCCAGTCGTACTGGGTGACCGGCGGACCGACCGGCGGCCGCACCGGCAGCGTCTTCGCGACCGCCGGCGAGCTGGGCGTCGAGGTCACCAACACGCTGCTGTGGAGCGACTGATGGCGCGCGGGGCGGCCGGCCGGCCGGTCAGCCGCCCTGCTCCGTCCCCTGGCCCTGGCCGGGGGAGGTGCCCTGCCCGGACGCCGCGTTCTGCTTCCGCGCGGCGGCGGACTCGTACGCCGCCAGCGCCCTCTCCCCGCCGGGACGCAACTCGAACCGGATGCCCCGATCGCCCTCGAACGGGTTCCGATGGTCGAACCCGTTCCGGTAGATCTCGTTCGGCACTCCCTCTGGGAAGGCGTCGCAGTAGGGGATCCAGCGGTCGAGCGACGTCTGCGCGTCAGGGTTGGACCTCTTCTGCAGGCGCACGCAGGCGTCACAGATGTTCGGTCTCCTGCGCATCGTTCGCCACACCTCTCGCAGATCGTCCTTCCGGGTCGCGCGGCACACCGCGCGATCCTCGCAGTGTTCCACAACGCCGGCACCGTCCGGTGCGGGCATCGCACCACGTCGCTGACGTGGGCCGCCCTCACCGACAGTCCGGACCAGGTTGCGAAAAAGGCAACGAAACCTCTATAAATGATCAATCCCTGTGTGTGTCTGTGATCGTGCGCGGTCGCGGGCTCTTTCAAGCTCCCGACGAACAGAGGGGTCCCTGTGCGCGCTGAATGGCAGGCGCATATCGACGAGCTCCTGCAGACCTACCAGGAGAAGCGCCGGCAGATCCAGGAGATGCAGTCCAGGCTGGAGGCCATCGAGGCCGAGGCGGAGGCCGCCGACGGCATGGTCCGGGTGAAGGTCGACCGGCAGGGCCGGCTGACGTCGCTGGAGCTCGACCCTCGCGTCCAGCGCAAGCTCGGCTCCGAGCAGCTCGCCGAGGCGATCATGGAGGCGACCCGGGACGCGCAGGCGCAGGTCACCGACCAGATGCGCACCGCCATGCAGGGCCTCGCCCCCGAGGGGGCGGCGGAGAGCGGCTTCGACATCGCCAAGCTGCTGCCCGAGCGTCCGGACGACATCGACGCCATCCGGGAGCGCCTCGGGATCCTGCCGCGATGACCTACGAATACCTAGAGGTCGACACAGAAGAGCTCAAGCGGGCCGGCAAGGGGTTCCACGACGGCGCCACCCAGCTCAAGGCCATCTACGACCGGCTCAACTCGGCGCTGTCCGCCGAGGGCCAGTGCTGGGGCTCGGACGAGACCGGCAAGACGTTCGCCGAGGGCTACGCGGAACCGGCCGAGAACGTCCTGGAGTCGTTCCCCAAGCTCAAGGACGGCCTGGAAGGCATCAAGAAGGGCGTCGACGAGATGGCCAAGACCTACAAGCAGGCCGAGGACGCCTCCAGGCTGAAGTGAGCTGATCCGTGGGTCTTGAAATCCCAGAACCGGTCCAATGGCTGTCCTGGATCATCGGGTCCGACTGGCCCGAGGGCGACGAGACGGCGATGCGCCGCTGCGCCGAGGCGTGGACCGACGCCGGCACCGAGATCAACGAGCTGATCGAGAGCCTCAACCAGACGGCGTCCGACGTGCGCACCGCGCTCGACAGCGGCGCCGCCGACGCGTTCGGCCAGAAGTGGGATCAGTGGGTCTCCACCGACCCGCAGATCCTGACGAAGCTCGCCGAGTCGTGCGGGCAGCTCGCCGAGATGCTGGACGGCGGCGCGCTGGACATCGAGTACGCGAAGTACATGTTCATCGCCCTGCTGATCGTCACGGCGATCGAGATCGCGTACCTGATCGCGGCGGCGTTCGCGACGTTCGGCGCGTCCACCGCCGCCATCCCCGCCGTGGAGGCCGGGGCCCAGGTCGCGTCCAGAACGATCTTCCAGCGGCTGCTGGAGTGGCTCAGCCAGCGGCTCCTCGGCGCCATCCTGCGCGGCGCGGCGTTCGGCGCCCTGGAGGGCGGCGGGCTCGACCTGCTCGTCCAGGGCGTCCAGATCGCGCAGGGCAACCGCGACGGCCTCGACCTGAAGAAGACCGGCTCGGCCATCCTGGACGGCGCGATCGGCGGCGCCATCTCCGGCGGCATCGGCCACGGCTTCGGCAAGATCCCCGGCCTGAACGGCCCGGCCGACGGCGCGCTCAGCGGGATGGTCCGCGGCATGGTCCGCGACGGCGCGGCCGAGGCCGTCAGCGGCGTGGCCGGCACCGTCGCCACCGCCGCCGTCCACGGCGACCCGCTGACCTGGGACGCCATCGCCAAGGGCGCCACGTCGGGCGCGTTCGGCGGCGCCGTCGGCGGCGGCAAGGACGGGCTCAACGACTACCGCTCCTCCCTCCCGAGCGGTGACCCGCCGACTCCCAGCACCACCGACCCGACGCCCTCGCCGAGCCCGAGCAACTCCCCCTCCCCGTCGCCGTCTCCCACGCCGTCCGGCGGGAACGACGGCGGCGGAGGCGGCGGCGGGTCGAACTCCGGCGGCGGTGGCGGCTCGAACTCCGGCGGCGGTGGAGACGGCGGCGGAGGCGGCGGAGGCAACCGCATCGCCACGCTGCTCGGCGACACGGGCGGTGGCGGTGGCGGCTCGTCGCTGGCGTCCACCGGAGGCGACGGCGGCGGAGCCCCGAGCAGTTCGGGCGGCGGCCTCGGCGGCAACCCGTCCGGCTTCGGCGCCTCGTCCCCGTCCGGCGGCGGCCCCACCGGAGGACCGTCAGGCGGCGCGGCCCCCGGCGGCGCGGCCCCCATGGGCGGTGCCGCCCCGATGGGAGGCGGAGCCCCCGCAGGCGGCGGGGCGCCTTCCGGCGGAGGCTCGTCCTCGGGCGGCGGCTCCGGAACGCGCGGCGGCTCGCCCACACCCGGCGACGGCGGCTCCCAGCAGGGCGGAGGCTCGTCCCCGTCCTCCCACAGCACGCCCCCGCACTCGGGCTCGTCCAACGGCGCCCCCCACACGGGAACCTCGGACGGCACGTCGACACCTGGAGGCAGCACCCCCAGCCCAGGCGACGGCACCTCCACGCCCAGCGGCAGTACGTCCACGCCCGGCGATGGGGCGTCGGCGCCTCCCCCCGGCTCGTCGACGCCGGGAAGCGAAACGCCGGGAAGCCAGACCCCGAGCTCCGCGCCACCGCCTTCCAGTACGGCGCCCGAGGGCGGCACGGCCACGCCCACCGGGGCCGCGACACCCCCGCCCAGCGGCGGAAACACGGCCACCCCGAGCAGCGGTTCCTCCACCCCTGGCGGCGACCCGGCGTCCGGCAACGCCCCCTCCCGCCCGACACCCGGTGACGAGGGGACGAGCACCGCCGGGGACCCGAACCCGCGCAGCACCGACGGGTCCACCGAGGCCCAGGACGCCATGCCGCGTCCCGAGAGCGACTCGGGCGGCTCGACGGGCTTCGTCGCGGGCATTCCGATGATGCCGATGGGCACGATGGGCGGCCCGGCCGGGACGGCGTCGGCGGGCGGCGTCCACCCGCCGTCCGGTGGCGGCACGTCCCCTGGCGGCTCCAGCAGGACGCCCACGCCCTCGTCGTCCCCGTCCCGCCCGGCCGAGACTCCGGCCTCCGGGAGCGGGCCCCGGCCGGAGACGTCCCAACCGCGGCAGGAGTCCCGGCCGTACGAGCCCGCGGACCCCGGCGCGCGGCCGAAGCCGCCGCCGATCGAGAATGTGGACGACCAGGGCGTCGTCCGCAACGAGCAGCCTCCGGCCCAGGACGGCCCGTCCTCGCAGGACCAGGACGGGCCGCACAGGAAGGAGGCCGCCGACGGCAGTACCCCGGACGACGGCAGCACGCCCGGAGACGGCACGGCCGACGACGGTTCGGCGGACAAGTCCCAGGACCTCGCGGACGCCGAGCAGCAGACGCGGGACGCCCTCGCCCCGTTCGGCGACGACGCGCCCACCGTGGACTTCAGCTCGAACCCGATCGACCCGGCCACGGTGCGGGAGATCAACAACGCCGTCCAGCGGCTCGGCGCGGACTACCCCGGCACGATGCGGGGGCTCTCCCACATCGGTTCGCAGGACTTCAACCAGTCACTCGGGCCGAACAACGGCGACGTCCTCGCCTACGCGACCCCCGAGGACAGCAGCCCGGGCATCTACATCAGCGAGGACGCCTTCTCCGACAACGCCGCGCGGGCCGAGGACGGCGCGGACGAGGAGGCGTCCGGGTTCACCGTGCCCGGCGGCGGCTCCGCCGAGGGCGTCTTCACCCACGAGTTCGGGCACCACCTGGCCCAGCAGCTCCTGGACAACCCGCAGATGCTCGCGGACCTGAACCGGGCCGTCTCCAACGCCATCGGCGTCCCGTACGACGCGACCCAGCCGCACGACGCGGCAACGCAGCAGCGCGTCGAGAACGCCCTCTCCACCTACGGATCCGGCGACTCGCACGAGATGATGGCGGAGGCGTTCACCGAGTACCGCCTCGCCGAGAACCCTCGCGGTCTGGCCCAGGCCATCGGCCAGGTGATGGACCGCCACCTCGGCGCGAACGCCAACGCCACGCCGTCCCCGAACAACACGCCCGGCGGCGACGGCAACACCACCCCGTCCCAGACCCCGGACGGTGGGAACACCCCCGAGGGCACCACCCAGCCCACTCCAGGCGACGGCCAGCCGCGCTCCGACAACGGCCAACTCCGCCCCGGCGAAGACCAGCCCCGCACAGACAACGCCCAGCCGCGGCCGGAGGACGGCCAGCCCCGCACCGAGGACGGTCAGCCCCGTACTGAGGACGGCCAGCCGCGCCCTGGCGACGACCAGCCGCGCACAGACAATGGCCAGCCACGCACGGAGGACGGTCGTCCACGCACCGACGAGACCCAGCCGCGTGACGGCGAAGGGCAGCCTCGGGCGCGGGAGGGCGATGACGGACGGTCCTCCGACGGGCAGCCGACGCGCGGTGATGAGCCGCCACCGGGCCTGCCGCCGCACCTGCACGACGCCTGGCGGGACAGTACGGACACGCCGGCCGGGCGGGCCCTCTACGGGCCGGATGAGCCGCACATGCGGAACACGGCGGGAATGGTGCAGCCCGATCCCGCGGGCAGGTTCGTCCTAGACGCGCACGGCAACAGCGACGGTCCGATCGTCGGTGACCGGCCGATGAGCGCGACGGACCTCGCGGCGCTGATCCGCAGCGACCCGAACTGGAACGGGCGCGACCTGCTCCTGCTGTCCAACAACACCGGGGACGGCCGGTTCGCGGGCGACCTCGCGCAGAACCTCGGTGTCCGCGTCACGGCACCGGCGGGCGCGATCGACGTCGATGCGCGCGGCAACCCCGAGTCGTCCGGCTGGACGGTCCACAACCCGGACGGGACCACCGCGGACCCCGACCCGGTGCGCCGCTTCACCAGTGACGACGAAGGGCAGTGGTACGGCGACAACCGGCTCGGTGAGACCTACCGCAACCTGCCGCCGCACCTGCGGAACGCGCTGTACCAGTACACGGTCCAGTCGATGCCGAACGCGTACCTACGGCCCGGCGCCGACCTGCAAGGCGCCCTGAACCACTTCCAGAACGACTTCAACACGGCCTGGGCGCTGGCCCGGATGAACGACGGGACCAACCTTCCGACGCTGGACGACCTCCAGCGCTGGTCGTCCCACCCGAACCTCAGCCCGGAACAGCGCGACCTGATCAACCACGTCCTGAACGACAGCGATCCGGCCGCCCGCCTCGACCAGCTCAGGAAGAACGCAGGCTACTGGTCGTTCCTGCACGAGTACTTCGGCGGGACACCCACGGTCGACGCGTTCAACGCCCGCATCAACGAACTCGACCAGGCGTTGAACCAGCCCCTGCCGGAGCCGGTGCAGACCGAGCGCGGCCTGCACGACGTGAGCTTCATGCGTCTCGATGACGGGACGCCGCTCGGCCCGCGCGACGCTGAACTGCTTCGCGGCTCCATCCAGACCGAGCCGGCGTACATGTCGACGTCACTCGGGCAGAACCCGGCCGTCGTCGACGGCCGGCCGTTCAGCTACCGGATCCACTTGGATCTGCCGGAGGGCTCTCACGGCGTCTGGATGGGCGGCGACAGCGCCTACCCGGATCAGCGCGAGCTGATCCTGCCGCGCGGCACCAGGTACC
Source organism: Actinomadura sp. B10D3 (assembly GCF_039871695.1). Lineage (NCBI taxonomy): Bacteria > Bacillati > Actinomycetota > Actinomycetes > Streptosporangiales > Thermomonosporaceae > Actinomadura > Actinomadura sp. B10D3. The sequence goes on from NZ_JBDPLY010000017.1 coordinate 89,039, forward strand.
AGATCACGGACGTGGACACCAACGCCCGGGACGCCGACGGCAACCCGATCGTCGAGATCCGCGCCACGGTGATCCCGCCGGACGCCCCGGACCCCGGCCCCCGCGGAGGCGAGCCCGCAGCGCGTGGCGGCGAATCCCCGACGCGTGATGGCGAGGGAACTGCGGCGCGCGGGGGCGATGAACCGGCTGCGCGTGGGGATGATGGTTCGGCGGGGCGGCGGGACGATGAGGCCGCGCCGCATGACGGGGAGGACGCGGGTGAGACGCCGCCTGCGGGGCTGGCCGATCATCTGCACGATGTCTATCGGGGTAGCCAGGAGACCCCGGCCGGGCGTGCGTTCTACGGGCCCGATGAGGGGCCCATGCGGGATCTCGCCGGGCGGGTGCCGGCCGATCCGGAGCGGTTCGTCGTCGATGGGCACGGTGACGCGGACGGGATGCGGGTCGGGGGGCGGCGGCTCAGCGTCGATGACGTCGCCGAGCTGATCCGCAACGACCCGAACTGGAACGGCCGCGAGGTCATGCTGCTGTCGTGCGAGACGGGCGACGGGCAGTTCGCCACACAGCTCGCGCAGCGGCTCGGGGTTCCGGTCACGGCGCCGAACGGGCTCGCGTGGTCGGACGCGGACGGCAACGTGTACGCGTCGTCCGGCCGTCCCGGCGAGGACGGGCGGACGCGTCCCGAGCTGCCGCCGAACGGCGGGTGGCAGACCCACCGTCCGAACGGCGACGTCGCCCCGTCCGGGCGCGACGGCCACACCCCCGGGCATCCGGTGTCGGACGCGCCGCGTGCGGGTGACGGCGACGCGACCCGCGGCTCCCCCACGCAGCATCCGTGGAATCCGCCACGCGTCGATCCGGCGGACACCCGGGACCATGCGCTGCGGCCGGGCGAGCACGCGTCGACGGTCGACTACCCGCCGCGCGAGGGCAGGCACCGCATCCTGGCGCTGGACGACGACGGCAATCCCGTGCTGGACGAGCAGGGGCGGCAGATCGTCCGCTCCATCGTCTACACGAACGCGGACGGCCAGGTCACCCACGTCACGAACCCGCAGGCGGAGGGCGAGCCCGCCGCGCTGCGCAACCCGAACGAGAACATCGACCTGACGCAGCCGGAGCCGGGCGTCGTCCACCAGATCGACTTCGGCCGCGGCGACCCGCACGTGTTCGTCGGCGGGGACGACGGCAGCTCGCCGGCGGGGGCACCGTTCGACCCGCCGACCCACACGGCCGACGGCGAGCCGCTGCAGCACGTGACGCAGGACGGCTACGACCCGTCGCACGGGCCTTACAGCGCGAACCAGCCGCTGCAGCCCGACTCGCGGATCGCGGTCTACGACAACCATTCGCCGCCCCGCCTGCACGGCATCTTCTGGACGGACGCCGACGGCAACATCACGCACGTCCGGACGTGGTTCGGCGACGAGGACGGCGCCTCCCGCTACAACAGCGAGCTCGGCGTCCTCAAACACAAGAACGACGGGGTCCCGCTGCCCAACGTCAGCTATATGGTCGAGCCCCGCGACCGGTTCGCCGGCCTGGACCCGGCGGACTTCGACCCGGTCGACGCGGTCCGCCGCGGCGACCTCGGCGCCCAGCGGGTGCCCGACGACGGGGACGGCCTCCCCGACCCGACCGCGCCGCAGCGCACTCCGGGCCCGGATCACGAGGTTCCGCCCGGGACGTTCCTCTTCCACACCGACGCCAACGGCCAGACGGACCTGGCCACCGGGCGTCCCGACTACGATGCGGGCGGCGGGGCCCGGTACGGGGCGCAGGGGCAGGTCGGGAAGCTGGGGCCGAAGGAGTACCCCGGGACCCCGTTCAACGGCGGGCACATCTTCGGCCACCAGGGGCAGGGCCCGCGCGAGCGCATCAACTACTTCCCGCAGTGGGAGGTCGAGAACCAGGGCCAGAACCAGCACCAGGTCACGCGTCCGGAGAGCTGGTACGGGCTTGAGGAGCATCTGGCGCTGCTCGACCAGGACCCGTCGAACAGCATCCGGGTGGACCGGTTCGAGTTCTTCGCGGAACCGAACCGGAACACCGACGGCGATCTCGCGTACACCCCGCAGGTGATCCACGCGCGGTGGGCGCAGACCGACTTCGGCACCGATCCGCCGACCACGACCGTCCACTACCGGACGTTCTACAACCTGCCGCCGCACCAGCTCGGCACCCCGGCGGCGACGCCTCCGAACCCCGGCCGGACCCCGGTGCGCCCGTTCGGCTGGAGGGACCCGGCGGCGAGGTCGCAGGACGGCGGCCCGGCCCCGGCGGCCCGTTCGGCCGGACCGGAGGACGGTCCCGCGCCACGGGACGACGGCGCCGCGCCATACGAGGTGCGGCGGGACCTGCCGAACGTGGCGGAGGACCAGAACCGGGCCCTCACCCCGGAGGAACGCGCGCTCGACGAGTCGATCAAGCAGCGGGTGGTCGGCCGGTTCCAGCAGGGCCTGGACGAGGCGCTCGCCGGCGGGGAGCCGCGCGCCCGCACCGCCGGGCCGGACCAGGCGGAGGGCGCTCCCGAGCCGGACCCGGCCGAGGGCGCTTCCGAGCCGGCTCCGCGTCCGGAGGTCGCGGCGAAGTACGGCTGGTACTCCGAGCCCTCGCCCGGCGACGCGCGCCCGCCCGAGAGCGGCGCGCACGACCCGCGGGAGCCGCACGCGGCCGACCCCGTGGACGACGACGGGAGCGACGGCGACGCCGCCGACCCGGTGCCCGCCGACCTGCCTGCGCACCTGCACGACATCTACCGAGACAGCGAGAGCACCCCGGCCGGACGGTCGTTCTTCGGGCCGGACGAGCACGCCATGCGCGACCTCGCACGGCGCGTCACGCCCGATCCGGACACCTACACGGTGGACGGCCACGGCGACCGGGACGGGCTCCTGGTGAACGGGCGGCGGCTGAGCGTGGACGACATGGCCGCGCTCATCCGCAACGACCCGAACTGGAACGGCCGCCAGGTGACGCTGCTGTCCTGCAACACGGGCGACGGCGACTTCGCCGCCCGGCTCGCGCGGCAGCTCGGCGTCCCGGTGGTGGCCCCGCGCGGCCTCGCCTGGTCGGACGCCGACGGCGGCGTGTTCGCCTCGTCCGCGCGGCCCGGACCGGACGGGGGACGGCGCCCCACCTGGCCACCGGACGGCGGCTGGGACGTGCACCGTCCCGACGGCACCGTCCTCGCCGGCGACGACGGCCACGCACCCGGACGGGCCGGCCAGCGCGAGCCGGGCACCGAGCCGCCGGACGCCGAGGCCCGCGGGCTGCGGGACTGGCTGCGGCCGGAGGGACGCGTGGACCGCGACGGCGTCCACGTGTTCGACACCGACCGGCAGGGCGAGCGGTACGGCGAGAACCGGCTCGGGCACGCGTTCCGCAACCTGCCGGAGAACCTGCGGCGGGCGGCGTGGTGGTACACGCGGCAGTCGATGCCGAACCGGTTCCTGCGTCCGGGCGGCCCGGACGTCGGCGCCCATCTCAACCGGCTCGCGTGGTCGGAGTGGTCCGCCCACCAGCTGCACCACCTGAACGGCGGGCGGATGCCGGCGCGCATCGAGGAGATCGTCCGGCTGCGGAGCCGGACGGACCTCGACCCGCACCAGCGGCAGCTCGTCGACCGGCTGCTCGCACCGCCGCTGACGTCGGTGACGGCGCGCCTCGAACAGCTCCGGGCCGACCACCAGGAACGGCGGTGGCTGCGCCAGTACCTCGGCGAGGAGCCGACGGAGCAGGCGTTCTGGAAGCGCATCGCCGAGATCGACCAGGCGATGAACCAGCCGCTGCCCGAGCCCGTCCAGGCGGTGCGCGGGCTGTCCGGCCTGAACTTCATGCTCGCGCAGGACGGGCAGCCGCTCGGCGACCGCGACCCCCTCGACCACCTGATCGGCACCGTGCAGACCGAGGGCGCGCCGATGTCGACGTCGCTCGGACGCAGCCCGGCCGAGGTCGACGGGCAGTCGTTCGGCAACCGCGTCCACCTGGTGCTGCCGCCGGGGAGCCGCGGCCTGTGGATGGGGTCGAGCAGCGCCTTCTCCGACCAGCGCGAGCTGATACTGCCGCGGGGGACCCGCTACCAGATCACCAACGTCGTCCGCACCGGCTACGAGACGATCACGCTCAGCGACGGAACGACGCGGCGGCAGCCGACCTACGATATGGAAGCGGTGGTCATCCCCCCGGGACCGCCCAGGTCAGCGCCATGACGGGACGGACGCCGACGCGAAAGGGACGCGCGAGATGAGTGACCTGCCTCCCCCGTGGGACCCGGGCGCTCCTCCGAGCACGCCGGGGGCGCCTCCGGCCTTCCCGGACACCGCCGAGCTGCCGCCGTCGACACCGTCGTACGCGCACTGGACGCGGGAACCGCTGATCTACTTCTGGGTGGCGCTGCGCGGCCGGCGGATCGGCTGCCTGTGGGGGTCGACCCGGCATCAGGCGGCCGGCTTCCTCCTCGTCCCCGACGTCTCCGAGGCGGAGATGTACGCCGCCGACTTCTGGGAGGACCGGCTCGCCGAGGCGTACGCGCAGGACATGCAGGCCGCCGACGCCGTCCGGCGGCTGAAGGGCGCCGCCGAGGACCCGGTGGGCGGCGCCATCACGGCCGGCGAGGAGGAGCGGCAGGCCCCGAGCCTCCAGGCCCTCCACGAGGTGGTCGCGCCCGGGTACCCGGCGCCGGAGGGGCCGTCCGTCCAGGACGGCCTGTTCGAGGACGGGACGCCCGCCGACCGGTCGCAGGGGTTCGGGCCGCTGTTCAGCATCGCGCCGCCGACCTACCCGGAGGAGGCCACCGGGCCCGTCCGCTCCCTGCCCGTCACCCTCGCCGGGACGGTCGTCGGCTACGTGTGGGCGTCGGCGGACGGCCGGGCCGCGGGCTACGTGAGCAGGGAACCGGCCGGAACGGCGGGCGAGGTCGCGGCCGGGCTGTGGAGGATGCGGCTGAGCGACTCCCACCAGGAGGGCGTCTCGTCGCTGGAGGCGCTGCGCCGGTGCGCGCTCGCGCCCGCGGACAGGCTGTCCGGGGTCATCGGCCAGGACGCGCCCGAGCAGGAGCTGCCGGGCCTCGACGCGCTGCGCGAGCTCGCGCGTCAGTGAGGGAGCGAAGTGGCTGAGAAGTATCCGCAGTACTACGTGTACGAGGGAAAGCCGGTCGCGTTCGCCGAGGCGCCCGACGGCGGGCTGCGCGTCCCGGCGCTGTCGCCGCGGACCGGCGAGTTCGAGCTCGACCGGTCGTACGTGGACAAGATCTGGTTCGGCACCACCGCCGACATCGAGACGGTCGACCGGGCGGAGTTCGTCCAGCGGGTCGAGGAGTACCGCGCCCGGAGGCTGCGCGGCGAGGGCCCGGTCCACGCGCTGTACGAGACGATCAACGGCCTGGTGGACGCGTCCCGCGCGGAGGCGCGTGACCTCACGCCGGACGAGAAGGCGCTCGTCCACACGCTGCGCCTCCGCGCCCACGAGCTGTTCGAGGCGGAACTCCGCGCCCAGGGACGCCAGGGAACGCCCGGGGAATCGTAATGGCCGCTGAAGCGCTTCCCGAGCTTCCGCAGGACGAGCGGGAACTCACCGGACGGCTCTATCCGAAAAGCGCCTGGATGTTCGTCTGGGCCAGGCGGATCATGCGTGACCTCGTCGGCGGGCGGGTGTCGCGTTTCCTGGTCGGGCGGCTCGAACCCGGAAGCTGGTCGGTATTGCGCGGGGACGCGGAATGGGTGGCCGCCCGAGGAGCGGACGGAACGGCGTCCCATACGGCGTCGTTCGCGTCGGCTCAAGACGCGGTCGCGTACGCGGCGGCGGGCCTGGCCGTGGACGAGAACCTCACCCTTCACGAGGACCTCCTGCGGGAGCAGGGCATTGTCGGCGACATCTGGGACGACACCGGCAAGCGCCTCGAATGGCGGCTCACAGACGACGGCCGGCGGCTCGTAGAGGAGTCGCTCGACAAGGGGCGCGCCCGCTACGGGGATTCGGGAATCGTCCTCGACCAGGTACTTGGGCACCGCAGGGGCTACCAGGTGATTCCGCCGGTGCCTCGTCCGGACGGCGGGTTGTTCATCGGCCTCCACGAGTTCTTCATGGCGCACGTCCGTTCACGCCTTCCGGGCGACTTCGGGGCGAGCACCGGCGATGAGCTTCCGGAGAACACGCTCCTCGACAGCTACGCGCCGGCCGACGAGCTTTACCTGTTCACTCTGGAGACGCCCTTCGAACGCCGGGGGCTTTCCGGGACGGGCCGCAACAACGAGCGCAGATTCTACGTCGTCAAGCGCCCCATCACCGTGTATCCCGGTTTCCCCGTCAAGGAGACCACCATTCCCCCGCAAGGGCTCCAGCGCGTCCGGGAACCGTCGTCGAAGGGCCAGGGCTATCTCCTGCCGCGCCCGCTCGCCGACTTGGTGGCCGCCGGGGACATCGCCCAGGTCACCAAGGACGAAGCCCTGCGCATCTACCGGGGGCGCAGATGACTCAGGACGACGAACGCCTCAACGAGATCGCCTCACGCCTCGCCCGCCTCGCGCCCGAGGGCATGAAGGCGATGAAGTTCGCCTACCGCGCCGTGGGCTCGTCGTTCGAGCAGGCCTTCATCCCCGACGGGATGACCGCCGCCGAGGCCCGGCTCCCGCAGTCGGGCATCTATCCCCTGCTGCGCGACCTTCGCGCCCGCATGTACGAGGACGGCGAAGGCACGTGGCTGGAAATGGCCCTCACGGTCCGCTCGCGTCCGGACGCGGCGTCGCTCCCGGACGACGGCGCGCCCGCGTGGGAGGTCCGCTACAAGAGCGTTGACGAGATCACGTTCGCGGACGAGATCACCCCGCTCGCCGCCTCCGAAGAGCTGCGGAGGTTTCCCCAGGAGGCACGGCGCGTTCCCCGCTGGATGGCGGCTCTCGCCTCCGTCCAGGACGCGGTGGACCGGTTCGACCCCCTCGATTTCTCTCCCCAGGACGACCTGGAAGCCGAATTGCCCGACGGACTCGACGGCCTTTTCGCGGCGGCGCGAGAGCGGCTGCTGGCCATCGTGCCCGGCGAGGACGCGGACCGGTTCCTGGTGGGGCGCCTGGCCGACGCATGCTGGTCGGTCGTCCACGCGCCCCCGGCCTGGCCGGCCGTGCGGATGGAAAACGGCGAAAGCGTCGAGAAGCACGCCTTCGCCGATCCCGTCGCCGCCGTCGCGTTCGCGGCGGGCGCGGTGCTCGCCGAAGCCGGCGCGGAAGTGAACTCCTCGGTTCTCAGGGGCGCCGGAGCCCTTTCCAGGGTCACCGACAGGAAGAAGGGCGTCGACGCCTGGACCCTTCCCGCGCACGACAAGAACGGGAGCCGCCAGGTGCGGCGTTCGATGGCCGCGGAACGGCCGGGAGGTGCCGCGACCCGAGGCCGCCGCTACTTCGCGCTGTCGCCCTTCGACAACAGGCCCGGCGGATACTTCGTGGTCCATCCCGGCCCGGTGCCCGACCAGGGCGACTTCGTCAGCACCCATCGGATCTTCGAATGGCATGTCCGGACCGGTCTTCCCGAACCCAGGACGCCTGTGCCGGGCCCCGCCCAGGACGTGGTGCTGGACGCCGGCATGGAATTGAACACCGCCGAACCGGTCAGCTCGGGCCTTCTGTTCACCCTCGACACGCCATTCGAAAGACGCCGCCTGCCGGGCGCCCCGGAGCATTACTTCTATCGCGTCTACCGGGTGCAGCGGCCCATCACCGCCACCCCCGTCGACCTCGGCGCGAAGACCGTCCACCGGCCTGGGGAAAGAGGCCCGAAACGGCTCCCTGACGCGCAGGGGCAGGCCTTCTCCCTTCCCGGCCCGATCATCGACCATCTGGAGTCCGGTGATCTGGTCGAGATCAGCGGTCCCGGCGGCGACCCCGTTCCGCCCAGGGACTACTGGGATACGGAGGAAGAGCCGTGAACCCCGCGCCAGCAGGAGCAATAGACTTGCGCGACGAGGAGAGGAGCACCGACGCGATGAACCAGCCCCCCGCCGAGGCCCCGGTTCCGCAGCAGGGGCCGCGGCCGTACGACCGGCAGCGGTACGAGGAGCTGACGCAGCAGCTCGGCCGTGCCCTGCTGCAGGTCGCGCCCGCGGGCTGGCGGCGGATCGACCTGACGATCCTCCTGCTGGCCGGGGTCGGCGACCTCCGGCTGACCGTGCTCATGCCGGACGGGAGCTCCCCCGCCGTCGACCCGCCCCGCGAGTGCACGGCCATCGCCGCCGAACTGCGGTCGATGATGTACCGGCCGGACGAGGGCACCTGGTTCGGGCTGCGGTTCATGATGGACCCGCCGAGCGCGTACTGGATCAGCTTCAACGGTGACTTCGACCCGGGGTGGGACCCGCCCGTCCCGCCCGAGACCTGGGCCGAGGACCTCGCGGTGTTCCCGCGCGCGGACGAGCACATCCCCGGCTGGCTGCGCGAGCGGCTCGGCCAGACCGCGGGCGCCGACGGCCGATGACGCCCGGCCCGCCCCCCGGACGCACGGAAAGAGGTACGTCGTGAGCGAGAACGGGTCGCTGAACCCCGTCGAGCAGAACGACCTGCTCCAGCAGATCACCCTGGCACTGACGCACAGCCTGCCCCCTGGGTGGGGCGAATGCACGGTGGTGCACCGCTCGCTCGGCTCGCACAGTGAGACCCTGGGGCAGGTCAGCATGGTCACCGGCCCCGGGCTGCCCGCCCCGTTCGACGTGCCCGCCGCGCTCGGCGAGCTGTTCGAGCGGCTGCGCGCCGGGATGCACACCCCCGGCCTCGGAACCTGGTTCAGCGCCACCTTCACGCTGACGTTCCCGTTCTCCTACGACGTCCGCTACGACCGCGAGGGCGAGCCGCGCTGGCAGAGCCCGCCACCGCCGGACGCGGCCGCGGAGGAGCTCCGCAGGTTCCCGCGCGACGCCGAGCACGCCCCCGCCTGGCTCGCCGCCGGCTCCGCGCCGGAGCTGCGCATCGCCCGGCCCTTCGACGGCACCGCGCCCGACGGGCGTCCCGAGGTCCGGCGGCCGGACGTCCCCGGCGGCGAGCGGGAGGCGATGGTGCGCTACCTGGAGCGGGCCCCGATCGTGCTGGCCGCCCGCAGCCTCGACAGCGACGTCCTCGACCCGGCGCAGGCGCGGAACGTCCCGCTGACCTACCACACCGACGGCACCTGGATCTGGCCCGGCGCCGTCGGCTACTACCTGCGCGCCCACGGCGTCCCGCCGGAGCCCGAGCTCGCCGAGCACATCCGGCGGGGCGGCTTCGAGGTGCCCGACGTCGCCGACGACGTCCGCTCCGCCGCGGTCGCGACCATCACCGGCTCGTCCTGATCGCTGGAGTCGACATGAGCAACGTTCCACCGCCGAGCGGCCCGCAGGGGCCGGGCGTGCCGGGCGTCCCCCCGGCCCCCGGGTTCGCGGCGTCGAGCCCGCAGTCGTACGCGCACACGACCCGCACGCCCGTCGTGCACCTCCCGGTGATGCTGAACGGGCTGCACATCGGCTACCTCTGGGCCGGAATGGACGACAAGTCCGCCGGCTTCATCCGCCGCAACGAGGCGTTGGAGCAGGCGTTCGAGGCGCCGGTCGTGTGGTCCCGGCGGCTCCGCGAGGCCCACGCCGAGGGGCTGCCCTCCCGCGAGGCGGTCCGGCAGTGGGCCGGCCGCCCCGAGGACCCCCGCGGCGGCGGCGTGCCCGCCGGCGCGCCCGAGGAGATCGCGGACGGAACCCGGGCCCTGTCCGAGCTGGCCAACCCCGGCGCCGAGCGCCACTCCTGGGACTCCTTCCGGCACGGCGAGTTCCCCGACGGCACGCCGATGGACCGGTCGGAGGGCTGGGGCCCGCTCCACTTCGAACTGCCGCCCGGCTACGACCTCACCACCGACGGCCCCGTCCGGTACCTGCCGGTCGTCGAGGGCGACCTCGTCCTCGGCTACCTCTGGACGGGCGGCACCGCGGCCCTGTTCCTCCCCCGCGCCGACGCGGCCGCCCCCGGTAGCGGCGCCATGGGCGCCTGGGTGCAGCGCCTCCGCGACTGGTACGCGCAGAACGTCCCGGCCGCGGACGTCCTCGACCGCGCACGCGCCATGCCCGCCGACCCGGTCGCCGGTGCCGTGCCCGCGGACGCGACCGTGCAGGAGGCCCCGACCCTCCAGGCCCTCCGCGGCCGCGCGGCCGTCCACGAGCAGTCGCTGCGCCTGGCCGGCAACCCGGTTCCGGGCGACCCGGAGGTCCTCAAGCGGCCCGCGCTGGACGCCGCCGAACGCGAGGCGGTGCTGCGCTACCTCCGCGAGGCCCCGGTCGTCTACGACAGCGGCCTGCACTTCGCGGACGGCTTCGACCCGGCACGGCCCTCCAGCGTCCCCGACAGCTACCAGACCGACGGCACCTGGGTCTGGTTCGGCGGCGTCCCCCACCATCTGGAGCACCACGACGTCGCCCCGGAGCCCGACCTCCTCAAGCACATCCGGGCCGGCAACGCCCAACTCCCGCTCCTGGACACCGCCGCGCGTGAACGTGCCAAACGCACCCTCCGCCTCCACCGAATCCTCGTCCCACCGCCCGCATAAAGGGCGGAATTACAGATTTGGTCCACTATCCGCTAACGTATAGCCGTTGATCACGCATACCTCTCGTATTGTCCCCGCCCATACCGAGGAATGTGATGACCGAAACCGGCGAAACGTGCGGTCTGTGAGATGCTGTTCGGCACCGGCGAGTTCCTCTATTACCAGGGCGTGTGCCGAGCCTGGAACGGCGAGCTCCTGGCCGAGATCCGGCAGCCCCGCGGCTCGTGGCGCACCCTCTTCCTGGGCGCCGGCGACCGCGTCCGGCTCGCGCGCCCGGACGGCGCACCGATCCTGACCACGGTCTTGCCCCGTGGGACGCCGGTCCGGGACGTCCCGGTCGAGGACGCGTCCAGAACCCTCGTCGGCACCATCCGGAGACGCGGCCGCGACTTCATCGTCGAGAACTCCTTATCGGTGCCGATCGGCGACATCCGTTTCGACCGGAACACCCACGTCATGACCGACCTGCACCGCCACTCGATCGCCTTGGGCGCCCAACGCCCCGACAGTGCCTGGCGAGTAGACCTGCGCCCGGGAATCTCCAATACCGACGCGCGCCTGTTCCTGGCATTCGTCATGGTGATGGACGAGACCTCTCGCACCCCCGCAAACGCCACCTAGCCTCGCGGGTGACCATGGCCTCAGCTTCGCTCCTCGCCGAACTGCAGATCTCGACCCCGCGGAAGGTCGTCGACGATCGCCGGGACCCGGGCGAGTGAGTGCTAGCCTCGCGGAAAATGTCCGCTTGTGAGATGAGAGGCTGGCGTCTTGTCCGATGGCTCACGGTCCGCAGGTGATCGTCCGGAGCTCGTGGCGGCGGATCAGGCGCTGGACGGTTCCGACCTGCCGGCCGCCGAGGCGGCGGAACCCGCCGTCGAGGCGGAGGAGCCGGCCGCGAACGCCCCGCACCGCCGGTGGTGGTCCACCGCCTCGGGGCGGTGGGGGCTGGTCGCCGGTGCGGTGGTGCTGGTCGCCGCGGGGGCCGTCTGGGCTTTGCGCGGGGCGTCCGGGGAGTCGGAGGCGGGGCGGTTCACGTCGATGCCGGAGGCGTGCTCGCTGGTGCCCGGGGAGGCTCTCGAACGGTACGTGCCGAACTCCGAGCCGCCCGTCCCGAGCGAGGCCCGGAACTCCGCCAACGACCGGTACGAGGCGTGCGAGTGGGCTGAGCCGATGGGGTCGGCGACAGGCGCCAAGACGCTGGCGTCGCATCGGCTAAACGTGGCCGTACGGCTGCATCTGGACGGGGTGGACCCGGCCAAGTCCGAGTACGACGCGGCGTGGGGCGGGGCCCGGGCCATGGCCGGGACGACCGACGGTGCGGCCGGGGCGCTGCACGCCGAGGCCCCCGTCACCCTCGGCGTCGGCGACCAGGCGTTCGCCCAGCACCTGACGCTCACCGGGTCCCTCGGACGGTCGGGCACCGTCGCGGCGACCGTCCGCCTGCGCAACGCGGTCATCAGCGTGCGGTACCGCGGGACGACGTCGCCGGCCGGTGTGGACGGCGCCCCCAAGGCCGGCAAGACTGCGCCGCTGGACGAGGCGCAGGCGCGCGCCGGCGCGGAGACGGTCGCGCGCGGCATCGCGGGCACGCTCGCGACGTGCAAGGACTGCGTGAGCCGCTAGCCGGGCGGGTAGCCCCACGCGACGCAGACGTCCTTCAGCTCGGGCGGCGGGGCCTTCGGGACGAGCAGGTCCGGCTGGATGCGGCCCGAGTGGATCTTCCCCATCCAGTCGCCGAGGCCGGGGACGAACGAGTCCGTGCCCGCCTTCCCGTAGTCGAGCATGTCCTCCTGATACTCGACGCCGAGGAAGTCGCAGAGCCCCCGGACGGTGCCCGCGGGGTCGCCGATCAGGTCCTCGTACCGCACGGTGGGGCCCGGCAGCTCGTTCCGGGCGTCCTCGACCGCCTCGCAGTACCGGACGATGTCGGCGATGCGGTCGGCCTCGGAGTAGTACGGCCGCGCCGTGTGCCAGGAACGCAGGGTCGCCGACGGGTGGCGGAGCAGGAAGATGAACCGGGCGTCCGGCCAGCAGGCCACGATCTCGTCCCGGATGAACACGTCGTTGGGCGACTTGTTGACCAGGTGGCGCTTTCCGCTGCGGGCGAGCTCCTCGGCGAGGATCGCGTCCCAGAGGAGGAAGCGCAGCTCGCGCTCCGTGTGGCCCAGCCGCTCCATCGAGGCGGCGACCTGACGGGACTCGAACCCCACCGTGATGTCGCCCAGGTGGGTCTCGTGCGGGGCGTGCAGCTCCGGGTGCCCGCCCAGGATGGCGCGCAGCAGCGTCGAGCCCGTCCGCACCGACGAGAGGATGAACGTCGGTGCGGTCAGCCTGCGCATCGCCTCAGCGGCCGGGGGGCGGGTTCTGCGGACCGCCCGCCGGCGGACCCGCCGGAGGCCGCGGCTGCTGCGGGCCCGGCAAGTACGGCGACGGCTGGGCTCCGTTCGGCGGTGCCCCGAACGGCTGCGGCGGCGCCATCGGCCCCGTCCCCATCGGACCGGACGCGGCGGCGGGCTTCCTGCGGCCCCGCAGGAACAGGAACGCGCCGCCGCCGAGGACGAGCAGCACCACCACGACGCCGCCCACGATCAGGATCGGGAAGCCGCCGGAGTCCTCCTCGGCCGCGGCCGGCTTCGTGGCACCGGGCTTCTTCGCGCCCCCGACCTTGTCGAGCCGCTCGTAGACCGGGTTCGGCGCGTTCGCCGGGACGTTCTGCTTGAGGGCGCGCGGGATGCTGATGACGCCGTACCCGACGAGGTCGTCCCTGCCGGGCGGGCCGAAATCCTTCGCGGTCGCGGTGAGGCGCTGGACGACCTGCCGCGCCGGCATCTGCGGGTACTTGCTGCGCACCAGCGCGGCGGCGCCCGAGGTCAGCGCGGACGCCTGGCTCGTCCCCTCACCGGCGTTGTAGGCGTGCCCGTCCTTGTTGATCCAGCCGACGTTCGCGCCGGGCGCTCCCACGGTGACGTAGGACTGCCGCTGCGTCGACTTCCACGGCTTGCCGTTCTGGCCCAGCGCCCCCACGGCGAGGACGCCGGGACACGACGCCGGGTAGGCGGCCTTGTTGTTGACGTCCCCGGTGTTGCCGGCACCGGCGACGACCACGACGTCCTTGCCCGCCGCATACTGGATCGATTCGAGCAACTTGGGCGGGCACTGGTTCGGGTAGATGTCGGCGGACGGGCTGGCCTGGGAGATGTTGATGACCTTGGCGCCGTGGTCGACGGCGTAGCGGACGGCGTTGCTCGTCGTCGTCGGGTTCAGCGACGGGGCGGCGATCGGCAGGATCTTGGCCTCCGGGGCGATGCCCACGAACCCGGTCTTGGTGCCCTGCGAGGCGATGAGGCTGGCCATGCCGGTGCCATGGCCGTGCTTGAAGGCGTCGTAGTCCTGCCGGCCGTCGCCGCCCTTGCCCGTCAGGTCGGCGCCGGGGAGCAGGGCCGGGCCCAGGTCGGGCAGCTTCCCGTTCACACCCGTGTCGATGACGGCGACCGTCACGCCCTTGCCCTTGGTGACGGGCCAGACCTCCTTCTGGATGCTCCAGGAGTCGAACCACCACTGGTCGGACCTGGGGTCCGGGGCGGCCTGTGCGGGGACGGCCGGCGCAGCCGCCAGCCCGATCGCCGCCGTCGCCGCCGCCGTCCGAAGTAGCCACCGCATCTGTCGCACACTCCCTCGTCCGTCGCACGTCCGGGCGGCGGAGGCCGGAGCCTCCGCCGCCCTACGCCGCTTCACGGGTTCAGCCGATCACCGGGGGAGCGGTGTCGTCGTCGGCTCCCCACACGTCCTCGTCCTCGGTCAACCAGGTGTTGCGCTCGCGCTCCTCGTCCTTGCCGCCCTGTCCGGCGCCGGGAGCCATCGGCATGCCGCCCATACCGCGCATGCCCGCCCCGGCGCCGCGTCCGGCCGCGCCCATGCCGGCGCCGCCGAAACCGCCGCCGGGGCCGCCCGCCGCGCCGCCGCCCGAGCCCGCGCCGCCGAAGCCGCCCGGGTCGGCGCCGAAGCCGCCGCCACCGCCGCCGAGGCCGGGGCCGCCGCCGGGAGGGCCGCCGCCGGGAGGGCCGCCGCCAGGGAAGCTCGACAGGTCCGTGCCCGGACCGCCGAGGCCGCCGGCGCCGGGACCGCCGCCGGGCAGGTGCGGGCCGCCGTCACCGCCCGGGTTGAACGGGCTCGTCGCGCCGGGCGTGAACGGGCTGGGGCCGCCGCCCGGCTTGAACGCGCCCGCGGGGTCGGAGGTCGGCAACCCGGAACCGGCGCCGCCGAAACCGCCGGGACCGCCGCCGGGCAGGCCGCCGCCCGGCCCCCCGCCCGGACCGCCGCCCGGCTTGTCGTGCCCGTCACCGACCGACGTCGGCAGATCCTTGGTGATCTTGAGCGGGTGGCCGTCGAAGGCCTCCTTCATCCGCCGGCTGAACTTCTCGATCAGCTCGCGGGCGCGGTCGTCGTCGCCGCCGGTGTGGACGTATCCGTCCTCCATCGACTCGCCGGTCGTCTTGTACCAGTCGAGGATGCTGACCTTGTACCAGTTGTAGAGCTGGGCGTTGTTGTGGCTGTCGTCCGACAGCTTGCCGGAGGTCTCGTACACCTGCCCGAGCTGGTCGAGCGCCTCCTGCGCGACGTCGCCCTGCCAGTGCTTGACGATCCGCTTGGCGAAGTTGTTGCGGAGTTCGTCGGTCATCTCCGCGAGAACGTCCGAGGCGTCCTTGTAGGCGGTCGACGCGTCGCCGACGGCTTCGGGCCGGAGCTTCTTGAGCTGCTCCTTGATCTGGCCGAAGTCCTGGTCGCCGAACGTGTAGGTTCCGAACTCCATCCCGTCCCGGATGGGGTACGACTCGGGATTGCGCTTACCCATCTGTCCCTCCTTCCAGGGCGCTGATCACGAGAGGTTCGGGTTGCCGCCGCCGGTGGGATCGACCCCGTTCACCCGCGTGTCGGTGTTGCCGTGGGCGTTCTCGTACTGGTCCGCCGTCGCGTTGAGCTTGCCGATCACGCCGTTGTAGGCGGTCTCGATGGCGGTGATGTACTCCTGGAAGCCGTTCTTGCTGGCGGTGGTCAGCTCGACGAACTTGTCGGAGCCCTTGATGCCGCCGAAGTCGGCCGTGGTGATCGAGGTCGCGCCGACCTTGTTGAGCTTGCGCTTCCAGATGTCGAGCTTGTACTTCATGTCCTTGGCGAGCTTCCGGAGCTCCCCCGGATCGACCTCGTAGCCCTTCTCGGCCTTCAGGTTCCACTCGCTGCGGTCAGGCGTATGACCCCGCGGAAGGGCGTTCTTCGGGTCGTCCCACTTACCCGCGTCGGCACCCGCGCTGTACTCGTAGTACAGGTCGCGCTGGCGCCACTCGGGAAGGTCGTCCCACTCCTGCTGGGTCAGCCCGTGGACCTCCACCGTCCGGCCGGGACTGTACTGGCTGGCCCCGACGGTGTAGCTGTACTCGACCTTCGCGAGCTGCTCAGGAGTCAGGTGGTAATCGGTCATCGCTCGCCCTCCTGGCGAATCAGACTTCGTCCCCCGGCACGCCTACGCCGTGCAGGCCCGGAGGCGGCCCTGCACGACGTAGACCCAAGCCTCGGCCGTCGTCAGCCGTGCCAGATGTTCAGGTTCGCCCGCTCGGCACCGCTGTAGTTGCTGTGCGCGTCACCGATGACGACACCGAGCTGGTTCAGAACCTGGCCGATGTGCGCGGCGGCGGAGTCCCACTGGCGCTTGGCCTCCCAGTAGGCGGTCTGCGCGCCGCCCTCCCAGGAGCTCAGGTGCTGTTCGAGGGACTTCTCAAGGTCGTCGAGCTCGTCGACGAGGGCGCGGTAGGCCAGGGTGAAGTCGGCCTGGGCCTGCTGCATCGCGCCGAAATTGGCCTTTGTGTAGCTGTCACTCACGGTACGAGTCCTTTGCGCTCGGAAGGATGACGGAGGAGGGGATCGGTCAGGTGCCGCCGTTGAGCAGCTGGTTGATCTTGTTGACCGCGTCCTGCTGCTCCTGCTCCGTGCTCTCGTACGTGATCTTCGTGTGCACCAGCTTCTGGTGCATGCCCTCCAGAGCCGTCCGGACCTTGTTCATCTCGGTCTGGAACTCGGTGAAGACCCGGTCGAACGACACCGCGGCGTTACCGGACCAGCCGGACATCAGCTGCGACTTGTGCCCTTCGAGCTGGCTCTGCAGGCCCTTGACGATGCCCGCGGAGTCCTCGATCCGGGTCGCGGCCTGCTGCATCGCTGCTCTGTCGGCTGCGGACGTGTTACCCACAGTGTCACCTCCGTTTTTGAATTTCCTCACGCGCGTCAGGAGAGGTTAGGGAGCGGTGACCGGGGTCCGGCCTGCTTGGGGAGCACCCCTGACGACACGAAATGTCAGCGATCATAAGTGTTACGCGCCATCTGTGTCGACGCGCCTGATGATCTAGCGGTTCATGTGACCTACGTCATAGTTCAGGCTTTCGAGGTGGACATCGGCTTGCGTGCCTGCGTGGGATCGAGTGCCGGGCCCTGCGGGATGAGGTGGATGACGCTGGACGGGACGGGCGCCGCCTTCTTCGCGTCGTAGCCGAGCTTCTTGGCGACCTCCGCCGACGGCAGCGCGAACCGGATGCCCTGGTCGTTGACCAGCGAGAGCGACCCCGAGCCGCCGCCCTGCGCGCCGGCGCCGCCCGCGGGGACCAGGCTCATCAGCGCCGCGCCGCCGGGCGGCAGCACCATCTGGTCGATCGTGCCGGACGAGCCCGCGGTGCCCGAGCCGAGCACTCCCGCGGACGGCGCGGGGAGCGATCCGCCCATGGTCAGCTGGGCCGTCGCGGAGCCGACGGGGAACACCGAGCACAGCGGCGTGGCGGTGTCCCAGGAGACGAACTTCGGTAGCGTCGGCGGAAGGTTGTTGTCCAGCAGCCGCGTCTTCGAGGCGAGCTGCTGCGCCGACGGGACGTCCGTCGGCAGCGGCCGCGCCTGCTCGCCGGGGTAGGCCGCGGCGGTCTTGACGTCGCGCAGCAGCAGCTGCGCCTGCGTCTCGTTGATCTGCGAGAGCCCGTCGGGGAGCATCACGTACCAGAGCGCCTGCCCGCCGGCGCCGGTCTCGGCCTTGAACACCTGCCCGACGCGGGCCGTCCCGCCGCGCGGGCCCGGCACCGACTTGCCCCGGTCCGGGACGTTCGGCGATCCGAAGTTGCCCGCGGCCGGGATCGCGTTCAGCCACGTCGCCGGCACCTCGACGGCGCCCGGGCCGCCGGTCAGCGACGTCACCTGGTTCGCCGGGATCGTCATCTGCATCCGGTGGTCCTTCCAGACCACCCATGGGGCGCCGCCCGTCTGCACCACGACGGCCTCGGTGTCGTTCAGCCGGCGCCCGCCCACCTTGCGCCCGGCGGCGAGGGCGCTGATCTGCCGCGGCACGCCGGTCGGGCCGGACGCCTGCCGGGTGCACACCGACCACGGGCCGCGGATGAGCTGGTCCTTGCCGGGCAGCGAGTCGGGTGCGCCGGGGATGCCGATCATCGCGCCGCGCTCGAACCCGGACAGCGACTTGCGCGACACGGTGCGCCGCTCCGGCTCGCTGTCGGAGTCGAGCGCGAGCAGCGCGGACGCGTAGTTCGCGACCGGGAACATCTTCCTGGTGTTGGCGTCGTAGATGTACTTGGTCCCGGTCTCCTTCTCGATGATCAGCTTGCCGGGCTCGTCCAGCCCCTTGGCCCCGCCCGGGGACAGCAGCCCCCAGATGCCGAACACCGCGATGATCAGCAGCCCGACCATCACGCCGGCGAACGCGCCGACCGACAGCCGCCGCATCGGGGACTCGGCGACGTCCGGTTCGCCCTGCAGCAGGGCGAGCCCGACCCGCTGCGTCATCAGGCGGTGCGCCTGGTAGAGATCCCGCCGGCTCTGCATCAGCGCGTCACCCGGCCAGCCCGCGGACGCGGGTGTAGACGTCCAGCACCGCGAGCGCGAGCGGGATCAGCGAGATCATCACGAGCATGTCGAGGATGTCGCCCCAGCGGCCCCAGACCGGGGTCGGGCGGTGTCCCGGCAGCCACAGCGTGACCGCGACGACGATCCCGGTGAGCACCAGCAGCGGGACGAGCGCCGCGGCGAGCGCGACGACCTGGCTGCCGTGCAGCGCCATCCCGATCGTGGTCAGCACCAGCCCGAACAGCCCGATGACGAGCATCCAGGAGCGCTGCGCCACGCCGCGGAAGATCCGGGCGCGCAGCAGCAGCGACACCGACATCGTCGCGGACGTCGCGGGCCCGGCCCAGCCGTCCTCGGCGAACAGGAACAGCATCGCCCCGGCCGCGACGAGCGCGATCGAGGCGATCAGGCCGGTGGAGAACCGGTCGGCGGCGGCGGTGCGGGCGAGCACCTGCCGGCCGTCCACCGTCTCGGTGTCGCGGCGCAGGTCCTCGGCGCTGCTCGGGACGGGCGGCAGCGGCATCCGCGCCAGCTTGAACGACAGCGACGGCACCGCCGCGATGAACATCATCACCACCACGGAGGCGACGGCGGCGATGCCCGCGGCGGGCAGGCCGTCGAACGCGAAGCCGACCCCGGCCCCGACCGCGCCGACGAAAGCGGCGAACGCGACGCCGAGGAAGACGGGCAGGCCGTCGGCGATGGCGAACGCGGCGATGATCGCGGCGAGCGCCGTCACCCCGAACCCGGCCAGCAGGTGCGGCGCGCCGAGGTCGAACAGCTCCAGGTCCTTGCGGGCGGGCGCGGCCAGCCCGGCGAGGAACGCGTACGGGAGCGCCGCGTAGCCGAGGATCACGCCCGCGCCGGAGTCGGCGACCGCCCGCGACAGGACCGTCGCCATGATCAGGGTGAGCAGCGCGACGACCCCCGCGGCGGCCGCGGGCACGATCCACGGCGGGCCGGACAGCGCGATGACGATCGCGCCGACGACCAGCGCGATCGCGCCCGCGCCGAGGCCGAAGGAGCGGGTCGTGGTGGGCCGCCACCGGTCGGTGCGCTCCCGGATCCCGGACGCGATCACGTCGGCGACGTCGTCGAACGACATCTCCGGCAGCTGCGCCATGCGGGGCCGGAAGTACAGGATCTCGCCGTCCCGGACGCCGAGGGCGGCGGTCGTCTGCGAGGCGTCGAACGGATCGGAGTCGAGCCGCTGAAGGACCCAGCCGGAGTGGGCGAGCCCGGCGTCCGCCATGTCCTCGCCCGCGGCGCGCAGCAGTGTGGGAAGCATGTGCGCGAGCGGCACGTCGGCGGGCAGGGACACGTCGATGCGCCGCTTCGGGGCGACGATGGTGACCCTGCAGAGTTCGGTTGTAGCGGGCGAATTCACGGGAGCTCCCGTCCTCCAGGTCAGATCAGGGGGCGGATCCGATCGACGCGCAGCTTAGGATGTGACGTCCGCCTACGCTAAATCAACCTCAAGCATCACACTTAGTCCCCCGGGCCGGCCGTGCTCCCCCGTACAACTCGGCCGACCGGGGTGCGAGCCCACGGAGGAACGCCGAGGTGAGCACCACCCTCGTCAGGCGCAGGGAGCGCCGCAAACCACCGCCGGCCCCCAAGGGCGAGCTGCTGCTGGAGTCGCCGCCGGAGATCCCGGAGCTGCAGAGCGGCGGCCTGCAGAACGTGCTCATGTACCTGCCGATGGCCGTGATGCCGCTGATGATGGGGCTGATGTTCCTCGGCGGCGGCACCCGCAGCCCGCTGATGATGGTCAGCAGCGGCGGCATGGCGCTGGCGATGGGCGGCATGATGCTCGGCCAGCTCGGCCGCGGCTCCGGCGAGCGCAAGTTCAAGCTGAACGGCGCGCGCCGCGACTACTTCCGCTACCTGTCGCAGGTGCGGCGGAAGGTGCGCCGGGCCGCCGAGCAGCAGCGCGAGTCGCTGGAGTGGAACAGCCCGGCCCCCGACTCGCTGTGGTCGCTGGTGATGAGCGCGCGGATCTGGGAGCGCCGCCCCACCGACCCCGACTTCGGCAACGTGCGGATCGGCGCGGGCCCGCAGAAGCTCGCCGTCCAGCTGATCCCGCCGGAGACCCGCCCGGTGGAGGACCTGGAGCCGATGACGGCGGGCGCGCTGCGCCGGTTCGTGCGGGCGCACTCGACGGTGCCGAACCTGCCGGTGGCGGTGTCGCTGCCGTCGTTCGCGCGGATCCTGCCGATGGGCGACCCGGAGGCGGTGCGCGGCATGGTGCGGGCGATGATCGCGCAGCTCACCGCGTTCCACTCCCCCGACGACATGCGGGTCAGCGTGTGCGCGTCGCCGGACGCGATGCCCCACTGGGACTGGATGAAGTGGCTGCCGCACGCGATGCACCCGAAGGTGACCGACGCGGCGGGCCCGGTCCGGCTGATGGCGGGCAGCCTCACCGAGCTGGAGCGGATGTTCGGCACCGAGGTGAAGGACCGGGCCCGGTTCACCCCCGGCCTCCAGCAGAGCGACCTGCCCTACCACGTGGTCATCGTGGACGGCGGCGCCGTCACCCCCGACTCGCAGGTCGGCTCGGACGGCATCGAGGGCGTCTGCGTCATCGACCTGACCGGCCACGTCACGCCGACCGCCGACAACACGATGCTGCGGCTGCGGGTCGCGCCCGACAAGATGGCGATGCTGCGCCGCGACCGCACCGGCAAGGACGTGCCGAGCCTGCTCGGCAGGCCGGACGCGTTCAGCTACGTCCAGGCGGACGGCCTGGCCCGGCAGCTCGCCCCGCTGCGGGCGAGCGCCGCCACCGGCCCGGAGATGGACGCGCTGTCCGCGGCGACGACGCTGACGACGCTGCTCGGCGTCCCCGACCCGGCGCGGATCGACCCGCGGCAGGCGTGGCAGCCGCGGGCGCCGCGCAACCGGATGCGGGTGCCGATCGGCCTGGACGCCGACGGCCGCCCGATCGAGCTGGACATCAAGGAGGCCGCGCAGGGCGGGTACGGTCCGCACGGCCTGTGCATCGGCGCGACCGGCTCCGGCAAGTCGGAGCTGCTGCGCACGCTGGTGCTCGGCCTGGCGATGACGCACTCGTCGGAGGTGCTGAACTTCGTCCTCGTCGACTTCAAGGGCGGCGCGACGTTCCTCGGCATGGACGGCCTCCAGCACGTCTCGGCCATCATCACCAACCTGGAGGACGAGCTGCCGCTCGTCGACCGCATGTACGACGCGCTGCACGGCGAGATGGTGCGGCGCCAGGAGTGGCTGCGCGCCGCCGGCAACTACGCCTCGCTGCGCGACTACGAGAAGGCCCGCGAGCAGGGCGCGGCGCTCAAACCGATGCCGACCCTGTTCGTGGTGCTGGACGAGTTCTCCGAGCTGCTGTCGGCCAAGCCCGACTTCGCCGAGCTGTTCGTGATGATCGGGCGGCTGGGGCGCTCGCTGGGCGTCCACCTGCTGCTCGCCTCGCAGCGCCTGGAGGAGGGCAAGCTGCGGGGCCTGGACACGCACCTGTCCTACCGGATCGGCCTGCGGACGTTCTCCTCGGCCGAGTCGCGGGTCGTCCTCGGCGTGCCCGACGCCTACGAGCTGCCGCAGGCGCCCGGCAACGGCTACCTGAAGATCGGCACCGAGACGATGACGCGGTTCCGCGCCGCGTACGTGTCGGGCCCGTACAAGCCGGAGGAGAACCAGCAGCAGGAGTCGTCGCAGCAGGGACCGCGGCAGCTCGCGCAGATCGTCCCGTTCACCCCGGCGTACGTGCAGCCGCGGATGCAGGAGCAGACGCAACAGCAGCAGCAGCGCCAGGACGAGGACAAGGGCCCGCAGATCAGCCTGTTCGACCTGGTCGTCAAGCAGCTCGCCGGGCACGGCCCGCCGCCGCACGAGATCTGGCTGCCGCCGCTGGAGGAGCCGGCGACGCTCGACCAGGTCCTGCCGAACCTGCAGCAGACGCCGGAGTTCGGCTTCACCACCGCCGGGTGGGACGGCCGGGGCCGGCTGCACGCGTTCGCGGGCATCGTCGACAAGCCATTCGACCAGCGCCGCGACCCGATGTGGCTGGACCTGTCCGGGGCCGCCGGGCACATCGGCGTGGCGGGCAACCCGCAGTCCGGCAAGTCGACGGTGCTGCGGACCCTCATCACGTCGCTGGCGCTCATGCACACGCCGCAGGAGGTGCAGTTCTACTGCCTCGACTTCGGCGGCGGCGCGCTCGCCGCGCTGGCCGACCTGCCGCACGTCGGCGGCGTCGCCAGCCGCCTCGACCCCGACCGGGTCCGGCGGACGGTCGCGGAGGTGTCCGGGCTGCTGGAGTCTCGGGAGCGGTTCTTCACCGAGCGGGGCATCGACTCGATCGCCGCCTACCGGCGGATGCGCGCCGAGGGGCAGATCGCCGGGGACGGCTTCGGCGACGTGTTCCTCGTCGTCGACAACTGGCTGACCGTCCGGCAGGAGTACGAGGCGGTCGAGGGGACCGTCACCGACCTCGCCGCGCGCGGCCTCGGCTACGGCATCCACGTCATCGCCGCGACGAACAAGTGGTCGGAGTTCCGGCTCACGATCCGCGACCTGCTCACCACGAAGCTGGAGCTGAAGCTCGGCGACCCCTACGAGTCGGAGATGGACCGCAGGCTCGCCGCGAACGTCCCGGAGGGGCGTCCGGGGCGCGGCCTCACCCGCGAGGGCCTGCACTTCCTCAACGCGCTGCCCCGCATCGACGGCCGTCCTTCCTCGGGCGACCTCACCGACGGCGTCCGGCACCTGGTGCAGACGGTCCAGGCCGGCTGGCAGGGCCGGCCGCCCGCGCCGCCGGTCCGGATGCTGCCGGACGTGCTGCCGTACACCTCGCTGCCCGCCGTCACCGAGACGGGCAAGCGGATCCCGATCGGCATCGACGAGGACACGCTGTCGCCCGTCCTGCTGGACTTCGAGAACGACCCGCACTTCGTCGTCCTCGGCGACAACGAGTGCGGCAAGTCCAACCTGCTGCGGCTGATCGTCGAGTCGGTCAAGGCCCGCTACACGACGGACGAGGCCCGGATCATCATGCTCGACTACCGGCGGGCCCTGCTGGACTCGGCGGAGAGCGAGCACGTCATCGGGTTCGCGGCGTCGTCGACGGCCGCGGGCGGGCTGATGAAGGACGTCCACGGCGCCCTGGTGAACCGGCTGCCCCCGTCCGACCTGACGCCGGAGCAGCTGCGCAACAGGTCGTGGTGGAGCGGGTCGGATCTGTTCCTGGTGGTGGACGACTACGACCTGGTCGCCACCCCGTCCGGGAACCCGCTCGCGCAGCTCGCCGAGCTGCTGCCGCAGGCCCGCGACATCGGCATGCACCTGATCATCGCCCGCACGATGGGCGGCGCGGGCCGGGCCATGTTCGACCCGGTCCTGCAGCGGCTGAAGGACATGGCCACCCCGGCGCTGATCATGTCCGGCAACAAGGACGAGGGGAACCTGTTCGACGTCCGGCCGGGCCCGCTGCCGCAGGGCCGCGGTACCCAGTCGGACCGCCGCACCGGCAAGCGCCTCATCCAGACGGCCTTCTACGGCCAGCAGCAGTAGGCGGCACACGCGCGGACCCCGGGCCGGTCTCGGCCCGGGGTTCCGTCGTTTCTCAGTCGCGTTCCTCGGCGGGCAGGACGGCGCGGCCCGGCTTCCAGCCGCGCCTGCGGCCGTGCGGGATGACCGCCCCGCCGAGCGCGACGAGCAGGGCGGCGGCGAGGGCGCCGCCCGCCACGGCGAGGCCGACGGTGCGGGCGCGGTGGTCGACGGGCTCGGGCTTGGCGATCGGGACGGCGCCGCTCAGCGGCCGGGCGTCGGCCGCGCCCGGCGTGGCGTTCGGGTCGACGAGGCCGGACACCGCCTGCAGCGGGCTGATCATGCCGTGCCCGCTGCCCTGCCCGTTGCCGCCCTCCGCGGTGATGAGGATCCGGTTGATGACCTGCTGGTAGTTCAGTTTCGGGTGCTTCGCGCGGACGAGCGCCGCGACCCCGGCGGCGTAGGGGGCACCGAAACTGGTGCCCTGCAGGCCGCCGACGTAGCCGTTGCCGAGCGTGGAGATGACGTTCTGGCCCGGCGCCGACACGTCGATGCGGGTCTTGATGTTGGAGAACCCGGTGATGGTGCCCGCCTCGTCCACCGCGGCGACGGACAGGACGCCCTTGTAGCTGGCCGGGTAGGCGGCGCTCTCCTTGCCGCGCCGGTCCTGCGCGACGTTGCCGGCGGCGGCGACGATCAGCACGTCGCGCTTCTGCGCGGCCTGGACGGCGGCGCGCAGCGCGGGCGTGTCCGGGGCGGCCGACGACACGTTGATCACCTTCGCGCCGTGCTCGGCGGCCCAGGTGATGGCCTTCGGCAGAAGCGTGTTGTCCTGGGTGCTCTCCCCGCTCGCGAACTTGGCGTTCAGCAGCTTGACCTGCGGGGCCACGCCCACGAACGGGACGTTGCGGTTGCGCATGTCGGTGGCGGCGATGATGCCGGCGACCTCGGTGCCGTGCCCGAGGCAGTCGTCGGTCGTCGTCCCGGACGCGTCGAAGCTCGCGGCGACCTTGCCCTTGAGCTGCGGGTGGGCCGCGTTGATGCCGCTGTCGACGACGGCGACGGTCACGCCCCCGCCGCGGGTGATCGGCCACGCCTGCTCGAAGTCCAGCCGCCGCTGCGCCCACGGCTCGACGGTGATCGCCGACGCGGGCTGCCCGATCTGCTTGTTGCACTTGGGCGCCGGGGCCCGCTGCCGGGTCTTCTTCGGCTTCGCCGGCTTCTTGGTGGCCGTCGGCGCCACCCGCGGCCGGTCCGCCGGAGCCTCCGGGGCCGCGGCCGCCGCCGGGGCGAACGCCAGACCGGACGTCAGGGCCAGGCTTGCGGTGCCCGCCGCGATTCGCCCTCCGCGCATACCTCGTCTCTCCTGACGTGTGCGAACCCCATGACTCTAAGGGATCTCCGGAGCGTGGATCACGTCCAGCCCGGACATACCCGGCGTATTACCATCTGGCGGGTGCGGGGGCCGGCCGACCACCGCCGGCCATGGCCACGGGAACGGCGAACCCCGCCGTCCCCGGTGGGGCGGGACGGCGGGGTCCGCGACGCGGAGGCGCCGGTCAGATCGCGACCTGGAGGCCGGCGACCTCGCCGGTCTTCGCGGTGACGGTGTTGTCGACGCTCACGCCGCCCGCCGCCAGGACGCGCACGGTCCAGTCGCCGTCGGCGGCGAAGAACCGGAACACGCCCTCGTCGCCCGTGACCACCTCGGCGGTGAACTCGCCGGACGAGTCGAGCAGGCGGGCGTAGGCGCTGGACACGGGGGCGCCGTCACGCGTGACGGTCCCCTGGATGACGGCCTCGTTGGTGAGGTCGACGGTCGCAGGCAGGTGCGCCGTCTGCTCGGGCGCTGCGCAGCCCTGGGTCATTGCTCCTCCATCTCCGTGTGACGGATCGTGACGAGAACTCGTCGCTTACTTGGCGGCGCCGAGCTCGATCGGCACGCCGACGAGCGAGCCGTACTCGGTCCAGGAACCGTCGTAGTTCTTCACGTTCTCCAGGCCCAGCAGCTCGCGCAGGGCGAACCACGTGTGCGAGGAGCGCTCGCCGATGCGGCAGTAGGCGATGGTGTCCTTGTTCAGGTCGACGCCGGCCTCGGTGTAGAGCTCCCGGAGCTCGTCGTCGGACTTGAACGTGCCGTCGTCGTTGGCCGCCTTCGACCACGGGATGTTGGCCGCGGTCGGCACGTGGCCGGCCCGCTGCGACTGCTCCTGCGGCAGGTGCGCCGGGGCGAGCAGCTTGCCGCTGAACTCGTCCGGCGACCGGACGTCGATCAGGTTCTGCTTGCCGATCGCGTCCACGACCTCGTCGCGGAAGGCGCGGATCGACAGGTCCTGGTCCTTGGCCTTGTAGTCGGTCGCGGGACGGGACGGGACGTCGGTGACCAGCTCGCGGGAGTCCAGCTCCCACTTCTTGCGGCCGCCGTCCAGCAGCTTCACCTTGTCGTGGCCGTACAGCTTGAAGTACCAGTACGCGTACGCGGCGAACCAGTTGTTGTTGCCGCCGTAGAGGATCACCAGGTCGTCGTTGGCGATGCCCTTGGAGGACAGCAGCTGCTCGAACCCGGTCCTGTCGACGAAGTCGCGGCGGACCGGGTCCTGCAGCTCCGTCTTCCAGTCGATCTTCACGGCGCCGCGGATGTGGCCCTTGTCGTAGGCGGACACGTCCTCGTCGACCTCGACGAGCACCAGACCGGGGTCGTCCAGGTGTGCCTCGACCCAGTCGGTGTCCACCAGGACGTCTGAGCGGCTCATGCGGGAACCTCCCTCTCGGAGCGGAATTTCGCGGTTGTACGTCGGAGCAGCAGATACATCTCGCAGCCGAGGCAGAACCCGAACACCGCGTTCAGGAACGCCGCCGCCAGCGCGAGGGCGGTGGCACCGATGCCGAGCCAGGTGATCCCCGTCGCGTACCCGACCGTTCCCACCAGGGCGAAGGCGAGGCCGACACCCTGCGCGAAGCGGGGCGGGGCCGCGTCCTCCAGTTCCCTGGGCGGAGCGAGCCGGGGACGGATCAGCACTGTGTACACCAGTCCGTACGGGGCGTACCGGAGGCCGAGGAAGGTCGCGAGCGCGAACACGACGGCCTGGGCGGCGAGCAGTGCCCAGCTTCCGGTCGCCAGCACCGCGATCAGGACGACGGTGGTGACGTATGCGCCGAAGCGCGGCCCACGCGGATCAACCTGCATCGGGGTGCTCCTGGCGGAGTGGAAGCGTGCGTACGAGCTGAGAAGCGGAAAGGTGCTCGGGGGCGGACGGGCTCGATGCCTCAGACCATGCGACAGAGCGAGGCGGCCACGCGGCAGAAGTCGACCGCGCGGCGCTTCGTGAGCATCTGCTCTGTCCAGTAACGCACGGACTCGATGTTAAGCGGCAATCCACGCGCTGTCACTTCCGTCTCGCCTTCCGAGACAGTGATATTCGTCTTATCGCAGGTCATCCGAGTACGGCTCACGGAATGACCTCGCTGTGTTGATCGGCCTCGCTCCGCTCGGCGGGCTCTGTCGCTTCGTGCGGTGACTTCCCTCGTCGCTCTGATCGTTCGTTCCTCACTCCCGCCGCTCCTCAGTCCAGTCACCGCACGACCTCGCCCAACACGGCGATGACGTCGGGTTTGCGGGGGGCGCCGGTGGCGCGGCGGACGACACGCCCGGCGGCGTCCAGGACGAGGACGGTCGGAGTCCGGACGACGTTCAGCCTGCGGACGAGATCGAGATGCGCCTCCGCGTCGAGCTCGACGTGCACCACGCCGTCGACCATCCCGCTCACCTCGCCGAGGACGCGGCGGGTGGCGCGGCACGGCGCGCAGAACGCGCTGGAGAACTGGAGCAGGGTCGCCCGCTCGCCGAGTTCGGCGCCCACGTCCTCCGGCCCGATGGTCTCGGTCACCTCGCCGTCCCTCTCCCCGCGGGCGCGCAGCACCCCGTCACGGTGCCGCCGCACGAGGCCGAACACCGTGGCCGCGATGAGGACCGCGACCGCGATCCATAGTCCCGTCATCGGCATGCACAACTCCCGGAGGCCGGGGCTTCTTCCCGGGCCGTCCCGTCAGGTGGGGATGGTGAGGAGGGGCTGCCCGTCCAGGCCGACGACCTCGAACGAGAACAGCTGGCCGCGCGGGAACATCGTGGACCCGCGGTACTCACCGTAGCCCTCGTCGTACGGGACGTACCAGCTGCCGAGCGCGTCCCGGCGGCCGTCCCGCGCGATCACCAGCAGCCGGCAGTGCGAGCCCTTCGGGACCCCGGCGAGGTGCAGTTCCACCTCCGTGCCCCACGCCTTGCGGTGCAGGAGCACGTATCCCTTGATGTTGGTCTTCGGGTCGGCCGCGGTGATCCGCTCGGCCTGCACCGCCGACCCGGTCGGCGTGGAGGACGGCGGCGCGGCGACGGTGCCGCCGTCCCGGGACGGGAACAGCAACGCGCCGGCCAGCACCCCGACGACCAGCAGCAGGCACGCGGCCGCGGCGAGCGGGATCCACCCCGCGCGCCCGCCGCCCGGGCGCACCAGCGGGCGGAGCCGCCCCCTCCGCCGTTCGGCCGCCTTGGCGAGCAGCCCGTCCAGCAGCTCGGGCGGCGGCCCGGCGATCTGTTCGAGCTGCGCCTCGTCGACCCGGCCGAGCAGCGCGGGCAGGCCGGCCATCCCGGCGAGCTCGTCCCGGCAGGCGGGGCAGCCCTCCAGATGGGCCTCCACCTGGCTCCGCTCCCCGGGGTCGAGCGCGCCGAGCATGTACACACCGAGAGCGGTGCGCACGTCCGTGCAGTCGTTCATGGCGCCAACCCCCGCTCCTCCAATGCGAGTTTGAGCGCCCGCAGGGCGTAGTAGGTGCGGGACTTCACCGTGCCGGGCGGGATCCCGAGCGCCTTGGACGCCTCCGCCACCGACCGGCCCTTGTAATAGGTCTCCACCAGCACCGCCCGGTGCGACGGGCTCAGCCCCGCCAGCGCCTCGGCGACCGTCCACGACTCCAGCGCCCGGTCGATGTCGTCCGAGCCCGCCGCGGTCATCATGAGCTGCTCGTCGATCCCCGTCTCCGGCGGCCGAGCGCGCCGGGCGCGATGGGCGTCCACGACCAGGTTCCGCGCGACCGTGAACAGCCACGGCCGCGCGGGGCGCCCCGCCAGCGCCTCCGGATGCCGCCAGGCGCGCAGCAGCGTCTCCTGGACGACGTCCTCGGCCTGGGTCCGGTCCCCGCCGGTCAGCCGCAGGACATAGCCGAGGAGGGAACCCCCGTGCTCGCTGTACAGGGCGCGGAGCAGCCCCTCGTCCGCCGTCGGTCCCACACCACTGACACGTACGTCCTCGCGGTCCGGTTCACCCGACACGGATCATTTCTGCTGCTGCTGAAGATCGTTCAGCCGGACGTTCTCGGCCGTCGCCGCGACGCGCAGCCCGTCCGCGGTCGGCGTGATCTCGCTGATCCGCGACCCGACGGGCAGGTCGGCGACCGGCACGGTCCAGGTGAGCTGCCGCTTCACGAGGGCCAGCGGGATCTGGGCGGCGCCGTTCGACCCCACCGACACCGGCGTGATCGCGATGCCCTTGGCGGTCGGCTTGACCTCCACCACCGCGGTGCCGTTCAACTGGAAGCCGAGCACGGCGCCGGTCATCTCGACCGACAGGTCGTCGCCCTTCGGCCCGATCCGCTTGACCTCCTTCGGCGCCTCCTTCTGGATCACGTCGTAGGGGATGACGGCGGAGGCCGTCGCGGTGCGCGCGGTCACGTTCGCCGCGCTGCCCTTGGTGACCTCCGACAGCGGCGCGTCCACCCCCCGCATGTCGACCTTGACGCCGGTGACGGTCACCCCCTGCTCCGTCCAGTCGCCGATGGCCACCTCGATGTGCTTGTACTCGCCACCGATCGCCTGGGTCAGGAACGGGATGCCGTGGATCGTGACGTCCGGCTGCTGCTGCAGGTTGTACTGCGCGGCCACCTGCTCACCGATCTTGTCCTCCGCGACCCGCACCCCGAGCCGGTCCGCGGCGACCACCGCCACGGCCACGAGGACCAGCAGCACCAGCAGTACTTTCCGCATGTCTCTCCTTCGGGCTCCGGCATGCGATCGCCACACGATAATGGGCGAACGGCGCGGAAGGCGTCGCACCGGGGAATGACCATGCGACCGGGAGAAATCACCCTGCCGGCTGGATCACCCGCCCGCGAACGGCGGCAGCACCTCCACCACACCGCCCTCCGGCAGCGTCACCGACTCGTGCGGCCGCGTCCCCACCGGCTCCCCGTCGATGAGGAACGAACTCCGCCCGACGACCCGCGCGAACTCCCCGCCGCGCCCCTCCCCGGCCGCGGCCACCGCCTCCGCGAGGGTCACCGCGTCGTACGGCTCCTCATGAGTCCCCGCGGCCGCCTTCGCCGCCGCCCAAAACCGCAACGTGCCCCTGGCCATGACCCCACTCTCTCATCCGTCCGCGGCGTGGTGCGGCCAGGTCGGGCCATGGCCCCGGAGGGCGTCTCGGTTATCCTCATGAGGAGGGATCCGGGCGACGAGGCCATGGAGTTCATCTGAATGCCCTTCATGGTCGCCTCGTTCTTCGCGTCGCCGGCCGTTGCCGGGGCTGGAGGGTGAGCCGCCTGGGTCCTACGTCTTTTGGGACGGGAGGCGGGCACTTGAGCAGTCTGCTCTTGCTGACCAACGCGCTGGAGCCCTCGGACGAGGTCCTGCCGGCGCTCGGGCTCCTGCTGCACTCCGTGCGCGTCGCGCCCGCCGAGGCGTCCGCGCTCATCGACGCACCGCCCGCCGACATCGTGCTGGTCGACGCGCGCCGTGACCTGGTGCAGGCCAAGAGCCTGTGCCGGCTGCTGCGCACCACCGGGCTCGACTGCCCGCTCCTCGGCATCGTCACCGAGGGCGGGCTCGCCGCGCTGAGCCCGGAGTGGGGCCTGGACGACGTGCTGCTGCAGGGCGCCGGCCCCGCCGAGGTCGAGGCGCGGCTCCGGCTCGCCGTCGGGCGCGCCGCGGCCGTCACCGACGCCGACGAGGTGCCCGGCGAGATCCGCAGCGGCGACCTCACCATCGACGAGGCGACCTACACCGCCCGGCTGCGGGGGCGGGTCCTCGACCTGACCTTCAAGGAGTTCGAGCTGCTGAAGTACCTCGCCCAGCACCCGGGCCGGGTCTTCACCCGCGCCCAGCTCCTCCAGGAGGTCTGGGGCTACGACTACTTCGGCGGCACGCGAACCGTCGACGTGCACGTCCGGCGGCTGCGCGCCAAGCTCGGCGCCGAGTACGAGTCGCTGATCGGCACCGTGCGCAACGTGGGTTACCGGTTCGTGCCCGACCACCGTCCCGGCGAGTCCGAGGACAGGACGCCGGCACGCGCCTGAGTCCTCAGCCGAAGCGGCCCGTGATGTAGTCCTCGGTCGCCTTCCGCTCCGGGTTCGCGAAGATCTTGCTGGTCTCGTCGATCTCGATGAGCCTGCCCGGCTTGCCCGTCCCGGCGATGTTGAAGAAGGCCGTGCGGTCGCTGACCCGCGCGGCCTGCTGCATGTTGTGCGTGACGATGACGATCGTGTACTGCGTCTTCAGCTTCTCGATCAGGTCCTCGATCGCGAGGGTGGAGATGGGGTCGAGCGCCGAGCAGGGCTCGTCCATCAGCAGGACCTGCGGCCGGACGGCGATCGCGCGGGCGATGCAGAGGCGCTGCTGCTGGCCGCCCGACAGTCCGGCGCCGGGCTTGCCGAGACGGTCCTTGACCTCGTTCCACAGGTTGGCGCCGCGCAGCGACTCCTCGACGACCTCGTCCAGGCGGGACTTGCGGCGGACGCCGTTCAGCTTGAGCCCGGCCGCCACGTTGTCGTAGATCGACATGGTGGGGAACGGGTTCGGCCGCTGGAACACCATGCCGACGACGCGGCGCACCGCCACCGGGTCGACGGACGAGTCGTACAGGTCGTCGTCGTCCAGCATGACCTTGCCCTCGACGCGCGCGCCCGGGATGACCTCGTGCATCCGGTTGAGCGTGCGCAGGAAGGTGGACTTGCCGCAGCCCGACGGCCCGATGAACGCCGTCACCGAGCGCGGCTCGATCGACATCGAGATGTCCTCGATGGCGTGGACGCCGCCGTAGTAGGCGTGGAGCCCGGAGACCTCGATCCGCTTGGCCATAGCCTCTGTCCTCTCCTTCGTGTCAGCGGCCCGCGGGGGCCTTGCGGCGTGCGACGAACCGGGCGGCGAGGTTGAGCAGCATGATGATCCCGATCAGCACGAGCGCACCCGTCCAGGCCCGGTCGATCGAGTTCTGGCTGGGGTCGGCGGCCTGCTCCCAGATGAAGGTGGGCAGCGACGCCTGCGGGCCGTTCAGCGGGTCGTTGTTGATCGCCTTGGTGAAGAAGATCGTCAACAGCAGCGGCGCGGTCTCCCCCATCACGCGCGCGACGGCCAGCATCACGCCGGTGACGATCCCGGTCATCGCGGTCGGCAGGACGACGAAGCAGACCGTCCGCCAGCGCGGCACGCCCAGCGCGTAGGACGCCTCGCGCAGGTCGTTCGGGACGAGCTTCAGCATCTCCTCCGTGGCCCGCACCACGGTCGGGATCATCAGGATGGTCAGGGCGAGCGACCCGGCGAACCCGGAGAAGGCGAACCCGAACGTCAGCAGCCACAGCGCCAGCACGAACAGGCCGGCGACGATGGACGGGATGCCGGTCATGACGTCCACGGTGAAACTGATGACCTTGCCGAGCCGGCCGCTCCCGGCGTACTCCACCAGGTAGATCGCGGTGAGCACGGCGATCGGGACGGCGATCAGGCTGGTGATCGCGACCTGCTCCAGGGTGCCGATGATCGCGTGGTAGGCGCCGCCGCCCGGGTCGCTGCCGCTGACGGCGTTCATCGAGAACTGGAAGAACGTCGGGTCGAGCCGCCCCGCGCCGTTGACGACCACCGTCCACAGCACCGACAGCAGCGGGACGAGCGCCAGCGCGAACGCCAGGTAGACCAGCCCCTGGACGGCCCGGTCCTTGAGCCTGCGCCCGGCCGACACCGAGGTGAGCGAGGTGTCCGGCGCGGACCGGCGCGTGGTGGCGGTGGTCACGCGAACTCCTTCCGGCGGGCGACGACCGCGCGGGCGGCCATGTTGACGAGCAGGGTGATGACGAACAGCACGAGGCCGGAGGCGATCAGCGCGCCGCGCCCGGTCGTGGACGCCTCGGCGAAGCTGTTGGCGATGTTGGAGGCGAAGGTCGCGCCGCCGTCCTCCAGCAGGTGGACGTTGATGCCGGGCACGTAGGTCAGCACCATCGCGACCGCGATCGTCTCGCCCATCGCGCGGCCGAGGCCGAGCATCGCGCCGCCGATCATGCCGGAGCGGCCGTAGGGCAGCACGGCCATCCGGATCATCTCCCAGCGGGTGGCGCCGATCGCGAGCGCGGCCTCCACGTTGGCCCGCGGGACCTGCAGGAACACCTCGCGGGAGATCGAGGAGATGATCGGCAGGATCATGATGGCGAGCACCACGGAGGCGGTGAAGATGGAATTCTTGCCGGGCGAGTCGCCCCCGAACAGCGGGATCCAGCCGAGCGCGCCGTTGAGGAACGCACTGATGCCCTCCATGTGCTGGGAAAGGAAGGCGAGCCCCCAGAGCCCGTAGACGATGCTCGGCACGGCCGCGAGGAGGTCGACGATGTAGCCGAGCCCGGAGGCGAGCCGCCGGGGCGAGTAGAAGGAGATGAACAGCGCGATGCCGACCGCCACCGGCGTCGCGATGACCATCGCCAGCAGCGACGACACGATCGTGCCGAACGCGAGCTGCGCGATGCCGAACTCCGGCGGGGTCGCGTTCGGGTTCCATTCCTCCGCGGTCAGGAAGTTCGCCTCGTTGTCCTGGAGCGCCGGGACGGCCTTCCAGACGAGGAAGACCGCGATGGCGGCCATGATCAGCAGCACGGTGATGCCGGAGCCGCGCGCCGCGGCGGCGAAGATCCTGTCACCGGCCCGGCCGGTCCCCATCCGCACCCCGCGGGCGCGCCTGTCGACGCCGGCGGCCGTCTCGACGCCGGTCTCGCTCGTCACGGAACGTCCCCCTTCGATCATGTCGGCGGACCCCGGCGCGGCCCCGCCGCCGGCGTGCTCGGCGGCGGGGCTCCCGGTCCCGCCGTCCGGTGTCAGGACAAGGCCTTCACGGATGCCTGGACCTTGGTCAGCACGTTCGGCGGCAGCGGCGCGTAGCCCTGGCCGGTCAGGATCTTCTGGCCGTCCGCGCTGGAGGTGTAGGTGAGGAAGGACTTGACGAACGCGGCCTGCTCGGCCGGCAGCCCCTTCTCGCACGCGATCTCGTAGGTGACCAGGACGATCGGGTAGGCGCCCGGCTCCTTGGTCGCGTAGTCGATCTCCAGGGCGACGTCGTTGCCGGTGCCGGCGACCTTCGCCCCCGCGACGGCCTTGGACGCGCTGTCCGGGGAGAGCGCGGTGAACTCGCCGGCGCCGTTCTTCACGTGCGCGGTCTGCAGCTTGTTGTTCTCCGCGTACGACATCTCCACGTAGGAGATCGAGCCCGCGGTGCTCTTCACCTGGCTGGTCACGCCGTCGGACTTGGGCGCGCCCTGGCCGGTGGAGCTCGGCCACTTCTTGGCCTTCTCCCACGTCCAGATCTTCGGCGCGGTCGTGTGCAGGTAGTTCGTGAAGTTGTCGGTGGTGCCGGACTCGTCCGAGCGGTAGATCGGCTTGATCGGGTCGCCCGGCAGCTTCGCGCCCGCGTTCTCCTTGGCGATCGCCGGATCGTTCCAGTTCTTGATCTTGCCGGAGAACACGCTCGCGAGCGTCTCGGGCGAGAGCTTCAGGCCGTCCACGCCCTGGAGGTTGTAGACGACGGCCACCGGGCCGACGACCATCGGCAGGTTCAGCGCGCTGCTCCCCTGGCAGCGCTTCCGCGCGGCGGTCGCCTCCTCGGGCTTGAGCGCCGAGTCCGAACCGGCGAACGCCACCTGCCCGCTCGTGAACGCCTGGATGCCGGCGCCCGAGCCGCTCGGGTTGTAGTTCAGGTTGGCGCCCGCACACGTGGACGCGTAGAGCTTCGTCCACTCCTCGATCGCGTTCTTCTGCGCGCTCGACCCGGCCGCGTTGACGCCGGCCTTGGCGCAGTCGATGTCACCGGACGGCGCGCCGCTCGCACTCGCCGTCGTGTTGTTGTCGCTCCCGCAGGCGGAGAGGGCCAGCGCCCCCGCGACGACCACGCCGCCGAGGGCGGCGAGTCGGGAACCGTTCTTCACCGGAGGGTCTCCTCTGAGTCTGGTCGGGCGGATCCCCCGAGCCGCCCCGGCCGCCGGCCGGACGGCGGGTTCGCCGTCGACAGCGACGGTAGGCAGGCGAGGTGACCAGCCGCCCCGATCCAGGTGAACGGCAGATGAACGCCGACATGCACGGTTCGGAAGAATGTCCCGATTTGTCATGGACGACGGGTTAACGGTGCAGCTCAGAAGCCCAAAATCCCGGTCGAGGAACACCCATGAGGGTTTGGCTTCCCAGAGGTAAGGGAAGTCGCGCGGATCAGGCGGTGCCGTACATGACGTCGACGGCGTAGCGGGTGAAGCCGAGCGACTCGTACAGCCGGACGGCCGCGACGTTCGACTCGTCCACGTAGAGCATGATCTGCTCCAGCCCCGCGTCGCGCAGGTGGTGCAGGCCCGCGAGGGTCAGCGCGCGGCCGAGGCCGAGGCCCTGCGCGTCCGGGTCGACGCCCACGACGTAGACCTCGCCGATCCGGCCCGGGTGCACCTTCGTCCAGTGGAACCCGACGAGCCGGCCGCCCCGCTCGGCGAGGAAGAAGCCCGCCGGGTCGAACCAGCCCTCGCCCTCCCGCTCGCGGAGGTCGTCCATCGTCCAGGCGCCCTGCTCGGGATGGTCGGCGAACGCGCGGGCGTTCACCACCAGCCAGGACCGCTCATCCCGGCCCGGCTCGAACGCGCGGATCGAGACGCCCTCGGCGACGCGCACGTCCGGCAGGGGATCGGACGCCGGGCGCCGCATCTGGAAGAGCGCGCGGACCCGCGCCATCCCCTCGGACTCCGCCAGCGCCGCGGCCGCCGGCAGGTCGCCGTGCGCCCACACCCGCAGCGGCCCGCCGGCCTCGTCCCGCAGGGCCCGCAGCAGCGCCCGCCCGTGACCCCGGCGCCGATGGTCGGGGTGGACGACCAGCTCGGCCGCCGCAGGCTCCTCCTGCGTCGCCGGGTCGAGATGCGCGTACGCCACGACCGCGCCGCCCTCGGCGACCGCGAGACCGGACCTCCCGCCGCGCAGCGCCAGCAGCGCGTGCTCGGACAGCGGCCCCACGCCGTCCGCCTTCTCCGCCGCCTCGGCCAGCGCCAGCGCCGCGGCGACCTCACCGTCCCTCAGCGACCGCAGTTCACCCACGGGCCCCACCCTATGCGGCCGGACGAACAGGATGATCGACATATCCCCTGATCAAGTTGTCACAAAAACGTCATCGAGCCGCCGGGAACCGTATGCCGGACGGATCTACCGTCCACAGAATGACTCGACGACGC
Source organism: Actinomadura sp. B10D3 (assembly GCF_039871695.1). NCBI lineage: Bacteria > Bacillati > Actinomycetota > Actinomycetes > Streptosporangiales > Thermomonosporaceae > Actinomadura > Actinomadura sp. B10D3. The sequence continues at coordinate 125,498 of NZ_JBDPLY010000017.1, forward strand.
ACCTTCCTGGCCTGCGCCGCGGCGGGGCTGACGGTCGTGGGCGTGGCCGCGCAACCCGCCGCCGCGCGTCCCGCACCGACCGCGTCCGTACGCCTGCTCGCGCTCAACGACTTCCACGGCAACCTCGAACCGCCGTCCGGAAGCTCGGGACGGGCCATCGACGAGAACGGGGAAACCGTCCTCGCCGGTGGCGCCGCCTACATCGCGACCCACCTCAAGCAGCTCCGCAACCGCGACACCCTCACGGTCGCGCAGGGCGACCTGATGGGCGCCTCACCGCTGATCTCCGCCGCCTACCACGACGAGCCGTCCGTCCAGTTCCTCGGCGACGTCGGCGTCACCGCGTCCGCGGTCGGCAACCACGAGTTCGACGAGGGCTACGGGGAGCTGCGGCGCATCCAGAACGGCGGCTGCCACCCCGTCGACGGCTGTTCGCCCGCCGGGAGGTGGCGCGGCGCGAAGTTCGACTACCTCGGCGCGAACGTCCTGCTCAAGAAGAACGACAGGCCCGCCATCAGGCCGTGGACGATCCGCCGCGTCAACGGCGTCCGGGTCGGCTTCATCGGCGTCGTCACCAAGACCACCCCGAGCATCGTCACGGCCGAGGGCATCAAGGACCTGACGTTCCAGGACGAGGTCGAGGCCGCGAACCGGGCGGCCCGCGAGCTGAAGAAGCGCCACGTCCGCGCGATGGTGCTGCTCGTCCACGAGGGCGACCAGGTGAAGCCCGACGCGCGGCCGGACGAGTGCGGCATCGTCCCGGGCGCCGGCTCCCGCATCGCCCAGCAGGCCGACCCCGAGATCGACATGGTGCTCTCGGGCCACACGCACCAGCAGTACGTCTGCTCGGTCAAGGACCCGAAGGGCGCTCCCCGCCTCTTCTCCTCCGGCTCGTCCTTCGGCCGCGTGATCACCGAGGTGAACCTCAAGGTCGACCGGCGGACCGGTGACATCGTCCGCTCCTCGGTGAAGGGCGACAACCACGTCGTGACGCGGGACGTCCCGGCGGACCCGGCGACGGAGAAGTTCGTCCAGACGTGGAAGGAGCGGGTCTCCGTCATCGCCGACAAGCCCATCGGCAAGATCACCGCCGATCTGACCCGCACCCCCTCCCCGGCGGGCGAGACCGCGCTCGGCGACGTCATCGCCGACGCCCAGCTCGCCGGCACCCGGGACCTCGGCGGCCAGGTCGCGCTGATGAACCCGGGCGGCGTCCGCACGGACCTCACCTACGCGGCGAGCGGTTCCGAGGGCGACGGCGTCGTCACCTACGGCGAGGCGTTCGCCGTCCAGCCCTTCAGCAACGTGATGGGCGTGACGTCGTTGACCGGCGCCCAGCTCGACGCCCTCCTCGAACAGCAGTGGACGTCCGCGGGCGAGAAGATTCTCCAGCCGTCGGCGAACCTGCGCTTCACCATCGACCGCTCCAAGCCCGTCGGCGACCGGGTCTCCGCGATCACCATCGACGGCGCGGCGATCGACCCGGCCGCCACCTACAAGGTCGCGGCGAACAACTTCCTCCTCGGCGGCGGCGACGGCTTCACCGTCTTCACCGAAGGCACGGACCAGGTCCTCGGCCAGATCGACCTGGACGCCTTCGTCGCCTACTTCACCGCCCAGGGCACCATCGCACCCCCACCGCTCGACCGCATCTCCGGCCAGTAGGAGCGGACGACAGCGCGACGGCCCGCCGCCCCCTCTCCGGGGCGGCGGGCCGTCGGCGTGATCAGGCCCCGAAGAGGTGGACGAGCCAGTAGACGACGGCGGCCACGGCCGCGGCCATCGGCATGGTGAGCACCCAGGCGACGAGGATGTTGCCGGCGACGCCCCACCGGACCGCGGAGAGCCGCTTGGTGGCGCCCGACCCCATGATCGCCGAGGTGATCGTGTGGGTGGTGGAGATTGGAGCGTGCCAGATGAACGCGGTGGCGTAGAGGACCACGGAGGCCGTCGCTTCGGCGGCGAAGCCCTTCGGCGGATCGACCTCGATGACCTTGCGGCCCAGCGTGCGCATGATGCGCCAGCCGCCCGCGTAGGTGCCCGCGGACAGCGCCCCGGCGCACACGATCACGACCCACCAGGGGACCGTGCTGCCGTCCGCGTGCCCGGTCGTGACGAGCGCGAGCACGATGATGCCCATCGTCTTCTGGGCGTCCTGGAGGCCGTGGCCGAGCGCGAGGGACGCCGCCGACATCGTCTGCGCGATGCGGAAGCGGCGCCCGACCCGGCTCGGGTTGGCGCGCCGGAAGATCCACAGGATCGCCACCATGGTCAGGTAGGCGAGGCAGAACCCGACCACGGGCGAGACCACCATCGGGATGGCGACCTTGTCGATCACGCTGTGCCAGTTGACCGACGACATCGACGCCAGCCCGGCGCCGACCACGCCGCCGATCAGGGCGTGCGAGGACGACGACGGCAGGCCGAAGTACCAGGTGATCAGGTTCCAGGTGATCGCGCCGAGCACGCCGGCGGCGACCACGGTGAGGCCGTGCAGGCCGCTCGGCGGGGTGATGACCTCGCTGACGGTCTTGGCCACCCCGACGCCGAGGAGGGCGCCGACCATGTTCATGGCGGCGGCCATGCCGAGCGCGACCCGGGGGGTCAGCGCCCGGGTGGACACCGCCGTGGCGATCGCGTTCGCCGCGTCGTGGAACCCGTTGGTGTAGTCGAACACCAGGGCCACGACGACGACGAGGACGAGGACCGCCATCTGCGCGTCGGTGCGGAGGCCGAGCGCCCCCGCGACCATGACCACCAGCACGCCGGCCAGCAGCAGGAGCCAGGCACGGCCCGTCACCCGGCGGGTCGCCTGCTCCCCCAGCGTCTCCTCGGCGCCGGCCGACGGTTCGCGGGTGAGGGTCACGCCGGAGTCATCGGCCGTGCTCATGATTCCTTGACCGCGATGGTCTCGACCGTGTTGGCGACGTGCTCGAACGCGTCGGCGGCGTCCTCCAGCCGGTCGATGACCTGCTTCAGCTTCAGCACGGTCAAGGTGTCGTACTCGCCGCTGAACAGCTGTGCCAGCAGCTTGCGGTAGACCTGGTCGCCCTGGTTCTCGAGCCGGTTGATCTCGATCCAGTACTCGTTGAGCTCCTTCATCGAGCGCAGCCGCGGCATCGCCTCCGCGGTCAGCTCGGCGGCCCGTTCCAGCACCTCCACCATGTGGACGATGCCCTTGGGGAACTCATCGATCTTGTACAGCACGACGAGGTCGGCGGCCTCCTCCATCTCGTCCATCACGTCGTCGATGTCGGACGCCAGCCGGTAGATGTCCTCGCGGTCGAAGGGGGTGATGAATGTTTCGTTCAGCCGCCGCATGATCGCGTGAGTGCATTCGTCGCCCGCATGCTCGCAGGCGCGCATCTTCTCGGCGATCGCGGCCCGGTCGGAGCCGTCGCTGATGAGTTCCACGAGCAGCCTGGCGCCGGTGACCAGGTTGTTCGCCGAGTCGGCGAACATGTCGTAGAAGCTGTCCTCACGCGGCGTGAGACGCAAGCGCACGTCGTTCTCCTGATGTGCCGGAACAGTCCGCAGAGGATCGTAGGCGCTACCAGCCGTAAAAAGAACCTTTGCCCCAGCTTCTGCTGGTGTCCGCCATCCTCTCACCTACATGATTGCCCTGGATCACCAGGTACATACCCGCGCGGACTCCCCCTATCTGGCGCAACGCCCGCGGGGCCGGGGGCCGGCAGGCGGCCTACCTGCGCGGCGTTGTTGATCAGTAGTGAGATTCGTTACATTACCGCTACATAGAGCATCCGGTTACGGCAGAACCCGGCACGGGCTTCGGTGTGTCTGAAAAGACGAACCGGGGACGCCCTCAATCGGCGTCCCCGGCAGGCGGTGATCAATCCTGTGGCGTCAGCTCACGACGACCGGCTTCGTCGGACCGCACTCCGAGCACCATGTCGATCTCCGCGACGGTCAGCGGCCGTTCCGCCGCCGCCACCGCACTGAGCATCTCGGCATAGAGTTCGATCTCGTCCAGCGCAACACGGTCGTGGACGCGCAGATCGAGATTCTGGCGCACCGCGTCCACCTCCGTTCGTTCCCCACACCCGAGGTCGAGGCTACGCGCCCGACCCCGGCGCGCACATGACCCAAGAGGGCCATTCGCGGGCCACTCCGACCCTGTCCGTCCGGGGGACGGCCCGGCGCCCCGGCCGCCGCTCCCGGCGGCTCCGGAGGGGACGCACCCCGGGTTGTGTAGCCTTCCCGGGTCATCCGCATATGATGCGGATGTCCTATTACTTCCGGGACGGACGGGTCCGGTCAGCCCCCCGGGCGGAAGTCGCCGAGCATCTGCTCCAGCGTCGATTCGGGCAGGTCACGGGCCGTCAGGCGGGCCACGGTGGCCGCGTTGACGTCGGCGCCGGCCAGCCGGGCCGCCTGCCGCGCGACCGTCTGCTCGAACAGCGCCCTGACCGTGCGCGCGTAGGCGAACCGCTGGTCCTCGCGCATCCGCGCGAACCGGCTCAGCAGCTCGACGCGCAGTTCCTCGTCCAGCATGTAGAGGTCGCGCTCGGCGTAGCTCTGGAACAGCTGGACCAGCTCGCGGTCGCCCATCGGGGTGAACTCCAGGATCCGGCCGAACTCGGCGCGGAACGCGGGGTTGCCCGCGAGGAAGCCCTCCATCTCCGCCGCCGGGCTGGTGCAGATCACGGTGAACCGGGAGCCCCCCTGGTTCATGCGGCGCAGCAGCTCGGCCACCACGGCCGGGGACCGGTTGAGCCGGTACGCCTCCTGGATGAGCAGCACGCCGCCGAGGGCCTGGTCGACCATACCCGCGACCCGGTTCTCGGTGTCGACGCGGTCGCGTCCCGCCAGATGGACGGGACGGCACGCCACCACGTGCCCCGAGTTCAGCCGCCCCAGCGCAGCGTAGATGCCGCCGACCAGGCCCGCCACGGTCGTCTTGCCCGTCCCCGGCGGCCCGACGAAGACCAGGTGCTGCGGGTCGCCGCCGGACACCCCGTACCGCGCCCGGTCGGCCGCGAGCCCGGCCTCGTCGGCCATCTCCAGCACGGCCGCCTTGACCTCGTCCAGCCCGGTGAGCTGGTCGAGCTGCCGCAGGTACCCGTCGATGTCGCCGGGCGGGCGCAGGGCCGGCTCGATCCCCTCGGCCACACCCGCGAGGTCGTCGGGGGTCAGCACGAGCCGGTCGTGGGACGCCCCCGCGCGCTCCATGTTCCGCTGGGCGGCCTGGTCCAGGTACGCCTCGACCAGGCGCGCGTTGACCAGATCGCCCGGACCGCGGAGCCGCTCCAGGTCGGCCCGCGCGACTTCCAGCGCCGCCGCCCCGATCGTGACGCGCCGCTCGTCCGCCAGCAGGTGCAGCAGCGTCATCCGGTTGTCGAGATCGGAGAAGTCGGGCAGCCGGTGGACGCGGAACGCCTGCACGAGCCTCGGGTGCTCCTGGAGCAGGCGCTTGTACGCCCGCGGCTCGCACGTCGCGATCACCGGCGTCGTGTTCACCGGGTCGCGGCGGGCGCGGCGCACCGCCCCGACGACCGCGGCCGGGTCCGCCGCGCCGGCGATGGCCACGTCCAGCCGCTCGAAGAGGATCACCGGGCCGGGCTGCCCGAGCAGCCGGCCGATCCGCTCCGGCGGCGCGTTGCGGACGTCCTCGGCGTCGTGCGCGCGGATCGAGCCGTCGCCGAGGCCCGCGTTGGCCAGCGTCAGCGCGATCATCCGGGACAGCCGGCGCTGCCCGGAGTGGGGCGCGCCGACCAGCAGCACGCCGGGGACCCCGGACCTGATCGAGCTGGGGGCGCCGTCCACCCGGGTCCGCTCGACCTCCTCGCCCGCCGGTGCGTTCCACTCCTCGGCCTGCGCGCGCAGGTCGCCGAGGAACGCGGCGGCGTCGTGCTCGCCGTACAGGAAGCCGAACCCGAACCGCTCCAGAACGCGGCGGGTGCTGCGGTCGCGCGGCGGCGGGATCTCGTGGACGGGCTGCTCGGGCGACGGCGTGTCGTCCAGGAAGTCGAAATCGCCGACCATCGTCTTGGACATGACCTTCGTCCCGGGACCTGCTCCCGGGACGGGTTGCGGCGGCACGGGCTGCTGGTCGTCCTCAAGGTCGCCCGGGCCGAGGACGCGCGTGCCGGGGGGCCGGCCCGGTTGCGGTGACGCGGAAGGGACGGGCGCGCCGGCCTGCGGCGAGCCCGCCTGGTCTTCCACCCGGGTCGCGAACGGGTCGAACGCCTGCTGCTGCGGCTGCGGTTGCGGTTGCGGTTGCGGCGGCTGCTGCGGCTCCGGCGGGGGCGGGACGGGGCTCGGCGACTGGACGTTCGGCGGGGGCGCCGGTGCGGAGCCCGCCGGCTGGTAGCCCAGCTGCGTGTACGGCGGCACGAAGTTCTCGTCCTGCTTCTCCTCCTCGGGCGGGGAGAAGCCGCCGGCCGGCTGCTGGGCGGCGGGCGCGGGGCTCGCCTGCACCGGCTCGGGCGCGGGCGGCTGGGGCGCAGGTGGTTGGGGCGCAGGTGGTTGGGGCGCGGGCGGCTGGGGCGGCGGCGCCTGCATCGGCGCGGGCGCCGGATTCTGCACGGGCGGCGGGCTCTGCATCGGGGCGGGCGCCGGATTCTGCGCGGGGGCGGGACTCTGCATCGGCGCGGGGCGCTGGAACCCGAGTTCGGTGTACGGCGGCGCGGCGCTCCCCTCGTCCTTCTCCTCCTCCGCAGGCGAGGCCCCGCCGATCATCGGGTCAGGGGGCGCGAACCCCGGGGAGTCGAACGCCGCCTGCGGCGCCGGGGGCTGCGCGACCGGTCCGGGGGCGTTCTCCAGGCCGGGCTGGGCGGGCGGCTGGACGAACGGGCGGTCCGGCCCGGACGGCGCCTGCGCCTGGGGCGCAGCGCCGGGCGCGAGGCCGGGCTGGCTCTGCATGTTGAACGGGGACGGCTGCGGCGCGGGGTTGGGCGGCGGCGTGGACGTCGGCGCGGCGGCCGTGGCGCGGGCCCGGTTGCGTCCGATCATCCCGGCGATGACCGCGGTCGGGACGGGGAAGCCGCGGGGCCGGGCGGGCATGCCGCCGAGCCGGCACCAGGCCAGGTCGACCTCGTACGTCGCGGCGAGCAGCGACTCGGCGCCGGGCCCCGACCCGGCCGCGGACCGCAGCGGTTCCGGAAGGCGCATGTCCTGCGGCCAGAGGCGGCGCAGCGGATGCCCCTTCTGCTCCGACACCGCCTGCACGGTGTAGCGGATCTCGGGGTCGAGCCAGGGGACGATGGTGCCCACCATGTCCTTGCGGACGACGTCCAGGTCGGCGGCGAGCAGCGCGGCGGCGACCAGCCGGGGCTCGATGTAGGCCGGTTCGGCGGGGTCGCCCGAGAGCTCGGCGATCAGCTCGCTCAGCGTGTAGAAGGCGTGCCGGAAGTTGTCGCCCGGGGAGCTCTCGTTCCGCAGCGCGGGGACGAGGTTGGGCGGGCACCGCGTCAGCCACTGCTGGACGATCGCCTGGTCGCCGTAGGGCAGCGCCCCGTAGTCGACGGTCGGGTTGGTGAGCGTGGCGCCGAGGATGGCGAGCAGCGCGTCGGCCCTGGCCTGGAAGCGGACGTCGTCGCGCAGCGCGCTGGCGACGGCCCACATCGTCCGCAGGACGACGACCGCCGCGTCCACCCGGCTGGCCCGCAGGCGCTCGGAGTACAGCGCGACGAGGGTCTCCAGGGCGGGCGGGGTGAGCCAGCGCGGGCCGTCGACGTCGGGGAGGGGCCGGGCGCGGTAGGGCTTCCAGAGGTCGAGCATCTGCGCGTCCAGCCGCGAGTCGAAGGCGGGCGCGGCCGAGCACCACAGCATCACGCCCCACGCGACGGCGACCGTGGACGGCGTCTCGCTCGTGAACTCCCGCCACCAGTGCGGGTAGTCGGGGGCGGGCAGGGTGGCGGCGGACTCGACGGTCGACCGGACGCGGGAGGTCAGCTCGGTCGCGAACCCGTGCGCGACGAAGGGCAGCCCGGTCGGCGGGTCGTAGGAGAAGTCGGGCCCGGCGGGGATGACGTGCGGCGGCAGCGCGGGCACCTGCGCCTGCCCCTGCTGCGCGGACCGCGCCGCCATCCGGACGGCGGGGATGCGCGGCGGCGGGCACAGGTACCACTGCCCGTCGGACGGGTGCAGCCGGTACCAGCGGGCCCACGCCCCGAACAGCCACCACGTCCCGTCCGGGAGGACGAGCATGCGGCCGGCGATGGCGTGATGGCGCTGCTGCGGCGGCGCCGACGGCCACCATGCGGCGGCCACCATCGCCCTCGTGTCGCGCTCCGCCTCCGCGAACGGATCCTGCCCCGCCTGGGGGCTGGGCGGCGGAGCACTGCCATAGCCCGGTCCCCACACCACGATGGTCATCGTAGTCAGCAGAAACCGGCCGGAACGGCCCCCATCGGCCGCGGAGCCGCGTCCTCGCAGGTCAGAAGGGCCTCAATTCGGCCCTAGGTCACCGCCACTCCGCGGTGCGGTGCCGCTCGGCCTTCTTCACATAGGTATCGGGGGTGTACTCCAGCACCGCCCGGTCGTCGTCGGTCAGTTCCCGGACGATCTTGCCGGGCGTCCCGGCGACCAGCACCCCGGAGGGGATCTTCTTGCCGGGCGGGACGAGGGCGCCCGCCGCGATGAGCGTCCCGGAGCCGACGCGGGCGCCGTTCAGCACGATGGCGCCGATCCCGACGAGCGAGCCCGTCTCGATGTGGGCGCCGTGCACCATCGCCTTGTGGCCGAGGCTGACGCGGTCCTCCAGGACGGCGGGCAGCCCGGGGTCGGAGTGCAGGCAGCTGAGGTCCTGGATGTTGCACTCGTCGCCGACCACGATCTCCTCGTCGTCGCCGCGGAGCACCGAGCCGTACCAGACACTGGACGCGCGCCCCAGCGTCACCCGTCCGACGACGACCGCGCCGGGCGCGACCCACGCGGTCGGATCGATCGTCGGACTGTCCCCGCCCAGCGTTCCCAGGTAGCTCATGGCGCCGATGGTAGCCGCCGCCCCTTGACACCTTTTCGCCGGAGTTCGGGTACTTTGTCGCCGCCGTCCATATGAAGAAACTGCAGCGAGACGCGTGTTCCGGTTGCGCGAATGGGGTGGACCGGACAAGAGTCGGTTCCGACGTCTCCCCACCGTGGGCAGCTCACCGGCGGGCGAGGATCGCATTCTGGCCGACCCTGACGGGGTGATCCCCGCCAACGACCCCCCAAGGCACCATGAGCAACGAAGCCGAAATCCTGCCGAACCTCCTCCAAGAAGAGTCCTTCGAGATCGTCATGCGCGGCTACAACCGCCGCCAGGTCGACGACTACATCGCCCGCGCCCAGCAGAAGCACCGCGAACTGGAGGCGCGGCTCGCTCGCGCGCAGGACGAGATCGAGCGGATCCGCCGCGAGATGGCCGAGGTCCGGGAGGCCCGCAAGCCGACCGGCGACGACCTGAGCGACCGGCTCCGCCAGATCATCAACCTCGCCGAGGACGAGGCCCAGGACAAGATCGCCGAGGCCGAGGCCAAGGGCAACGAGATCCGCCAGGACGCCGAGCAGGAGTCCAAGCGCATCATCGACGACGCCCGCGCGCACGCCGAGAAGAACCTCGGCCAGGCGCAGGAGAAGGCCGACACCATGCTGGCCTCGGCCAAGAAGGAGTCGGAGAGCGTCCTGTCGTCCGCCAAGCAGGAGGCCGAGCAGACGGTGACCAGCGCGCGGCTGGAGGCCGAGCGCACCCTCACCGCGTCCGAGCGCCGGGCCAGCGTGATCAACGAGGGCGCGACGCAGCGGCTCACGGCGCTCACCAAGAACCACACCCAGGCCCTGCAGCGGCTCACCGAGATCAGCGACACCCTGCACCGGCTGCTCACCGCCGAGAACGAGGCGGGCCCGCTGGAGAAGATGGTCGAGGACGCCGTCCGGCAGAGCCCGCCGGCCCGCGCGCAGGCCAAGCAGGCGCCGCCCGCGCAGCCCGCCCCGGCGGCCAAGCCCGCGACGCCGTCCGCGGCCCCGTCCTCCACGTCCACCGGTCCGAAGCCGACGCCGGCCGCGGCCAAGCCGGCCCCGGCGACCCCGCCGGCCACGGCCAAGCCGACCCCGCCGGCCACGGCCAAGCCGGCCCCGGCGGCCGCGCCCGCCGCCCCGGCGAGCCCGCCGCAGACCGCGCCCCCGGTCAAGAAGCCGGAGCCGTCCCCGGCCGCCGACGCCCCGGCGCAGCCCGCCCCGCAGCAGCAGCCCAAGCCCGCGCGTCCCGCCGACGACTCCGGCGGCCCCTCCACGGCCCCCATCCCGCCGCAGCAGCCCCGCGGCCCCATCGAGTTGTAAGGCGCTCGCGCGCGGTCAGGCGGCGCGTCCGGTCCGAACGGCCCGGACGCGCCGCCTGACGCGTTCTATAGGATCTTCCGGGTGAGCAAGAGGACCCACACGCGCCGCGGAACCGCACGTCCGGTCAGGCTGCTCGGGGACCCGGTCCTGCGCACCGAGTGCGACCCGGTCCGGACGTTCGACCAGTCGCTGGAACGCCTCGTCGACGACATGTTCGTCACCATGTACGAGGAGGACGGCGCCGGGCTCGCCGGCAACCAGATCGGCGTCGGCCTGCGGATCTTCGTCTACGACTGCGAGGACGACAAGGGGCGCCGGCACATCGGCCACGTCGTCAACCCGACGCTCGTCGCCGCCGACGGGGACGTGCTCGTCGAGTCGGAAGGCTGCCTGTCCGTCCCCGGGATGCGGTTCGACACCCCCCGGTACTCGCACGCCGTCGTCGAGGGCGTGGACATGAAGGGCAAGCCCGTCCGCGTCGAGGGCACCGGCTACTTCGCCCGCTGCCTCCAGCACGAGTGCGGCCACCTGGAGGGGAAGGTCTACATCGACGTCCTGTCCGGGGAGGCCCGCAAGGAGGCCATGCGGGCCATCCGCGCACTCCGCCAGTAGCACGCGCCTTCCAGGACGCCCCGCCGCGGACGCTCAACCGATCCTCTGCGCGCATTCAGGGGACATTCAGGTTGGGATGGGAATCTCTGCGATGATGTGGAGGGGGACTGTGCACAGTGGTTGAACGTACGGCGAACGGCACTAAGGCGTCAGAAGCGACACTGCTCGTCGTCGAGGACGAGCCCAACATCCTGGAACTCCTCGCCGGCAGCCTCCGCTTCACCGGATTCGACGTGGTCACCGCCACCAACGGCGCGGACGCGGTGCAGGCGGCGCGGCGGCACCGCCCCGACCTCATCGTCCTGGACGTGATGCTGCCCGACATCGACGGGTTCGACGTCGCGCGGCGGCTGCGGTCCGGCGGCGACCACACCCCCGTGCTCTTCCTCACCGCGCGGGACGCCGTCCAGGACCGCATCAAGGGGCTGACGATCGGCGGCGACGACTACGTCACCAAGCCGTTCAGCCTGGAGGAGGTCATCGCCCGCATCCGCGCCGTCCTGCGGCGGTTCCGCGGCGGCGTGACCGAGCCGCCGCCGCGGATGGTGTTCGCGGACGTCGAGCTGGACGAGGACAGCCACGAGGTGTGGCGCGGCGGCAAGGCGATCCAGCTGTCGCCGACGGAGTTCAAGCTGCTGCGCTACTTCATGGCCAACGCGGGCCGCGTCGTGTCCAAGGCGCAGATCCTCGACCACGTGTGGAACTACGACTTCCGCGGCGACGCGGGCATCGTCGAGTCGTACGTCTCCGCGCTGCGCCGCAAGGTGGACAACACCGAGCCGCGCCTCATCCACACCCTGCGCGGTGTGGGCTACGTGTTGCGCGAGCCGTCGAGAACGGGCTGATGGCCGCGCGGGTCCCGGCGCCGGCGGCACGTCCGGCGCCGGGGGGCGTCATCGCCGGGGAGCGGCACCCGTTCGGGGGCATCGAGCGGCTGTGGGGCCGGACGTCGCTGCGCGTCAAGCTGCTCGCCGGGATGCTCGTCCTCGTCACGCTCGGGATGACGGTGATGAGCGCGGCGGGCGCGTCGGTGCTGCGGCAGTACCTCGTCGGGCGCGCCGACGACCAGCTGCGCGGCTCGGTCGGGCGGGCGATCGACCAGGTCGTCCCGCAGCTGCGGCGCGGGCAGACGCAGATCACGGTGCGCATCCCGAGCGAGATGTACGGGCAGGTCCGCACCACCGACGGGCGCCCGCTCGGGCAGAACGAGGCGTGGAGCGAGTCCGGCCATCCGCGGCTCCCGGCCAACCTGACCGGGCGCATCGACCGGCCGTTCACGGTGTCGGGGACGGGCGGCTCCACCTGGCGGATCCTCGCCGAGCCGATCCCCGGCGGCGCCCTGATCGTCCTCGCGTTCAGCATGGACGAGATCGACCGGACGGTCCGGCGGCTGGTGGCGATCGACGCGATCGTGGGGCTGCTGGTGCTGGCCGTGCTGGTCGTGCTCGGCGTGTGGGTCGTCCGGGCGAGCCTGCGCCCGCTGTCGGCGGTGGAGGAGACGGCGGGCGCGATCGCGGCGGGCGACCTGTCCCGGCGCGTCCCGCAGGCCGATCCGCGGACCGAGATGGGCCGGCTCGGCCGGTCGCTGAACACCATGCTCGGGCAGATCGAGGCGGCGTTCGGCGCCCGCGCGGAGTCGGAGGCGGCGGCGCGGCGCTCGGAGGAGACGGCGCTGCGGTCGGAGGAGCGGATGCGGCGGTTCGTCGCGGACGCCAGCCACGAACTGCGCACCCCGCTGACCGCGATCCGCGGCTTCGCCGAGTTCTACCGGCAGGGCGCGGCCCGGAGTCCGGCGGAGCTGGACCGGCTGATCGGCCGGATCGAGGAGACCGCGTCCCGGATGGGCCTGCTCGTGGAGGACCTGCTGCTGCTCGCCCGCCTGGACCGGCAGCGGCCGATCGAGCGCCGCCCGGTGGACCTGCTCGCCGTCGCCGCCGACTCCGTCCAGGAGGCCAGGGTCCTCGCGCCCGAGCGCACCATCGACCTGTCCGTCGAGGGAGGCCTGGCGTACCAGGTGCTCGGGGACGAGCCGCGGCTGCGCCAGGTCCTGGGGAACCTGCTCGGCAACGCGATCGCGCACACGCCGGAGGGCACGCCGGTCGAGGTGCGGCTCTCCCCCGGGACGCTGCGCGGGTCGCCGGCCGCGGTCGTCGCCGTCGCGGACGAGGGGCCGGGCCTCTCGCCCGAGCAGGCGGAGCGCGTCTTCGAGCGGTTCTACCGCGCCGACGACGCCCGCTCCCGCGACCACGGCGGCGCGGGCCTCGGTCTCGCCATCGTCGCCGCGCTCGTCGCCGCGCACGAGGGCACCGTCGAGGCCGACTCCGCACCGGGCGAGGGCGCGACGTTCCGGGTCGTCCTGCCGCTGTCCGACGACTAGCGGGAATTCGCGGCGCGCTTTCAGGAAACCTTCAGGCGGGTGCGCTTAGGTGGCTCGCACAGGGCGCGCCCCGGTCTCGACGGGGGCCGGGAGTACGCGCCCTGGCCAGCACGAAGGCCGGGGGCGGGCACCGCGGCCGGGGGACGGCGCGCCGCCCGTTCCTCGGCCGCGGTTTTCATGACATATCGGCGTTCAGCACACTCTCAGGTTGGTTGCAGGGGCCCTGCAGCCCCCTGCCGCACTGTCGATGGTGAGAGAGACGACAGGGGATCCACATGAACGCCGACCGGCCGCAGCAGCCGCCCTGGGAGCCCGTCCAGCCGGGCTTCGCCCACGCCCCGTGGGCGGGGAGCGTCCCGCCGCCGGCGGAGCCGCGTCCGGGCCCGTTCGGCACGGCGCGCCGCAAGCTCCTGGCGGCGGGGGCCGCCCTGGCGCTGGCCCTCGGCGCGGGGACGGCCGGCGCGGCGATGGCGCTGGCGGTCGCGCACGAGAGCACGGTCTATTCGAGCCCGACGGCCGTGTCGGGCACCTCCGCCAAGGGCGGGACGACCGCGCAGGTCGCGGCGGCCGTCCAGCCGAGCGTGGTGTCGATCCAGGCGCAGGTGCCGGGCGGCACCTCCGGAGGGTCGGGCGTGATCCTGCGCTCGGACGGCGTCATCATGACGAACGCGCACGTGGTGTCGGGCGCGCGGCAGGTCGCGGTGAAGTTCAGCGACGGCAGGACGGCGTCCGCCCGCGTCCTCGGCGCCCAGAGCCGCGACGACATCGCTGTGATCAAGGCGGAGGGCGTGTCGGGCCTGAAGCCGGCGACGCTCGGCGACAGCTCCGCGCTGGCCGTCGGCGACCAGGTCCTCGCCGTGGGCAGCCCGCTCGGGCTGGACGGCTCGGTCACGTCCGGCATCGTCAGCGCCCTCGGCCGCGAGATCCAGGAAGGCGAATCCGACCCTCAACTGCCGCCGGGCCTGCGCGGGCGGCTGTCCCAGCAGCAGCAGACCGTGATCAAGAACGCCATCCAGACCGACGCCGCCATCAACCCCGGCAACTCGGGCGGCGCGCTGGTGAACGCCTCCGGCCAGGTGATCGGCGTCAACACCGCCATCCTCACCGCCGGGAACAGCGAGGGGAACATCGGGGTCGGCTTCGCCATCCCGGTCAACTCCGCGAAGCAGACCGCCGGCCAGATCATCGCCGGCGCCAAGGGCTGACCCGGGATCGCCGTCCGTTCCGGGCTCTGGGGGGAGCGGGCGGACGGACGGAGTTCCGGGTCAGGGGGTCCTTCCGGCCGGGCCGGGTTCGGGAGGACCGTGCAAGGGAGAACGGCCGCGCGGCTGCTCTGGGTCGCGCGGCCGTTCAGCTCCGCACCGTCACCGCGGGCCGCCGCTTCACCTTCGCCAGCATCCGCCGCGTGGTGAACATGTAGTACTCCCTCGGCAGGGTCCGGACGCGCAGCGGGAGCCGCGGGTACACCAGGGCCAGCGCGCCGACCAGGAGCCGGAAGCGGCGCTCGCGCCCGGCGTCCCACGTCCATCCGTACTGCTCGCGGATCGGCGCCGGCATCAGCCCAGCGGTGAGCAGCCGCATCGCCGCCATCCCGGCCGCGCTGAGCGGCCCGCCCGGCAGCTTCGGATTCAGCACCTGGTGCGCGACCGCCCGCGACGCGTCGCTGATCTCCAGGCTCTGGAGCATGTCCGCGTAGTACCGGCGGAACTCGGGGTACGTCCGCGGGAGCCGCTCCTCCGGGCACCCGAGGATCGTGGCGTAGATCTTGGTCTGCCCGTAGAACTCCTCCAGCTCGGCGTCGCTGAGCGTCCTCCGGAAGAGCAGCTGGTGGAACTGCGCGGCCACCGCGAACAGCGTGGCCCCGACCCACACCTGCAACTCCGGATCGTTCGCCTCGTAGTCGGGCCCGGTGACCGTGTCGTGCCCTCTGGAGACGAGGGCGCTGAAGGTCTCGGCCTCCTCCCGCGTCCCGAACTGCACCGCGTAGAGCCACCCCATGGTGTTCCGCAGGCGGCGCAGCGGGTCGTTCGCGGTGTAGCTGTGGTCGTACACCCCCTGCGCCACCTTGGGATGCGCCGTCTGGAGCAGCGACGCGGCCCCGCCCGCCGCGATCAGCGCCCCCTCTCTCGTGATGACGCGGATGAGGTCGTCGTCCTGGAACAGTCCGTCGGTCATGGCGATCAGTGTAAGTAACCACTTGCGTCCCGCGCAGCCCGGGGGTTAATCGAACGACAAGATCACCGGGTTTTGCGACAATGGAGGCATGTCCGCCCCGATCCATGTCCGCGGCTCGGTCTCCATCCCGGAGTCCGAGCTCGGCTGGCGTTTCTCCCGCTCCTCGGGCCCGGGCGGGCAGCACGTCAACACCAGCGCCACCGCGGCCGAACTCTCCTTCGACGTGGCGAACTCGCCGTCCCTGCCCGAGCACCTGCGGGCCCGCGCCCTCGACCGGCTCTCCGGCCGCCTCGTCCGCGGCGTCCTCACCATCCGCGCCGAGGAGTACCGCTCCCAGCAGCGCAACCGGGACGCCGCCCGCACCCGCCTCGCCACGCTCCTCGCCGAGGCCACGGCCCCGCCCCCGAAGAAGCGCGTCCCGAAGAAGGTCCCCCGGGGCATCAACGAGCGCCGCCTGGAGAACAAGAAGCGCCGCTCGGCTATCAAGCGGCAGCGCACCACCCGCTGGGACTGACCACTCCGCTCAGGCGGACGGCCGGGCGGGGAGGCCCGTGGCGGCGTCGATCACTTCGTCGAGGACGTCGCGGGAGTTCGCCAGCTCGGTGATCATGCGGTCGATGCGGTCGCGCTCCTCGGCGAGGTCGGCGACAAGCCTGGGGGTGGCGATCTCCGACGGGCCGCCGTCCGCGTCCCGCATGCACGGGAGCAGGCGGGCGATCTTCTTGCTGGTCAGGCCCGCGGCGAACAGCTCCTGGATGCGGATCACCCGGTCGACCGCCCGCTCGGGGTAGTCGCGGTGGCCGCCCGGGGTACGGTCGGACGCCAGCAGCCCCTGCTGCTCGTAGTAGCGCAGCGACCGTTCGCTGACTCCCGTGCGCTTCGCGAGCTCACCTATCCGCATCCGGCCCTCCCGCGGGGTTGAATCTGACACCGATGTTAGCTTTTACCGTGTCGGAATGACGAACACAGCGGAGAACCGCCTCTTCGACTACAGCCCGATCACCGAACGTCCTCCCCTCCACTGGCCCGACGGCGCCAAGGTCGCCGTGTACATCGGGCTCAACGTCGAGCACTTCCTGATCGACCGGCCGTCCACCAGCATCTGGCCGGGCACCGCCGACCTCGTCCCCGACGCGCTCAACCACGGCTGGCGCGACTACGGCGCCCGCGTCGGCATCTGGCGGACGATCGAGAGCCTGGACCGGCACGGCGTCCGGCCGAGCGTGCTGCTGAACTCCGCGGTCGCCGAGCACAACCCGCAGATCATCCAGGCCGGGCTCGACCGGGACTGGGCCTGGCTCGCGCACGGCCGGACGAACTCGATCCTCCAGGCGGGCATGGATCGCGAGGAGGAGCGGCACTTCCTCGACGACGTCGTCGGCACCATCACCAAAGCCACCGGGCGGCGCCCGCGCGGATGGATGGGACCGGGGCTGACCGAGACGTTCAACACCCCCGAGCTGCTCGCCGAACTCGGCCTCTCCTACGTGCTGGACTGGACCAACGACGACCAGCCGTACCGGCTGAAGGTCCCCGGCATGATCAGCGTCCCGTACACGGTGGAGCTCAACGACCTGCTGATGTTCGGCCGGGGGTACACCGGGCCGGAGTTCCTGCAGGCCGTCAAGGACCAGTACGAGCAGCTGCGCGCCGACTCCGGGACGAGCGGACGGGTGATGGCGCTGGCCCTGCACCCGTTCGTGATCAGCCAGCCGTTCCGGCACAAGTACCTGGACCAGGCGCTGGAGTTCCTCGCGGCCCAGCCCGACGCCTGGCTCACCACCAGCGACGACATCGCGGAGCACTACCTGGCGACCACCGCTTGAGAAGGGGCGGTCAGCGGAAGAGGGCCTGCCGCGTCCCCATGATGATCCGATCGTGGGGACGCAGGGTCCCCATCACGGTCTCCAGTTCGGGACGGGCCATGGAGACGCAGCCGGCCGTCGGGCCCGCCCCGACGTGCATGAAGATGGCCGAGCCGTTCCCCTGGACGATCGGGGAGTCCGGCGGCCGGTTGTAGTCGATCACCACGGCCTGCCGGTAGGGGCCGTCCTTCATGATCTGCGAGAGGTCCTCGTCGGCGGGCAGGCACGTGCCGCGGTAGTAGCGGTTGTAGCGCTCGTCGCCGATGGTCGAGCCCCAGCAGTCGCCGGTGTCGCGCAGGGTCCGGTACGGGAGCGCGGTGCCCGGATCGCCTTCGCCGAACGCCTCGGTCAGGCTGTAGGAGCCGGTCGGGGACATGCCGTCACCCTCGCGTTTGGCGCCGGGCTCGGCGTAGCCGTTCCGGCCCACATGTCCCGGGGTGCCCAGGACCTTTCTCCAGGAGCGTCCTTTGCGGACGCATTCGGTGACGGTCACCTCGGTCGTCCCGTAGGCGGCCGCGACCGCGAAGACCACATGCCTGGCGGCGCCCGGGTCGTAGCGCGACTCGCCCCGGTTGAGCGCCTGGCATGGATCGTGTCCGGCGCTCTCCCTCGCGGACGCCTGGGGAACGAAGACGAACGGCGCGGCGAGCGCGACCGCGCAGAATGCCACGACCCGTGCGACGCCCATGGACTCTCCCGGTGACCTCGGTGATCGTTCCGCGGTTGATCTCTACCCGCGGCAAGGTCATCTCACGCGGCCTCACCCCCTCCCCGCGTGCGGGGCCCGCGCGGCCGCATCAGGGACGAACGCCAAGACGCCCGGAACGGGGAGGTTCCGGGCGTCTGGCGGGACTCGGGCGAGGCTACTCGCCCTTCCAGTTCGGCTTGCGCTTCTCGGCGAAGGCCGCCGGGCCCTCCTGGGCGTCCTTCGACGTGAAGACGGGCAGCGTGATGTCCTGCTGCTTCTTCCACGCCTCGGCGGACGTCCAGTCGGCGGACTCGACGATGACCTTCTTCGTCGCCGCGAGCGCCAGCGGGGCGTTCTCGGCGACCTTGAGGGCCAGCTCCTTGGCCGCGGCGAGCGCGCCGCCGGCCTCGGCGAGCCGGTTGACGAACCCGAGCTCGGCCATCCGCTCCGCCGGGTACTTGTCGCCGGTGAGGGCGATCTCCATGGCGATGTGGAACGGGATGCGCTGTGGCAGGCGCAGCAGGCCGCCGCCGGCGGCGACCAGCCCGCGCTTGGGCTCCGGCAGCCCGAACTGGGCGTCCCGCGCCGCGACGATCATGTCGCAGGCCAGCGCCACCTCGCAGCCGCCGGCGAGCGCGTAGCCCTCCACGGCGGCGATCAGCGGCTTGGCCGCCGGGCGCTCGGTGATGCCGGCGAACCCGCGGCCCTCGACGACGGGGTTGTCGCCGGTCAGGAAGCCCTTGAGGTCCATGCCGGCGCAGAACGTCCCGCCGGCGCCGGTGAGGATGCCGATGGACAGGTCCTTGCGGGAGTCGAGCTCGTCGACGGCCGCCGCGATCCCCTTCGCCACCTCGCCGTTGACCGCGTTGCGGGCCTCCGGGCGGTTGATGGTGATGACGAGGACCGCACCGTCTTCGTCTGTCAGCACAGCGCCGTTGCCGGGGGGCGCGGGGTTCCGTCCCCCCTCGGGTGATACAGCGTCGGTCATGAGTGCCTCACTTCGGCTGGAAGCGGATGCCGCCGTCGAAACGGATCGTCTCGCCGTTCATGTAGTCGTTCTCGATCAGGGACGTGACGAGGTGGGCGAACTCCGACGCCTTGCCCATCCGCTTCGGGAACGGGACGGGCGCGGCGAGCTTGGCCTTGAACGCCTCCGCGGCCTCGCCCTCGCCGTAGATCGGGGTGTCGATGATGCCGGGGCAGATGGTGTTGACCCGGACGCCGATCGCGGCGAGGTCGCGCGCGGCCGGCAGCGTCATGCCGATGATGCCGCCCTTGGACGCCGAGTAGGCGATCTGCCCGGTCTGCCCCTCGATGCCGGCGATGGACGCGGTGTTGATCACCACGCCGCGGGCGCCGTCCGCGTCGGCGGGCTCGGTCTTGGAGATGGCGGCGGCGCCGATCCGCATCAGGTTGAAGGTGCCGATCAGGTTGACCCTGATCACGGTCTCGTAGGAGGCGAGGTCGTGCGGGCTGCCGTCCCGGTTCACGGTGCGCGAGGCCCAGCCGATGCCGGCGCTGTTGACGATGACGCGCAGCGGGGCGCCGGTGTCGACGGCGGCCTGGACGGCGGCCTGCACCTGCTCCTCGTTCGACACGTCCGTCTTGACGAAGACGCCGCCGACCTCGTCGGCGAGCGCCTTGCCCTTGTCCTCGTTCAGGTCGGCGACGACCACCTTGACGCCTTCGGCGGCCAGCGCGCGGACGGTGGCCTCACCGAGGCCGCTCGCGCCACCGGATACGACGGCGGAAACTCCGTTCAGGTCCATACAGCGACACCTTACGTGAGGGACCGAATGTGGTTCGGGATGATGGTAGCCGGACGCCGGTTCGCACGTCCCGCCGCACCCCCGGGGACTACCGAGCCGCGATATTACCCGCCGGTACCATAGGCGGGCGTTTGCTGCCCGTGACTCAGGGCATGCGGCAGCACATGAGTGAGCGTCCGGCACAGAGCCAGTCCTACCCCGGCCGCACCGGGGACATGGCACCCGAACCCCGCGACGAGATGCGCGACTACACCGGCAGCGACCAGCTGCGCGGGCGGCGGGCGCTGATCACCGGCGGCGACTCCGGGATCGGCCGCGCCACCGCCGTGGCGTTCGCCAAGGAGGGCGCCGATGTCGCGATCACCTACCTGGAGGAAGAGGACGACGCCCGGCACACCGCGGGCCTCGTCGAGGCCGCCGGCCGCCGGTGCGTGACGTTCGGCGGCGACCTCGCCGAGGAGCGGCACTGCCGCGAGGTCGTCGAGCACACCGTCCGCCGGCTGGGCGGGCTCGACCTTCTCGTCCTCCACCACGGGACGCAGACGCCGGTGAAGGACGTGCGGGAGATCGACAACGCGCAGTTGCGGCGGACGTTCGACGTGAACGTGTTCGCGCTGTTCTGGATCGTCCAGGAGGCCCTCGACCACCTGGGGCCGGGATCGAACATCATCATCACCGGGTCCATCAACGGGCTGCGCGGCAACAAGACGCTCATCGACTACTCCGCCAGCAAGGCGGCCGCGATGGCGCTGACCACCTGCCTCGCCCAGAACCTCATAGACCGCGACATCCGCGTGAACTGCGTCGCCCCCGGCCCGGTCTGGACACCCCTCATCCCGGCCACCTTCGACGAGGAGCGCGTCGAGAGCTTCGGGCAGCAGGCGCCGATGGGACGCGCCGCCGATCCCGACGAGATCGCGCCGTCCTACGTGTTCTTCGCCTCGAACCGGCTGTCGTCCTACTACACCGGCCAGACGCTGGTGCCCGCCGGCGGAGAGATCCATCCGGGCTGATGCGGCTGCGGCAGAGCGACCCGACCGGGCCCGGCTACGGGCGCCGGAAGCACGGCAAGGGGTGGGTGTATCTCGGCCTCGACGGGCGCCCCCTGGGCGACCCGGGCGAGAAGCAGCGGATCCGGTCCCTGGTCATCCCGCCCGCCTGGAAGGACGTGTGGATCTGCCCGGACGCCGACGGCCACATCCAGGCCATCGGGACGGACGCGGCCGGACGGCGCCAGTACCTCTACCACGACGCATGGCGCGAGCAGCGCGACCGGGAGAAGCACGAGCACGTCCTGGAGCTCGCCGAGCGGCTGCCGAAGGTCCGCGACACGCTCAGCGGTTTCCTCGCCGGACGAGGATATTCGCGGGAACGGGTGCTCGCCGCGGCCGTCCGGCTCATCGACCTCGGCTTCTTCCGGATCGGCGGCGAGGCGTACGCGGCGGAGAACCAGACGTACGGCCTGGCGACCGTCCTGCGGGAGCACGTCACCTGCCGGCGCGGCCACGTGACGTTCGAGTACCCGGCCAAGGGCTCCAAGGAGCGCTACCACGCCGTCGCGGAAGAGAACGTGTGCAAGGTCGTGAGCGGTCTCAAGCGGCGCGGCGACGGCGGCCCTGAGCTGCTCGCCTACCGCACGCGGAACGGCTGGCACGACGTCACCACGTCCGACATCAACGAGTTCGTCCGTGAGGTCACCGGCGGCGACTTCACCGCCAAGGACTTCCGCACCTGGCACGCGACCGTCCTCGCCGCGGTCGGGCTCGCGGTGTCGGTGCGCGCCCCGGAGAGCGACACCGCCCGCAAGCGCGCCGTCGTCCGCGTCGTCAAGGAGGTCGCGTCCTACCTGGGCAACACCCCGGCCGTCGCGCGAGCGTCCTACATCGACCCCCGGATCATCGACCTGTACGAGCAGGACACGACGATCGCCCCCGTCCTCGGCCGCCTGGGCGTGGACGCCGCCGAAGGCGATCTGGCGACCCAGGGCCCAGTGGAACAGGCCGTCCTCGACCTTCTCCGCTCAGCGCCCTGACCTCTTCCCCGGGTCACCAGGCGGAGACGCGGTTCTCGGTGTGGTGGCGGGTGGGGGGTGCCGCGGGGTCCAGGCGGTACAGCGCGTAGGCGTGCTGGAGGACCGGGAGGGCCACGTTGCGGACGCGGACGCCGCCGGAGGTCAGGCCGCGCTCGGTGCCCTTGTGGGCGTGGCCGTGGATCGCCAGGTCGGCGCCGGCCTCGTCGATCGCCTCGCCCAGCAGGTAGCTGCCGAGGAAGGGGTAGATCTCCGGCGGCTCGCCCTCGAGGGTGTCGGCGGCGGGCGAGTAGTGCGTCAGGCTGATCGTGATGTCGGCGTCCAGTTCCAGCAGGGACGCCCCGAGGCGTCCGGCGAAGTCCTTGGTGTGGCGGACGAACGCCTTCATCTCCGGCTCGCCGAAGTCGCCGGCGCACCTGCCCTCGAACCCGCCGCCGAACCCCTTGCCGCCCGCGACGCCGAGCCGCGTCCCGTCGCAGTCCAGGACGGTCCCCTCCCCTTCGAGGACGGTCACGCCCGCGTCTCGGAGAATGCCGGCGATCTCCTCCTCGGCGTCGCTGTGGTAGTCGTGGTTGCCGAGGACGGCGATCACCGGGACGCCGAGGTCGCGCAGTTCGGCCGCCGCGACGCGGCCCTCCTCGACCGTCCCGTGCCGGGTCAGGTCACCGGCGACGAGGAGGACGTCGGCATGGCCGGCCAGCCCCGCCAGGTGCCCGCGGTACTCCCCGGCCGCCTCGGGCCCCATGTGGAGATCGCCTGCCGCCGCGATGTGGATCATGAGATCCGCTCCTCCGCGTCGGGCTCGGGGACCGCGACGACGTGCAGCTCGTTGCAGATCTCGCGGCCCCCGGCGGCGACCCGGGCGGCGTCCTCCACGGCGCGGCGCCGTTCCTCGCTCACCACCTCGCCGTGCAGGTGCACGACGTCGCCGCGGACGTCCACGCGGATGCCGAGCTCGTACGCCTCCGCCGCGAGCCTCTCCTGGATGTGCGCGGACAGGTATCTCTCCTGGTCGGTCATCTCGTCCCCCGTTCGGTCACAGCACGTCCTCCCCGATGACGTCCAGCCGGGCGAGCAGGGTCAGGAACGCGTAGGCGTAGGGGGACTCGGCGGTCTCGGCGGCCACTCGCCGCCAGTCCACCTGCTCGCGCAGCGCCCGTCCCACGTGCAGGAACCCGCCGAAGTCGCAGGCCGTCTCGGTGAACGCCAGCAGCCGCATGATCATCAGGTCGGTGGCCGGGAGGACGGGCATGAACACCGCCCCGACCGCCAGCTCCTCGGCCCGGCCGAGCAGCTCGTCGTCCACCGGGCGGCCGGAGGGCGTGTGGATCAGGTCGATCGGCTGCTCACCGTCGAAGGCCTTCTCCAGCCAGTTCTCCGGGCTCTGCTGATGCATCATGCCGGCGGCGGCGAGGGCGTCCAGGGCGGCCTGGACGTCCCGCGGCCGCACCACGAAGTCGACGTCGTGCGTCGACACGGCGGCGCCGTGCGCATACGCGGCGAACCCGCCCGCGAGCGCGTAGCCGATCCCGGCGTCCCGCAGCGCGGCCGCGGCGCGCTTCAGCGCGAGCAGCAGGCCGTCCGCCGCGCCGCCGAGGCCCGGCGGCCCCGGTCCCGCGGTGCCGGACCCGCGCGGCGCGACGGCCCGCGGGTGTGTCCGCACGTCCCCCACGTGTACCCCTGGTCGTTGGCGGTGCCGTGGGACTACCCGGGGACGCGCAGGTCATGCCCCGTTCGTCAGCCCACCGAGCGGTAGGCGGCGGGCGGGGTGGGGGTGGTGCCGAGGCAGGTGGCGATGGGGTCCGCGATCGAGCACCAGCCCGGCTTGCGGACCGGCATGTACCCGGACGGGACGCCCCGGTTCGCGATGAGCGACCGGTAGGTGGGGACGGCGTCGGTCGGACGGCGCTTCAGGGACGGGTCGGTCAGCGCGTCCACCGTGTACAGGCCGAACCGCGGCCGGTAACTGCCCCACTCGTAGTTGTCGGTGAGGCTCCAGTAGTTGAAGCCCATCATCTTCACGCCCTCGGCCATGGCCCGCTGGATCCAGTAGATGTGGTCCCGCAGGTGGTTCGAGCGCGTGTAGCCGTCCGGGCGCGGCTTGCCGTCGTCGGTCGGCATGCCGTTCTCGACGATGTAGACGGGCAGGTGCGGCAGGCGGCGCTGGTAGTTCTTCAGGACGTAGTACAGGCCCTCGGGTTCGGGGTCGATCTTCCAGAACTCGCCGGTCAGCGAGTGCACCGCGGTCAGGTTCTCCAGGTTGGCGCCGTAGTAATAGTCGATGCCGATGAAGTCGAGCTTGTCCGTGACGTCGTTGAACAGCGCCGCGTCGAAGATGCCGTTGATGGCCGACCCGTAGGCGACGTTGCTCGACACGGGGGCGCCCGGATCGACCTGGTGGATCATGTCGTAGGCGGCGCGGTGCGTCTTGATCAGGGCGTCGCGCATCGTCATCATCTGCCCGAGGTCCATCGGGCGGGTGGTCAGCTCTTTGTAGATGTAGGCGCTGGCCTCGTTGAAGGTGATCCAGATGACGCCCTGGCCCTTGTACCTGTTCACGATGTAGCGCGCGTTGCGCAGCCAGTCGTCCTGGGTCTTCGGGTCGTCCCAGGCGCCCTGGTCGGCGACCCACCCGGGGTACACCCAGTGGTCGAGCGTGAGCATGGGACGCATCCCGTTCGCCTTGATCCGGCGGACGAGGTCGTCGTAGTACGCGATCGCGGCGGGATCACGGTGGCCGCGGCGCGGTTCGATGCGGGACCACTCGACGGACGTCCGGAAGACGCTCACGCCGAGCCCCTTGGCGAGCTTCAGGTCACCGGGATAGCGGTGCCGGAAGTCGACGGAGTTCCCGTACGGGTCCTCGACCCCGGGGGCCTCGTTCTCGGCGTATCTCGTCCAGTTGCTGTCGGGGAACGACCCTTCGCTCTGGAAACCGCTGGTGGCGACGCCCCAGAGGAACCCGGGCGGGAACTTGACGGTCGAGGGCTTGGCCGCCGCCGGTTGGGCGGCGGAGGTCGTCGCGGTGGCAGGGGACGCTGCGGTGGCGGGGGACGCTGCGGTCAGCGCGAGCGTGACCGAGAGGGCGAGGGCTGGGAGGAGATGGACGGGGCGTGCTCTGCCGGGCCTGCCGAACACGGGGCTCCCTCCGGTCACAGGACATGAATCTCCTTCGCACTACAGGGGTGCTCGCCGCCGCCGTCAATGGCCGCACATGGCCGGATCCGGCAACCCCACCCCCCGTCCCGGCTGTGCCGCACATCACAGATCAATAAATGAACCACACCCTTAACGGTCGCATGTGACTCACTTCACAATTCGTGAATTCCCTCGATCATCCATGCTGGCAGAACGGTAGACCGCAGTCTCAATCGGACGGCCGTCCGGCGAAGAAATGGCTTCGTGATTTGCCAGCCGTCGCGGACGCTGGCTAGCTTCCTGCCCGGTTCATGCGGCACATCGGCCGCCAGGACAGCAGAACACGCAACCCGGCGCACGGCGGCGGCGCGCCCGGCCCCCGACGAGGGCGGGCGCGGACCCCGAGGTCGTCCCATCCAGGGACCCCGCCCGAGAGCCGTCCGCCGGAAGCCGAATCCGTGCAGCCATGAGGCACGGAACCGGAAGCGGCCGCCCTTTTCGTAAACGGCCGCGACATCCCGATCCCATGATCAATACCGGTGGGTGACGGCTGCCCGGTAGGCATCGACCGCGAAGTCTGGAGTCATTCTGCATACCCCCCGAACGACGTTGAAGACCGGATTCACCGTGGGCGGCCTCGTGCTCACCACGACCACCGCGCTCGGCGCCTCCGTCCTCGCGGTGGGCCCGGCGCAGGCCGCGGTCCCGCAGCGGGCGACGCTCGCCGCGGCACCGGCCGCGCAGGCCGCCACGGCGAAGGCCGCGGCGAAGCAGTCCCGGGCCGCGAAGCAGCGCAAGCGCGCCGCCTACGCCGTCAAGTACGCGGCGAAGCAGATCGGCGACCCGTACCGCTACGGCGGCACCGGCCCCGGCTCGTGGGACTGCTCGGGACTGGCCGGCGGCGCCTGGCGCAAGGCCGGGGTGAAGCTGCCCCGCACCACGCAGCAGATCTACCGCGCGGTCAAGAAGAAGGTCTCCTGGAAGGGCGCCGTCAAGGGCGACCTGCTGTTCTTCTACGGCGGCAGGACCCACATGGGCATCTACGCCGGGCACGGGTACATGATCCACGCGCCGAGCTCCGGCCAGCGGGTCAAGAAGATCAAGCTGACCAAGTACTACAAGCGCAACTTCAGCGGCGGCGTCCGCCCGGGTCTCTGACCCGGCGACGCCGCGAGGCCCCGGCACCGGCTCCCCTTGGCCGGTACCGGGGCCTCCCCTGCCGGGCACGGTCACGCCAGCACCGGGTAGTCGGTGTAGCCGCGGTGGTCGCCGCCGTAGAACGTCCTCCGGTCCGCCTCGTTGTAGGGGCCGCCGGCCTTGATGCGGGCGGGCAGGTCCGGGTTGGCGAGCCACATCTCGGCGAACGCGACCGCGTCGGCCGCCCCGTCCCGCAGCGCCTCGACGCCGTACTCGGGCTTCGCGGGGAACGACCCCGGCGTCGGATGCGGGTTGAGGATCAGCGTCCCCGGCCACGCGGCGCGCAGCCGGAGGGTCGTGTCCCGGTCGCCCAGCTCCATGATGTGCAGGTACGCGAGGCCCAGCGGAGCGAGCGCGGCGAGCAGCGCCGCGTACAGCTCCGGCGTGTCGCTCTCGCTGACGCCGTTCGCGGTGCCGCCGGGCGACACGCGCAAGCCCACGCGGTCGGGCCCGATCGCCTCCGACACCGCCCGCGCGACGTCGACGGCGAAGCGGACGCGGTTCTCGACCGTCCCGCCGTAGACGTCGGTCCGCGTGTTGCTGCCGTCGGTCAGGAACTGCTGGATCAGGTAGCCGTTCGCGCCGTGCAGCTCGACCCCGTCGAACCCGGCCTCGATCGCGTTGCGCGCGGACGCGACGAACTCCTCGATCGCCTGCGCGATGTCGTCCACCGTCATCTCGCGCGGGACGGGGTGGTCGAGCAGCCCGTCCGGGGTGAACAGCTTCTCGCCGGACGCGAGGGGCGACGGCCCGAGCGGCGCGCCTCCGTCCGGGTACAGGACGGGGTGCCCGACGCGGCCAGCGTGCATCAGCTGGGCGAAGATCCGCCCGCCCTCGGCGTGGACGGCATCCGTCACCGCCCGCCACGCCGTCACATGGCCGTCCTCGTGCAGGCCCGGCGTGCGGATGTAGCCCTGGCCCCGGACGCTCGGCTGGGTGCCCTCGGTGATGATCAGCCCGGCGGCGGCACGCTGCCGGTAGTACTCGACGGTCAACCCCGTCACCGCGCCGTCCTCGGTGGCCCGGCTGCGGGTCATCGGGGCCATCACCAGACGGTTGGGCAGCTCCAGCTTGCCGGTCGACAGCGGCTCGAACAGCTCCTGCATGAAGTCCTCCTCATGGCGTTATCGCTGGCCATGAAGCTACGAACGACCTCTTAGGGGGCGAATCCGTAAAGCTTCGGTATTCGGCCCCGTAGTTTTGGAGGCGTGCTCTACGGGCGGAACGACGAACAGGCGCGGATCTCCTCGCTGATCGACGAGGCGCGCGACCACCGCCGCAGCGGCGTCCTCGTGCTGCGCGGAGAGGCGGGGATCGGCAAGTCGGCGCTGCTCGCGCAGGCCGCGGACCGGGTGCCCCGCGCGCTGCGGATCACCGGGATCGAGGCGGAGTCCGAGATCGCGTTCGCGGGCCTCAACCAGCTGCTGTGGCCCGTCCGCGACCGGCTGGACGCCCTGCCGCCCCCGCAGGCCGCCGCGCTGCGGTCCGCGCTCGGCGAGGCGTCCCCCGGCCACGACCGCTTCACGACCGGCCTCGCCGTCCTCACGCTGCTCGCCGACCTCGCCGACGCGGACGGCCCCGTCGTCGCCGTGGTGGACGACGCGCAGTGGCTGGACACCGCGACCGCGGACGCGCTGCTGTTCGCGGCCCGGCGGCTGGCGGCCGAGGGCGTGGTGATGCTGTTCGCCGCGCGGGACGACGCGTTCACCGCGACCGGCCTGCCGGAGCTGCGCCTCGGCAGGCTGCCGCGTCCCGACGCCGAACGGCTCCTCACCGCGCGCGGCCTGGCACCGATCGTCCGCGACCGGATCCTCCGCGAGGCGGCCGGGAACCCCCTCGCGCTGCACGAGTTCGCCGCCGCCGACACCCGACGGCGGGACGACGCGCGGCCGCTGCCCGTCACCGACCGCGTCCTCGGCGCGTTCCAGGCGCAGATCGCCCTGCTCCCCGAGGCCACCCGGCTGATGCTGCTGATCGCGGCCGCCGAGGGGCGGGGCCACATGCCGAGCCTGCTCGCCGCTGCGGGCGCCTTCGGGGTCGGCCTCGCCGACCTGGAGGCGGCCGAACGCGCCCGCATGGTGGAGGTCGCCGGGCGCACCATCGCCTTCCGGCACCCGCTGATCAGGGCGGCCGCGTACCAGGGGGCCGTCGCGGCGCAGCGCCTCGCCGTCCACCGGGCCCTCGCCGACGTCGCCGACGACGTGGACTGCCGCGTCCGGCACCGCGCCTCCGCCGCCCTGGGGCCCGACGAGGACGTCGCCGCAGAGCTGGAGGCGGCGGCCTGCCGCGCCCGCGACCGCACGGGGTACGGGACGGCCGCCGCCCTGTACCGGCAGGCCGCCGACCTGACCCCGGACCCGCGGGTGCGGGCCGCGCGGCTCGGCGCCGCCGCCGACCTCGTCCTGCGGGCGGGGCGGCTCGACGATGCCGAGGAGCTCGCCGTCCAGGCGGACCGGCTCGGCCCCGCGCCCGCCGACCGCCCCCGGCTCGGCCGCGTCCACGCCGCCGTCGAGTACGAGCGCGGCGACCCGCGCGCCGCGGCCCGCGGGATGGTCGCCGGCGCCGCCGGGGACGACCGCGCCGGGATGCTGCGGACCGGCGCCATGTACGGGTGGGCGTCCGGCGAGCTGCCCGCCGTGCTCCGGGCGGCCGAGCTGCTGCCGGACGACCCGGCCGTGCGCGGCCTGGCGCTGCTGGCCCGCGGCGACCACGCGGGCGGCGCTCCGCTGCTCGCCGGGCCGGTCGCCGAGGCGCTGGCCGGCACCGGCGACCGCGTCCGCGGCGCGCAGCTCGCGCTGATCGCCGGGGACGACGCCGCCGCGCTGGACCTCGCCGCCGCCGAGGTCGCGGACGCCCGCCGGCACGGCCGGATCGGCGAGCTGCCGAACATCCTGCAGATCCAGGCGCAGACGCAGATCGCCGCCGGGCTGCACGCGGACGCCGAGGCCACCGTCGCCGAGGCCATCGCGCTCGCCCGCGACACGGGCCGCCCGCACCGCGAGGGCCGGCTGCGCGCCGTCCTGGCCCGGGTCGCCGCGATCGAGGGCGACGAGGCGCGGCTGCGCGAGCTGGTCGCGCACGCCCCGCCCTCGGCGGGCGGCTCCGCCGACGGCGCGCTCGCGCTGCTCGACCTCGGCCTCGGCCGGCACGACGACGCGCTGCGCCGCCTCGAAGAGATCTCCCGCGGGCCTCACCGGCACGGCGGCCTCCTCTCCGCCGCCGACCAGGTCGAGGCCGCCGTGCGCGCGGGGGCCGTGGACGTCGCCCGCGAGGCCCTCTCGCGGTTCCGCGCCTGGGCGGAGGCGGTGAAGCAGCCGTGGGCGCTCGCCGTGTCACTGCACTGCGAAGCCCTGCTCTCCGACAGCGAGGAACCGTTCGTGGAGGCCGTCCAGTTGCACGAACAGTCGTCCCGGCCGTTCGAGAGGGCGCGCACGGAACTCCTCTACGGCGAGTTCCTGCGCCGGTCCCGCCGCCGCGCGGACGCCCGCGGCCCGCTCCGGTCCGCCGTGTCGATCTTCGAACGCCTCCGCGCGGCCCCCTGGCTGGACCGGGCACGCGCCGAACTCCGCGCGACCGGCGAGTCGGGGACGTCCGTCCCCACCGCGCCGGACCTCATCGACCGCCTCACCCCGCAGGAGCTCCAGGTCGTCCGGCTGGCGGCCTCGGGGACGAGCAGCCGCGAGATCGCCGCCCAGCTGTTCCTGAGCCCGCGGACCGTCGAGTACCACCTCTACAAGGCGTATCCGAAGCTCGGCATCTCGTCCCGCAGGGAACTCTCCCGCCTCTCCCTGGAGCCCGTGTGAAGGACCGCGCGTACGCCTCGCTTCAAGCCCTCGCCGTCGGGGACGCCCTCGGCTCCCAGTTCTTCGTCCCGGCCAACCGCGCCGCGTTCGAGACGCGGACCCTCCCCCCGGGCTCCTGGCAGTGGACGGACGACACGGAGATGGCCGCGTCCGTCTACCTCGTCCTGACCCGCCACGGCGCCATCGACCAGGACGCCCTGATCGCGAGCTTCGCCGAACGGCACGACTTCGACCGCGGCTACGGGCCGTCCACCGGGCGGCTCCTGCGGCTCGTCCGCGAAGGCGGCGACTGGCGGACCCTCGCCCGCGAACCGTTCGACGGCGCGGGCTCATGGGGGAACGGCGCCGCGATGCGGGTCGCTCCCCTCGGCGCGTGGTTCGCGGACGACCCCGCCGAAGCGGCCCGCCAGGCCGCCCTCTCGGCCGAGGTGACGCACCCGCACCCCGAGGCGGTGGCCGGGGCGATCGCCGTGGCCGTCGCCGCCGCCCTCGCACCCACCGGACCGCCGCCCGGCAAGTTCATCGACGAGATCCTCCGGCTCGTCCCGCCCGGGACGGTCCGCAAGGGCATCGTCGAGGCCCGGCGCCTGCTGACGATCAGTGAACCGTCCACCGCGTCCGCCGTCCTCGGCAACGGCCGGCACGTCGCCGCGCACGACACCGTGCCGTTCAGCCTCTGGGCCGCGGCACGGCACCTCGGCGACTACAAGGCCGCCTTCTGGACGACCGCGGCGGCCGGCGGGGATGTCGACACCACCTGCGCCATCGTCGGCGGCATCCTCGGCTCCTCCCCCGCCGACTGGCTGGAGCACTGCGAGCCGCTGCCGTCCTGGGCGCTATGACAGCGTCCGCCGGAGAAACTCCTCTGTAAGCCTCCAGGCGCGCGCCGCCGGCTCCGGCTGGTAGAACATCGGCGCCTTCCGGTTGTGGAACGCGTGCCCGCCGTCCTCCTGGACGTGGATCTCCATGCCGTCCCGTCCTTCGACGGCCCGCTCCACCTTGGCGACGTCCTCCCTGGGGATATAGGGGTCGGCACCGCCGAAGTGGAACTGCACCGGCGCCTGCACGGCGTCCAGGTGCTCCAGCATCCCCGGCACACCCGACCCGTAGAACGACACCAGGGAGTCGACCTCCGCCCTTGCGGCGAGCAGGTACCCGAGCGTCCCGCCGAAGCAGAACCCGAGGACACCGACCTTGCCCACCTCCGGCATGCCCCTCAGCACCCCCAGCGCCGCCGCCGCGTCCTCCACGCCCTTCTCCCAGTCGAACTGGGAGACCATCGACATGCCCTTGGGCAGGGCCTCCTCGTTGTGCTCGGTGGTCCAGTTCGGCTCGATCCGCCAGAACATGTCGGGCGCGCCCACGACATACCCGAGCGCCACCAGATCCTCCGCGACCGCTTCCATGTAGTCGCCCACACCGAAGATCTCCTGGACGAGCAACACGCCCGGTCCGCCGCCCTCGGGCGCCCACACCCGCAGGTCGAACTCGCCGTCCGGCACCACGACTTTCTCGACTCGACTCATGTCAGCCGATGATGGCGTAAACCGCGCTCGCGTGCGCCACGGTCTTCCCATCCGCCGTCAAGTCGATCTCCGCGAACGCCAGCGTCCGGCCGAGCTTCGTCAGCTCCACCTCGACCCGCACGTCCCGCCCGGCCACCGGCCGCTGGAACGACGTGCTCAGCTGGACGGTCGTCATCGGCACGAACGCCCCCTTCGCACCCGACACCGCCAGCACGACCGCCGTGTCGGCCGCCGCCATCAGCGCCTGCCCCGACAAGGCGCCGCCCTCCCGCGCCAGCCGGTCCGACCAGGGCAGCCGCAGCACCGCGGTCCCGTCCCCCACCTCCTCCGGCACCAGGCCCAGGTCCAGCACCCAGGGCGCGAAGTTGTCACGGAGGATCTCCTCAGGCTTCAACGTCACCCCGACATGATGCACGCTGTGGACATGCACGAGGAGATCTTCCTGCCCGCCACCTATGCCGCCGGCGTCCCCTACGACACGTTCCGGGAGCTCCGCGCCGAAACGCCCGTCACCTGGGTCCCCGAACCCGCCGTCGGCCCCTGGCCCGCCGGCCCCGGCTACTGGGCGGTCTTCCGGCACGCCGACGTGAAGCACGTCCTGCGCTCCCCGGACCTCTTCTCCTCCAACCTCGGCGCCACCCAGATCCGCGACCCCGACACGCCCGAGGATCTCGCCTTCGTCCGCGCGATGATGCTCAACCAGGACCCGCCGGACCACTCCCGCCTGCGCCGCATCGTCGCCGCCGCCTTCACCCCCCGCGCCGTCCGCGCCCTGGAAGAAACGATCAACGACCGCGCCCGCGGCCTCATCGCCTCGGCCCTGGGCGAGGACACCGACTTCGTGGACCTCGCCGCGGACCTCCCCGTCTGGACGCTCGCCCACATCATGGGCGTCCCCGAGTCCGACCGGCGCCTCCTCTACGACTGGGCGTCCCGCGTCATCGGCTACCAGGACGACGAGTACGCCGGCCTCTCCACCGCCGACGCCGCCGCCATGACCCCCATGGCCCAGGAGGCCATGAAGTACCGCCCCACCACGTGGGCCCACCCGGACGGCCGCCCCGTCAACCCGCGCTCCTACACCGCTCTCGCCGACATGTTCGCCTACGCCCACGCGCTCGCCGCCGAGAAGCGGCTGCGCCCGTCCGGCGACATCATGTCCCGCATGCTGGAGGGCGGCCTCACCACCCACGAGTTCGAGAACATGTTCTTCCTCTTCGCCGTCGCGGGCAACGAGACCCTCCGCAACGGCATCCCGGGCGGCCTCCTCACCCTCCTCGACCACCCCGCCGAACTCTCCCGCCTCCAGGCCGACCCGTCTCTCCTCCCGTCCGCCGTCGAGGAGATGCTGCGCTACTGGCCCCCGGTCATGGACTTCCGCCGCACCGCGACGAAGCCCGCCACCCTCTCCGGCCAGGAGATCGCCGCCGGCGACAAGGTCGTCGTCTACCACGCCTCCGCCAACCGCGACGAGACCGTCTTCCCCTCCCCCGACCGCTTCGACATCACCCGAACCCCCAACGACCACGTCAGCTTCGGCTTCGGCCCCCACTTCTGCCTCGGCGCCCACCTGGCCCGCACCCAGATGCGCGCCATCTTCCGCGAACTCCTCCCCCACACCGTCACCCTCACCGGCACCCCCGTCCGCCTGGCCTCCAACTTCCAGAACGGCCTGAAGCACCTCCCCGTCCACCTCACCCCCGCCCGCTAACCCCGTCGCAAACCCCCCGCCGATCTCGGTACGCTTGCGGGACGGGTCGCTAGCTCAATTGGCAGAGCTCCGGACTTTTAATCCGTAGGTTGTGGGTTCGAGTCCCACGCGACCCACCACCCCTGGCCAGGGCAAACAAAGAAGATGCCCGGTATGCCCGGCGCCGGTTCCGTCCCGGTTCGTTCCCATGTTTGCTCGATGTTTGCTCGGCGGCTCGATCCGGGCTCCGCACAGGTCCCATCCGGCCTGCTGGGCCCCGCCCCGCACCCACACGTGTTGTTGCTGGTCACGGCCCAGACGACCGGCTCCGGCGCAAGGAATGAACCCGCCTGATCGCCGCGTACTTCTCCACCATGCTCATCTGTGCCATCGGTGCCCCCAGACCAGTCCGAAGCACAACGAGCGTCCATCACAAGAACCCGGCTGGCACCAAGCTCGCTGGACCGTCACCACCCGGCCACACCGTGGCCCCTAGGGTCACTCGCAAGTGGTACCGAAACTCCTGACCTACGGCGGTTTCACAGATCCACCTCGGACGAGGCGCGGCCGCGCGATCATCCGGCCGCGCGCCGGCACCGCCGCCGCCCGACCTGTCACCGCGCGTCCGGACCGAAACCCGCCCGGCCACCCGGCGGCGTGCACCACGCCGTGACCTGCACAGAGCCCTCCACTCCGGACCTGGGGACGCATTCGGGAGAAGACCGCCTGGTGCGGCGACGGGCCGTCGAACCGCCGTGAGCGATCACGGCAGTGCGCCCCGGTTCGACCCAACTCAACGGGCCGAACCGGCCGGGTTCCACTCCGCGATCAGCAGCAATGCTGGAGATAGGCCTGCAGGTTGGACAGGGCGGAGGCGACGGTCTCCTTATCGGCCCGGTACAGGACGACCTTGCCTTCCTTGCGGGAGGTGAGGATGCCGCCCCTTTTCAGCTCAGCAAGTTGCTCGGAGGCCCGGGGCTGGGCGATTCCGGCGAGCTGGGACACCTGGTTCACCGACAGCTCCGCGCCCCGGGCGAACAGCAGCATGATGCGCTGCCGGGTTGGGCTGGCCAGCGCCTTGAGGAAGTCGTGCACGGCAGGGCTGAACTCGACCGGCTCTTCCTGTGCTTCGGGCGCTGTTGAGCCGGACGTCGCGCAGGCAGACACACCGGTGTCCGGAACGGCGGGCACGGTCGAGGTATGCGGCATCGGTCCTCCCCCTCAGACGACATTCAACCACATAACTCTGCTTTGACATATCTCGAATCATGTATATATGTTCCTGGGCATGACCACACCAAACGATCCAGTCGTCATCGTCGGAGCCGGGCAGTCCGGCCTGGCCGCAGCGCGCGCCGTGCGTGATGCGGGTATGCGGCCCCTCGTCCTGGAGGCCGGCGATCGCCCCTCAGGTTCCTGGCCGGGCTACTACGACAGCCTCACGTTGTTCTCTCCCGCCCGCTACAGCGCGATGCCCGGCTTCCCCTTCCCCGGCGATCCCGACCGCTATCCGACGCGCGACGAGGTCGCCGACTACCTGGAGAGCTACGCCGCCCACCTCGACGTTGAGATCCGCACCGGGACACGGGTCAGCGATGTCGAATCCCGTGGCCGGGGGTTCGTCGTCCGGACCGCCGACGGTCAGGCCATCCCCGCCGCTGGGATCGTTGCCGCCAGTGGTTCCTTCGGCAAGCCGTACCAGCCCGTCCTGCCGGGCCAGGAGGACTACACCGGAGAGACCCTGCACGTCGCGCAGTACCGTGACCCCAAGCGATACGCCGGCCAGAGAGTCGTCGTCGTTGGAGGCGGCAACTCGGGCGTCCAGGTGGCCTACGAACTGGCCGAGGTCGCCTCGGTGACCATCGCGACCCTGCAGCCGATCTCCTTCATGCACCAGCGGATCGGCGGCCAAGACCTGCACCACTGGCTGGAGACCAGCGGCTTCGACCTGCTGTCCGGCCCATGGCTCGGGCACCTCGTGCCCGGCCCTCTCGTGCTCGACACCGGTGACTACAACAACGCCCTGGAGTCAGGCCGGTTCGACCGGCAGCCGATGTTCACCGCATTCGACGGCGACGGGGTGGTCTGGCCGGATGGGGGGCGGGAGAAAGTCGACGTGGCCCTGTTCGCCACCGGATACCGGCCCGATCTCGGCTACCTGCGCTCATTGGGAGCTCTGGACGACGCAGGGTTGCCCGCGCACGTCCATGGGATCTCCACCACCCACGTCGGGCTGGTCTACCTGGGGCTGGAGTTCCAGCGCTCGTTCTCCTCCAATACCGTGCGCGGAGTCAGCCGCGACGCCGACTACGTCGTCGGTCAGCTTGCCGCCTACATCCGCGATGCGGCCGGCGCCATCGGACTCTGATCAAAGTGTGTGCTCTGTCGACCGTCCTGCTGCTGGCCATCAGGTACCGGCCCGGCGTCGACTATCTCGCCGGCCTGGGAGCGCTGGCGCGCAGCCGCTGCAGCGCGGCGGTGTGTCCCCCATCCCCCAGGGGCGGGATTTGTGGGTTCGGAGTGGCAGCGTTCGTTCGCTCCGGCGACCCCGCGCGATGTCGGCGCCGACGCCCGCCACATCTTCACCCGGCTCGCTCGGCGGCACACGAGGTAACTCGGGCGGCCGTCGGCCGCGCCAGGCCGGGAGGCCGGCTTGCTAGGCGGGGGCGAGGGCGGGCAGGGCGAACAGGCCGGACAGCCGGGTGAGCCGTTCGGGGACGACGCGGTAGTAGACCCAGGTCCCGCGCCGCTCGCCGTCGATCAGCCCGGCTTGGCGGAGCACCTTCAGGTGGTGGGAGATGGTGGGGGCGGTCAGCTCGAAGGAGCCGGTCAGGTCGCACACGCACGCCTCGCCGTCCTTCGCGGAGGCGATCATGTTCAGCAACCGCAGCCGGACCGGGTCCGACAGCGCCTTGAACACCCCGGCCAGCTCGGCGGCCTCCTCCTCATCCAGAGCGGGCCCGCTCAGCGGCGCGCAGCACGCCGGGTCGGTGACGTCTTCCAACTCCAGCGACTTAGACATGACTCTAACTTGACATCCATCTATGCAGGGATGCAAACAGATGCCTGCTTCGAAGGATGTCTAAACAGGGGGGTGTGATGAAGCCGCCGCTCGCCCGGCACAGCAGCGACCGGCACAGCACCGCCCAGCACAGCACCGCACGCTCCGGCGGCGCCTAAACCTCCGCGACGACCGCGGGGAGGTCTGCACCAGCGCGTGCCGTGCGGCCGCCCACCGCGCCAGTCTCTGACCTAAACCGCACCGTCCATTCCACAAGACCGCCCAAGCAAGCCCACCCACGCAACGCAGCGAGGAGACATCATGAGCGAGAACGACCAGTCCCAGGAGCCCGCCGAGCGGGCGCCCGAATCGGCGGCTGCGGGCAACTGCTGCGGAGTCAGCAGCTGCTGCACCGACACCGAGCAGTCCCTGGACCCGGCGGTCACCGTGATCGAGACCACGACCAGCGCCGAGTGCGGCTGCGTCGATGACACCGACTCCGGCGACCTGCCGGTGGTGGTCATCGGGGCGGGGCCGGTCGGGCTGGCCGCTGCCGCTCATCTGGCGGAACGCGGCCTGGACTTCGTGGTCCTGGAGGCCGGCGAGGCCGCCGGGGCGGCGATCTCCGAATGGGGACACGTCCGGCTGTTCTCGCCATGGCGGTACGACACCGACGCCGCCGCACGCCGCCTTCTGGAGCCGACCGGGTGGACCCTGCCCGATCCGGAGGCGCTGCCGACCGGCGCCGAACTGGTCCGCGACTATCTGGCCCCGCTGGCCAGGGTGCCCGCACTGGCCGGGCGGATCCGGACCGGAACCCGCGTGATCGCCGTCGCCCGGCGCGGCGTCGACGTGACCCGCACCGTCGGCCGCGACCAGCAGCCGCTGCTGGTCCGCACCGTCGGCCCGGACGGCGCCGTCACCGACCTGACCGCCCGCGCCGTCATCGACGCCTCGGGCACCTGGGGCCGCAGCAACCCGCTCGGCCACTCCGGCCTGACCGCCCCTGGCGAGGACCAGGCCGCCCCTTACCTGACCGGACCGCTGCCGGACGTGCTGGGCCGCGACCGCGACCGCTTCGCCGGCAAGCACGCCCTGGTCGTCGGCATGGGCCATTCCGCCGCCAACACCCTGCTCACCCTCGCCGAACTCGCCAAGACCGCGCCGGGCACCCGCATCACCTGGGCCGTCCGATCGGCGTCGGTCGCCCGTTTGTACGGCGGTGGCGACGCCGATGGTCTCCCGGCGCGCGGCGCGCTGGGCACCCGTCTCAAGGCCGCCGTGGAAGGTGGGGAGATCGAGTTGGTGCGGTCCTTCACGATCACCGGTTTCGCCGCACCCGCCGACGGCCCTGCTACCGGGCCCGTTGAGGTCACCGGCACCACCCCGGACGGGGAGCGCGTCATCGAGGCCGATGCCGTGGTGGCGGCCACCGGGTTCCGGCCCGACCTGGACATGCTCCGCGAGGTCCGGGTGGAACTCGACCCGGCCACCGAGGCACCGGTCCGGCTCGCGCCGATGATCGACCCCAACTTCCATTCCTGCGGCACCGTCCCCCCGCACGGCGAACGCGAGCTGACCCACCCCGAGACCGGCTTCTACCTGGTAGGGATGAAGAGCTACGGCCGCGCCCCGACCTTCCTGATGGCCACCGGCTACGAGCAGGTCCGCTCCGTGGTCGCCGCCCTGGCCGGAGACCGAGCCGCGGCCGACGCCGTCGAACTCGACCTTCCCGAAACCGGCGTCTGCTCCACCAGCCTGATCACCGAGGACCAAGTGCCCGGAGCCGCCGGCGACGGCTGCGGCACCTCCTGCGGCACCGAACCCGCCGAGACACCGGCCACGGTCACCGCAGCCGAAGCCGGAGGCGGCTCGTGCTGCGGCGGATCGGCGCCCGAGCCGATCACCATCGGCATCGGTACCCCCGTCGGGCTGGGCTTTGCGACCGGAAGCGTTCACGGCCACTCCGGCGACGCCGAACGAGGCGACAACTAGCCGGTGAGCCGCGAATCCTCCGTCCCGGTGCCGGCGGCGACCCACCACGCCTCCGGCACCGGCGCCGGCACCGATGCGACCTCCCGCGTGCCGCTGCTCGCGCTGTGCGTCACCGAGATCACCAGCTGGGGCGTGCTCTACTACGCCTTCCCGGTCCTGGCCCCGGGGATCAGCCGCGACACCGGCTGGTCCACCAGCGCCATCACCGCGGCGTTCTCCGCCGCGCTGATCCTGGCCGCGCTCGGCGGCATCCCGCTCGGCCGCGCGCTGGACCGGCACGGCCCCCGGCTGCTGATGACCGGCGGCTCAGTGCTGGGCGTCCTTGCCGTCATCGGTCTGGCGGCCGCGCCGAACCTGGGCTGGTTCGTGGCCGCGTGGCTGCTGGCCGGGACCGCGATGACCGCCGTGCTCTACCAACCCGCGTTCGTCGCCCTCACCCGCTACTACGCCCCCCACCATCTGGGTGCCTTGACCACCCTCACGCTCGTCGCGGGCCTGGCCAGCACCGTCTTCGCACCCCTCACCAGCGCCCTGGCCACCCAGATGTCCTGGCGGGCCGTCTACCTGGTCCTGGCCGCGGTCCTGGCCGCGGTGACCATCCCCCTGCACTACTTCGCGCTGCGCCGCCCGTGGCCGCCGCCCATCGAGCACGGCACCGCCTCCGCGGGCGATCCCGATGGCGATGGCGATGTCGGCCGCGACCACGGCAGCGACCAGGGGAGCGCCGCGGTGCACACGGTGGTGCGCAGTTCGCCGTTCCTGCTGCTGACCACGGCGCTGACGTTGTCGGCATTCTCGATGTTCGCCGTGCTGACCAACCTCATTCCACTGCTCACCGCGCGCGGCGCCTCCAGCGGCATCGCCGCCTGGGCACTCGGCCTCGGCGGCGTCGGGCAGGTCGCCGGTCGGCTGGGCTACCGCGCCCTGGTCCGGCGCAGCAGCGTCCGGACCCGCACCGTGTGCATCCTGGCCGGCTCCGCCGTCACCACCTTCGTGCTGGCCGCGGTACCCGGCCCCCTTCCGCTGCTCATCGCCATCTCCGTGCTGGCCGGCACCACGCGCGGCATCGCCACCCTGCTGCAAGCCACCGCCGTCTCCGACCGGTGGGGCACCGCCGACTACGGCTCCCTGTCGGGCGTCATGACCGCGCCCGTCACCATCGCCATCGCCATCGCCCCCGCCGCCGGCGCCGCCCTGGCCGCCGGCCTCGGCGGCTACCCCGCCCTGTTCATCGCGCTTGCCGCCACCGCAGCGCTGGCCGCGTTGGCAGCCACCGGCAGCATCCCCCGCCGCTCTGTCGCCATCCCCGCAACCAGCCCCAGCGCCGACCCGGCGCTCGCCGAGCAGCCGCCCGGGTAGAGCGGTCGGGGAAATTACACAGCCGCTCTACTAGGGCCGGGCGTACCGTCGGCGGGCATGAGCGAGGAGCAGGAGTTCCTGCACAAGTTGGCGCGCCTGGTCGACCGCGAGCACCAGCGCCACCAGGCGCTGCAAGCCCGGCCGCAGGCCTGGGAGATCCAGCCCGGCAGCCCGCTGGCCGGCGACGAGGCCAAGTCGCACCCGCACGACGTCGGCCACGGCGCCTGGCACGCGCTGACCGTCGCGCAAGACCACCTGCTGTGCCTGCACTCGGTGCTGCACTCCTCACCGCAAGGCGTCGACCGGCTGATGATCCACACCCACTCCCAGTTCACGCTGCTGCGCGCCGGGATGGAGAACGCTGCGCGAGCGGTGTGGCTGCAGCCGGCGGACCGGGCCGGCCGCGTCACCCGTCGGCTGGCGATGCAGCGCAACGAGATCCGCGCCGCCCACCGGATCCGCGATCTGCTGAGCAATCCCGGCCCGACGACCAGGCAGCAGGCCCTCACCGACCTGTACGCCCTGCTCGCCACCGCGCTCGGCGTCGCCCCCGCCGTGGCCGAACGCACCCTGAACAAGACCCCGGCCTGCTACAAGGACATGGTCCGCGACGCCGCACCGTCAGCTGGATACTCCGCCGACACCGCCGAGCTGATCTGGAGCGCTTGCAGCGCCCTGGCGCACGGCGACACCCACTGCACCCTTAGCGTGCTGGACAAGCAGGTCACCGCCGCCCAGTCGGCCAAGGGCAACCGCATCGCACTGGCGCGCGTCACCGGGTCGGTGAGCGGCCTGTACTGGTGCACCCTGGCGGCGACGTCGATGCTCAGCGCGGGCTACCAGCTGTACGCCGAGCGCGCCAAGGCGCCCTTCTAGCCGCCCGTTCTCACCGTCCGCCCTAGCGCGCCGCCCCCCACGCGCGGAGGGTCTGGGTTCCGCCGACCTCGTCGTATGCGCAGGCCGACACCGCTGCTAACGTATCATTCTATGGTGATGTCAGTAGAGAGTGATGTGTTGAGGGTGCTCGCGGACCCGCTCCGTGCGCAGATCGTGTCGCTGCTGGCGGGCGAGGCGCTGTGCACCTGCCACCTGGTCGAGGAGACGGGGGGCAAGCAGACCAATATCTCCAACCACCTGCGGGCGCTGCGCGAGGCCGGGCTGGTCGATACCGAGCCGTGCGGCCGGTTCACCTACTACCGGCTGCGCCCCGAGGCGCTGGACGCCCTCGCGGCCGACTTCGCCGGACTCGCCGACACCGCCCGCGCGGCCCAGGCCGCCGGACGCAAGAGGCCCTGCACGTGACCACCACCGAACCGGCCCGTGAACCGACCCCCGATTCCGGCCTCGCGCGCTCCGGTGGCGCCGAGGCGAACCTGATCGGCAAGCTGTCCACCCTTGACCGGTTCCTACCGGTGTGGATCATCGCGGCGATGGCGGTCGGGCTCGGGCTCGGCCGCGCCGTCCCTGGCCTGGACGAAGCACTGTCGAAGGTGGAGGCGGGCGGGATCTCGCTGCCGATCGCGCTCGGCCTGCTGGTCATGATGTATCCGGTACTGGCGAAGGTCCGCTACGACCGGCTCGACACCGTCACCGGCGACCGCCGTCTCGTGGTCTCCTCACTGGTGCTCAACTGGCTGGTCGGCCCCGCAGTGATGTTCGCGCTCGCCTGGATCTTCCTGCCTGACCTGCCCGCCTACCGCACCGGCCTGATCATCGTCGGACTGGCCCGCTGCATCGCCATGGTCATCATCTGGAACGACCTGGCCTGCGGCGACCGCGAAGCCGCCGCGGTGCTGGTCGCGCTGAACTCGGTGTTCCAGGTCGTCGCGTTCGGCGTGCTCGGCTGGTTCTACCTGCAACTCCTGCCGGGCTGGCTCGGTCTGGACACCGGCCACCTGCACATCTCCACCGGCAAGATCGTGATCAACGTGCTGGTGTTCCTCGGCGTTCCGCTGCTGGCCGGCTACCTCACCCGGCGCTTGGGGGAGATTGCCCGCGGCCGCGAATGGTACGAGTCGCGTTTCCTCCCGCGTATCGGGCCCGCCGCGCTGTACGGGCTGCTGTTCACCATCGTGATCCTGTTCGCCCTTCAGGGGAAGACGATCACCTCCCAGCCCGCCGACGTCGCCCGGATCGCCCTGCCGCTGCTGGCCTACTTCGCGGTGATGTGGGGCGGAGCATTCGCCCTGGGACGAGGCGTCCGGCTGCCTTACCCTCGCACCGCAACCCTGGCGTTCACCGCCGCCGGCAACAACTTCGAGCTGGCCATCGCCGTGGCGATCGGCACCTTCGGCGTCACCTCCGGCCAAGCGCTGTCCGGTGTCGTCGGACCGCTGATCGAGGTCCCGGTCCTGGTCGCCCTGGTCTACGTCTCGCTGTGGCTGCGCCGCCGCTACACCTCCGCGACGCCCGAGGCGCAGAACCAGACATGAGCGAGCCGGACATGAGCGTCCCCGCCGACCGGGCCGTCTTCGACCGCATCGCGGTCCGGCTGGCCGCCCGCTTCCACGGACTGGTCTCCACCGACACCGTCCGCCGCCTGGTCATCGACTCCTACCGTCAGCTGCACGACGCATCCCGCGTCGACCGCCACTTGGTGGTCCTGGCCGAACGGTTCGCCGCCGAACGGCTCACCGCGCTCGCCCAAGCGAGCGGCCGGCTCGCCAAGCCGGTCCCCGAGGTGCTGTTCGTCTGCGACGCCAACGCCGGACGCTCCCAGATGGCCGCCGCCCTCGCCACCGTACGCGGCCGCGGCGCCCTGCACGCACGCTCGGCCGGCACCACGCCCGCCGCCGAGCTGGAACTGGCCGTCGTCGAGGTCATGGCCGAGATCGGCGTCGATGTGTCCGCCGAGTACCCCAAACCGCTGACCGACGAGATGGTCGCGGCCGCCGACCTGGTCGTCACCCTCGGCTGCGGCGGCGCCTGCCCGATCCTGCCCGGCGTGGGGTATCTGGACTGGGCCGTGCCCGACCCCGCCCACCAGCCCCTGACCGAGCTCCGCCGCATACGTGACGAGCTCGACCTGCTCGTCACCGACCTGCTCGCCACCCTCGACCCGTCCACACCGCACCCACGACGGAGCCTTGATGCCTGACAAGCCCAGCGTGCTGTTCGTCTGCGTCCACAACGCCGGACGTTCCCAGATGGCCGCCGCCTACCTCACCCACCTCGCCGGCGACCGGGTCGAAGTCCGCTCCGCCGGATCGCAGCCCGCCGACCAGGTCAACCCGGCCGTCGTCGCGGCCATGGCCGAAGAGGGCATCGACGTCTCCGCCGAGATCCCCAAAGTCCTCACCGTCGACGCCGTGAAGGCCTCCGACGTCGTCATCACCATGGGCTGCGGCGACACCTGCCCGGTCTTCCCCGGCAAGCGCTACCTGGACTGGCAGCTCGACGACCCGGCCGGCCAAGGCGTCGACGCCGTCCGCCCCATCCGCGACCAGATCCGAGCCCGCATCGAAAAACTCGCCGCCGAACTGACCACCTAAGCCCGCACCGGCACCTCCCCCGCACCTATCGCCGATGGGCCGGCACACGGTGCGGGGGTGTCGCCGCAGGTGCCGCCGTCTTGTGGGGTCCCGCCGGCCAGGGCGAGCCGAGCCAGGCCGGAGTACCGCGCGACGATGGCCTCAGGGGTGGAACGGCCACCGGTGCCGGAGTCGGGCATCAGGTGTCCCCTTCGGGTGGGCAGGTCGGCGCGGCCGGTGCGGGGAGTCCCATGATCAGATCGGCGGCGGTGGGGAAGCACTGCACGCACGCCTGGTTGATCCGGTAGTAACGGGCGGTGCCGTGCTGGTCGACCAGGACGAACCGAACGTCTGACAGCACTTTGAGATGCGCTGAAACGGTCGACTGCCCGACGTGGACAGCCTCGACGATCTCTCCGACGTTCATCGGCCGTCCCTGCCGCGCAAGGAGGGACACGATCTGGATGCGGGTCGGGTCGGCGAGCGCCTTAAACCACGACGCGTACTCGGTGGCGGTCCGCCGGTCGAGCGGTCCTTTCTCTTCATTCATCGTCTATCGACGATAGACGATGAACGTCGGATGCGGAAGGGCGGTCGATGCCGGAGCCATCAGGAGTTCGGCGAGCAGGGCGCGAACGCGGGTGTCGCTCTCGTCGCGGACGGGGCGGGTCGGCGCGATGGCGCCAGGGTCACCCCGTCCCGCCTGCTGATTCTCGGACGGCTCCGCCACGGCCCCTGCGCCGTCACCGACCTGGCCGAAGTGGTGAGCATGGAGCGTTCGCACTCTCCCACCAGCCGCACCTCTCGCGCTTGCTGGGCCTGGTCGAGGGTGAACGCGCCGGGCAGCGCATCATCTACCGGCTGCACGGCAATCACGTCGCGATGCTGCTGGACGAGGCCGTGCACCACAGCGAACACCTGCGCATGGGCATCCCGCGCCCCACCCTCGCCCCCGGACGCCTGTGCCAACTCTGCTGGCTGATTACCGTCAGGCCTCCTCGCCCCCCTCCAGCGGCGACCTTCGCCTGGACGACAGAGAGCCGGCTGCGCGTTCTTGCCTGTGACGGTTCGAGGCGGTTGGTTCCGACAGCGGAACCACCCAGAAGCCGCGGACCATCCAGCGGGGACCATTCGCACACGGAGACCTCGTCGTCCTCGCGGCAGACCATGGAGCTTGGTGACCGGCGGACCCTTTAATTCGAGGCGCCTCTAATTTGACACCTATCTATGTTAGGGTCATGCTGGACTGATTAGACAGACATCGAATCAAACTGATGATGGGGCATCACCTCAGTGCCGCGCTCGCCGCCGGGTTCGGCACCCGCATCTGACCTGCCCTACGCCCGTTCCATCTCAAGGAGGAAGCTCATGTCCCGCGTCCAGCTCGCGCTCCGCGTCCCCGACCTGGAGACCTCGGTCGCCTTCTACACAAAGCTGTTCGGCACCGAGCCGGCCAAGCGCCGTCCCGGCTACGCCAACTTCGCCGTCGCCGAGCCCCCGCTCAAGCTCGTCCTGATCGAAGGCCAGAGCGAGGAGGCCACCCGCCTGGACCACCTGGGCGTGGAGGTAGAGGACTCGGGCCTGGTCACCGACGCGGCCGAGCGCCTGGCCGCCGCAGGACTGGCCACCCGCGAGGAGAACGACACCGCCTGCTGCTACGCCCTCCAGGACAAGGTCTGGGTCACCGGCCCCGGCAACGAGCCCTGGGAGGTCTACGTGGTCAAGGCCGACGCCGACACCCTCGCGAAGACCGAGTCCTCAGCGTGCTGCACTCCCCAGACGCCCTCCGCAACGGGCGCTGTCCCCGTCGCGGTCGGCACCGGAGCGCCCGAGAAGAGCACGACGGGCACCGCCTGCTGCTGACCCACCCCTACCGCGAGGCGCCGACGTCGAAAGTGTCGGCGCTTCGACGTTTTGCGGGGTCCCAGTGGCCCGGGGAACGGGTGCAGCGAC
Source organism: Actinomadura sp. B10D3 (assembly GCF_039871695.1). Taxonomy (NCBI): domain Bacteria; kingdom Bacillati; phylum Actinomycetota; class Actinomycetes; order Streptosporangiales; family Thermomonosporaceae; genus Actinomadura; species Actinomadura sp. B10D3. Next base: position 170,426 of record NZ_JBDPLY010000017.1, read on the forward strand.
GAACAGGGCTACTGGGCGGGCTTTATGAGCGACGTCGCGGGGGGCACGTCCCCGGCGAGTCGAGGTACCGGGCACCGGATCAGGGGGTGTTTGGCCGCGGTGATGTGAGGACGGCTTGGCCGAGGGCCGCGAGGTCATCGTTGAGGCGGGGGCGTCGGCGGAGATGGTCGATGCGGGCCAGGTCGTTGACGATGGCGAGGACGGCTTGGGTGATCACGCGGGCTTCGGGTTCGGTGAGGTCGGGGGTCTCGGTGGTGAGGAGCTGGACCCATTCGCCGACGTAGTCGTGTTGCAGGCGGCGGATGGTGTGGCGCTGGTCGTCGGGAAGGTGGACGACCTCGGTGATCAGGGCGCCGGTGAGGTGGCTGGAGGTCAGCGTCAGGTCGATGTAGGACCGGAGGAGGCTGCTGAGGGCCTGGCCGGGAGTGGATGCGGTGGCGAAGATCCGAGAGGCGTCCATGTGCAGGGCGTCGGCGGCGCGGGTGAGGGCCGCGACGAGGAGTTCGGATTTGGCGGTCACGTGGTTGTAGATGCCTGCGCCGCTGATGCCGGCGGCGGCACCGATGTCCTCCATGCTGACGGCCTGGTAGCCGCGTTGGCCGAACAGGCGCGCGGCGGCGTCGAGGACGGATTCCCTGCGGGACGCGCGGGACAGGCCGGCGGTCTCGACGCGGGGCAGGTCACTCGTCTCCTGGGTTTCGGGGAGGGGCGTGTAGATCACGGCGTTCCCGAGATTCTGAAGGAGGGCGTGAAAGCGTGCGCGGGGAAGTTGTGCGGTGTGGTGGGAGGGACTGGCGAAGACGGCGAACAGTGCCCAGGTCAGCAGGTCGGCGTCGGCCGTGGTGAGGCCGGGTCTGGCCGCCTGGATGAGCGGCCCGGTGTCTTCGGCGATGCTGCGGAAGCGGTGGCGTAGCCGGTCCCGGTCGGTGTCGGGCAGGTTTCGGGATTCGCGTTGCCAGAGGACGCCGAGATCGCGGCGGTCCAGGGTGAGGGTGGCCATGACGTCCAGGAGTGTGCCGATGTCTCCTGGCGCGGTGTCTCGGACGGCGGTCTCGAACACCGCGAGTCCGTCGTCGACGGTACGGGCAAGCAGCTCCTGTTTGTTGCGGAAGTGGCGGTAGAGGGCCCCGGCCGTGATGCCGACCGTTCCGGCGATCTGTTCCATCGTCACGGTGTGGTAGCCGTGCCGGTGGAACAGGTCGGCGGCGGCCGCCACGATCTGCGCCTTGCGGTCGCGGGGGCGGCTGTTGCGTACCGGGCGCGTGTTCGTCCGCGTCATGGCGGTCTTGTCCTCGGTCGGCATCACGTGGGGAATGTTAGGTCCGTTCAGGAGTAGCCGCCGCCGCAGACGACGACCTGGCCGCTGATGTAGTCCGACTCTGGCAGGCACAGCAGGTAGACAGCTCCGGCGGCCTCTTCGGGGGTGCCGGCCCGGCCGAGCGGGATCATCTGTTCCATCGCGGTGAGCAGGCCGGGGTTGACGCCGACCTTGATCTGGCGTCCCTGCACGTCGATGGTGGTGTCGGTGTCGGCGGCCGCCTCGGTGAGGCGGGTGCGGATGAGGCCGTAGGCGACGGCGTTGACGTTGACGCCGTAGCGGCCCCATTCCTTGGCGAGGGTCTTGGTGAGGCCGACGATGCCCGCCTTGGCCGCGCCGTAGTTGGCCTGGCCGGCGTTGCCGCCGAGCCCTGCGATCGAGGAAATGTTGACGATCTTGCGGTGGACGCGGTGACCGTCGGCCTGTTCGGCCTTGGCGCGGGCGCTGATGACCGGCTGGACGGCACGCAGGATGCGGAACGGCGCTTTGAGGTGCACGTCCAGGATCGCGTCCCACTGTTCATCGGTCATCTTCTGGATGACGCTGTCCCAGGTGTAGCCCGCATTGTTGATCACGATGTCGACACCGCCGTAGGTGTCGACGGCGGTGGCCACGAACCGGTCGGCGAAGTCTTCGTCGGTGACGCTGCCGATACAGGCGACGGCTTCGCTGCCTGCGGCCTTGATCGCAGCCAGGGTCTCCTCCGCCGGTTCGGGGTCGAGGTCGTTGATGACGACGCGGGCGCCGTGGCTCGCGAGTTTCAGGGCGATGGCGCGGCCGATGCCGCGTCCGGAGCCGGAGACCAAGGCGATCTTGCCGTCGAGTGTTCCCACGAGGGTCCTTTCCGGTGATGTCATGCCAGTGCGATGAGAGCTTGGCCGCGCAGGGTGATGGTGCCGTCGTCCAGGGCGATCTGGAGGTCGAGGCGGGCTCTACGCTCTCCGTCGCCTTCGATCGCGGTGACGCGGCCGGTGCAGACCGGCTCGGCGTGGAGTGGGGTGATGGCGGTGAAGCGGACGCTGTAGGACCGGATGCGGTCCTGGGGCACCCAGCCGGTCAAGAGCCGGCCGAGGTAGGCCATGGAGAGCATTCCCTGGGCGAAGACGTCGTCGAGCCCGGCCTTACGGGCGGCGTCGATGTCGATGTGGATGGGGTTATGGTCGCCTGATGCGCCCGCGTACAGGGCCAGCGTCGTCCGGCTGATTCTCGGCAGCCGCAAGGGCGGCAGTTCGTCGCCCACGCGCAACTCGGTGAGGGGCGTCATGCTCGGGCCTTCGATTGCTGGACGACGATGACGTTGCTGAGGTCGGCGATCGGCTCGTCGGCCCTGGTGACGCGGGTTTGGCGCACGAGGCATCGCAGTGCGCCGCCTTTGCGCTCGTAGTCGTCGGTGATGCTGGATTCAAAGGTCAGGCTGTCGCCGGCGTAGCAGAGGGCGTGGTAGGTGAAGCTCTGCTCGCCGTGTAGGACGCGTTCCAGGTCGATCCCGGCTTCGGACAGGAAGGCGAACGGGTCCGGACGGTCCATTTCCAGGCAGAACAGGAAGGTCGGGGGGACGGGCAGGTCGCGGTGACCAGCGGTGTGGGCGGCGTCGAGATCGGTGTAGAGGGGGTCGGTCTCGCCGATGGCCTTGGCGAACAGCCGCAGGCGTCCGCGCTCCACGTCGATGGTCGAGGGCGGGGTGGACAGGCCGACCGCGTCGGAGGCCGGGGCCATCTCAGGCGGTCCTCTCGTAGAGGGTCACCACGGCGGCGCCGCCGAGCCCGATGTTGTGCTGGAGGGCGAGCCGGGCGTCCTCGACCTGCCGGGCGTCGGCCTGGCCGCGGAGCTGCCACACCAGTTCGGCGCATTGGGCGAGGCCGGTGGCGCCGAGCGGGTGTCCTTTTGACAGCAGTCCGCCGGACGGATTGGTGACCACCTTTCCGCCGTAGGTGTTGTCGCCGTCGAGGACGAACTTTTCCGCGGTCCCTTCCGGGGTCAGGCCGAGTGCCTCGTAGCTGATGAGTTCGTTGGTGGTGAAGCAGTCGTGCAGCTCGACCACGTCGATGTCGTCGGGCCCGACACCGGCGTCGGCGTAGACGCGGTCGGCGGCGGCTCGGCTCATGTCGTAGCCGACGACCTTCAGCATGTCTGCGGCGTCGAAGGTGGACGCCGTGTCGGTGGTGAGCGCCTGCGCGCGGATGACGATGGAGGTGTCCAAGCCGTGCCGCCGCGCGAACTCTGGGCTGCAGACCACCGCGGCGGCCGCACCGCAGGTGGGCGGGCAGCACTGCAGGCGGGTCAGCGGCCCGTGGATGTGAGGCGACGCCAGCACCTCCTCCTCGGTCAGCGCCGTGCGGAACACCGCGTGGGGGTTACCGGCGGCATGCCGGCGGGCCTTGGCCGAGATCTTTGCGAACGTCTCGGGTGCGGTGCCGTGCGCTTCGGCGTAGGCCTGGCCGGCTCCGCCGAAGAACTGCGCGGCGACCGGTGCGTGCGCGTCCAGGCCCTGGACCTGCGTCATCACCGTCTCGAAGCGCTCAAGGGGGTCGGGTCTGTCCTCCCACACGCTGGCGAGCGCACCTGGACGCATCTGCTCGAAACCGACGGCCAGCGCGCATTCCACCGCCCCGCTCTGGACGGCCTGGCGGGCCAGCCACAGCGCCGAGGAGCCGGTGGAGCAGTTGTTGTTGACGTTGACGATCGGGATGCCGGTCTGCCCGAGGCCGTACAAGGCTGCCTGCCCGCAGGTGGAGTCCCCGTAGACGTATCCGGCGTACGCCTGCTGCACCCGGCGGTAGTCGATGCCGGCGTCCGCCAGCGCGGCGCGGGCGGCCTGCTCGGCCAGCACGGTGTAGGCGACGCTGGCACTGGGTTTGGCGAACGGGGTCATCCCGACGCCGGCGATCTGGACGAGACGGTCCACGCAGAACCTCCGCACTGGTTGTCATGCCGCATGCTCTTGCCAAGTCGAGATTAATCGATATTTACTTACGACACCAAGTAGCCACTACACGCGAATGTTTTGATCGCTGGATCGACCATCGGATCTTCACTCTGGAGGGGTGATGGCCCTGCCTGGCCAGCTCGACCGTCTAGCGCTGCCACTCGTTGCGGCCCCGATGACCGATGTGTCGGGGCCCGATCTGGTGGTCGCGGCTTGCCGCAGCGGAGTCGTGGGGTCGTTCCCCACGCACAACGCGCGGACACCCCTCGAACTCGACGGCTGGCTGGAGCAGATCGCCGCCGGTCTCGGTGACATGGAGGACGCGGCCGCGCCGTTCGCCGCGAACCTGGTCGTGCATCGCTCGAACCAGCGGCTCGAAGGGGATGTCGCCGCCCTGATCCGCCATGGGGCACCCCTCGTCATCACCAGCGTCGGGTCACCCGCACCGGTCCTGGGGCCGTTGCATGACGCCGGCTGCCTGGTCTTCGCCGACGTCGCGAGCATGCGCCACGTCCAGCGCGCGATCGACGTGGGCGTCGACGGCCTGGTGCTGCTGACGGCGGGCGCCGGGGGGCAGACGGGCTGGGCGAACCCACTGTCGTTCGTCCGGGCCGTCCGCGACCGATTCGACGGACCTCTCGTCCTCGCCGGCGGCGTGTCGGACGGCGCCGCGCTGTGGGCCGCCCAGGTCCTGGGCGCCGACCTGGCCTATATGGGCACCAAGTTCATCGCGACCACCGAGAGCCTCGCCGAGGAGGCCTTCCGGCAAGCCTTGGTCGACTCCACCCTCGACGACGTCACCCTGACCACCGCCCTCAGTGGGCTACCGGCCAACTTCCTGGACGAATGGTTGGAGAAGGTGACGGCGCAGGCCGCGCTCCCCGCCGCGGACGGCTTCGCGCAACAGCGGCTCCTCAACCAGCGCAACGTGTGGAGCGCAGGCCACAGCGTCTCGGGTATCACCGAGATCCTCAGCGTCGCCGAACTCGTTGACCAGACCTCCCGCGAGTACCACCGGGCACGGCAGGAGACTGCCGTCGCCCTGCAGCGGTCCACCCAGTATCGGCAATCCAGCACGGCAGTCCTCGGCCACGACAGGATCAGGAAGGTAGACGCCATGTGGGGAACGCTGCCCAAGGTCTTCGACCGGACGTGCACCTACTACGCCGACCGCACGGCCCTGGTGGACGCCGAACGGCGCCTCACCTACGTGCAGATGCGCGAATGGGCCAACCGGGTCGCCAACGGACTCACCGGCCTCGGGATCGGCAGCGGGCATCGCGTCGGGCTGCTGATGCCGAACTGTTTGGAGTTCATCCCCACCATGTGCGGGATCTGGAAGGCGGGCGCGGCGGTCACCCAGATGCCCACGCGTGCCTCCGCCGAGGACTTCCACTACTACCTTGAGGAGGTCCAGGCCTCGACGCTGATCTACCACGAGTCCTTCGATGACCAGATCGCGCAGATCCGCGACCGCCTCCCCGAACTCCGGCACGTCGTCCGGCTCGGAGGCGGGGCCCCGGCGCCGGGCGTCCTCGACTACGAGGCCGCATTCGGGTCGAAGCCCTCCACCGACCCGGGCGTGGACATCAGCAACGACGACCTGGCCTTCGTCGGGTTCACCTCCGGCACGACGGGCGTCCCCAAGGGCGTTCTGCAGACCCACGCCACCTGGTCGCACTACGCCATCACCGCGGGCCTGGAGATCGGCGACATCCGGCCCGGCGAGGTCTTCGCGCACGCCGCGCCGCTCACCCACTTCACCCAGACCTTCGTGATGCCCGTGTTCATGAGGGGCGGGACCAACGTCCTTCTGCCCGGCTTCGACCTGGACCTGCTGCTGGACACCATCGAGCGGGAGGGTGTGACGGCCACCGCCGTCGTCCCCACGATCGTGTACATGCTGCTGGACCATCCCCGCCGCGAGAAGGCCGACCTGTCCACGCTCCGCACGATCATCTACGCGGGCTCGCCCATGGCTCCCGACGGGCTCCGGCGCGCCCTGGAGGCCTTCGGGCGCATCTTCGCCCAGACCTACGCCGGAACCGAACCCGGCTACATGACCTGCCTGCGCAAGGAAGACCACCGCCTCGACTCCCCCGAGGGAATCGCCCGGCTGGCCTCGGCGGGGCGGCCGATGTACCACGTCGACCTCACCATCCGCGACGCCGATGGGCGCGTCCTGCCGACGGGCGAGACCGGTGAGATCTGCGCCTCCCAGCCCGGGCAGATGGTCGGATACGTCGATGCCGAGCGGGACGCCGAGGCGATGCAGGACGGCTGGGTACGGTCCGGTGACATCGGTTACATCGACGACACCGGTTACGTCTTCATCGTCGACCGCAAGAAGGACATGATCGTCACCGGCGGCTTCAACGTCTTCCCGCGCCAGATCGAGGACGTTCTGATCACTCACGCCGCCGTCGCCCAATGCGCCGTCATCGGTGTCCCGGACCCGCGGTGGGGTGAGGCGGTCAAGGCGCTCGTGGTCGTCCGGCCGGGCATCTCGGTCTCCCCCGACGAGCTCATCGCCTTGGTCAAGCAGCACAAGGGAAGCGTCTGGGCCCCCAAGAGCGTCGACTTCGTCGACTCCCTGCCCACCAACCCCTCCGGCAAGATCGACAAGAAGTCGCTTCGCGCACCGTACTGGTCGGGCCGCAGCCGCCAGGTCAACTGACGGCTCGGCCCCCCACAACGCCCTCACCATTCTCCGACCGCAGCAGAGCCGGCCTCTGCTGCACCCCCGGCGGAAGGACACCCCATCCCATGAGACGCGTAAGCCTGCCCAAATCCAGACGTATCCTCCTGATCGCCGCCAGTGTCATGGCCGTCCTGCTCGCGGCGACGGCCGCCCAGACACTCACCGGCAGAACGCCTGCCAGAGCCGGCACCACGACGCCATCAGCCGCGACGATCTCCTGCCAGCAGCTGACCGGCCTGGACCTCACCGGCCTCCCCGACGCCCCCACAAAGATCATTTCCGCGACGCACGTCCCGGCCACCGCCGGCAAGCCCGCCTACTGCCAGGTCAAGGGCTACGTCTCACCCCAGATCCAGTTCGAGCTCCGACTACCCGAACAGAGCTGGACCGGACGCTACGTGCAGCTCGGCTGCGGCGGCTTCTGCGGATTCGCCGCCCCCGACAACCCCAACCACTTCCTCCCCGGCGGATGCGCGCCCCCCGACGACGGGCGCGTCGTCCTCGGCGCCAGCAACGGCGGCCACATCGGCGTCGACTCGCGGGATGCTCTCTGGGCCCACTCGGACCCGCAGCTTCGAGTCGACATGGCCTACCGGTCCGAGCACGTCACCGCGCTCGTCGCCAAGGCGGTCACCAAGGCCTACTACGGGCAGGCACCCCGGTACTCCTACTTCGCCGGATGCTCCAACGGCGGCCGGCAGGCGCTGATGGAGGCCCAGCGCTACCCCGATGACTTCGACGGCATCATCGCCGGCGCCCCCGGCAACAACCTCGTGGCGCTGGCCGGCGAGTTCTTCCCCTGGATCGCCACCGTCAACATCGACGGCAAGGGCCGCCAGATCCTCGGCCCGGACAAGCTGCCGCTCCTGCAGAGCAAGGTCATGGAGGCCTGCGACGCCGGCGACGGGCTCACCGACGGCCTCATCAACAACCCGCGCGACTGCGACTTCGATCCCGGCACGCTGCGCTGCCCCACGGCCTCGCCCCAGCCGACCTGCTTGACCAGGGACCAGGTCGACGTGGTCCGCAAGATCTACCAGGGGCCGGTCGACGCCAAGGGCCGGCGGCTGTTCCCGGCTGGCCTCGCCAAGGGCACCGAGGCGGCCTGGCTCGGCTACGTGATCGCGCCCCAAGGCCAGACCGGCGGCCTGGAAGCCCTCGGCTACAACTACCTCAAGTACTTCTCGTCCTGGACCAACCCGCCCGCGTCTTACACCCTGAAGGACCACCGCTTCGACCTGCGCACTTTCAAGAAGCTGCGTGAGATGAGCGGGATCTACGACTCCACCGACCCCGACCTTACCCGCTTCCGCGACCGCGGCGGCAAGCTCATCATGTGGCACGGCTGGTCCGACCCAGCCATCCCGACCGAGAGCACCCTGGCCTACCACCACGCCCTCACCCAGCGGATGGGCGGCCCCGAGGCCACCGGACGGTTCGCCCGAACCTTCCTGTTCCCCGGCGTCTACCACTGCGTGCAGGGATACGGACCCGACACCTTCGACCTGTTCACACCCGTCTACGACTGGGTCGAGAAGGGCACCGCCCCACAGAAGATCATCGCGGCCAAGAAGAACGGCGACCGGACCGTCCGCACCCGGCCCGTGTACCCCTATCCGATGCAGACCAGGTACACCGGCACCGGAAGCATCGACGACGCCGCGAACTTCACCGGTGTCATGCCGAGTAAACAGTCCGACGACAGCTACCCGTGGGTCGGCGCCCCATTCCGCTCCGGCTACCAGCAGACCTGCCACTGGGAGGGCACAAAGCTGAAGTGCACACGGTCTCGATCGGCCTGAGAGGGAGTTTTGTGGCCGAGCGTTCCAGTATGACTAGTCACTGTGAGTGACAATCATATGGCGGTGGATTGTGACCATGGGTGTGGCTGAGCTGCACTGATGGCATGGGTGAGCGTAAGCCGTACC